>JAJFTK010000034.1 GCA_021372945.1 Planctomycetaceae bacterium | reverse complement strand
GATGAGTCAACTCAAAGCCCGGATGCACCAGATCATCTGGCGTCAGGAGGTTCAGAATGTGATCAACTATAGCCATGAAAAAACTGTTATCCGCCGCTTGGAAAAACTCTTGGCGGCCTAAAATTCGGTCAGTTTGAGTTAGTAATTCTTTTGATTTTTTTGCCCCAAATAGGATAATGGATTACGACCAAAGGAGCCATGAATGGTGTTTCCCAGGTTTATCAAAAAAGCCGGTTTTACCTTAATCGAATTGCTGGTCGTGATCTCGATTATAGCAATTCTGATTTCCATTCTCGTGCCATCCCTCGGAAGATCGCGCGAACAGTCCCGTCAGGTCGTTTGCGGCACGAATCTGCACTCCATCGGGCAGGGTCTTTTCGTTTATGCCCACGACCATGACGATCTGCTCGTTCCGGGCGATTACCATGTTGCGTGGGCGGCTTATGCCCAAGAGGCCAGGAATCGCGTCGTGAATTTGGGCTATTTGATGAGTTCCGATGTGCTGCCTGTGCCTTCAAACGAAGGCAGCGTCTTCTTTTGCCCTTCAATGAAACCGGCCGTAACAAGACAGACTTCCGGCCAGGTCTATTTCGATTATGACAGCTTTCAGAACTGCTGGCAAAAGTCCGGCGTGGCCCCGGTCGACTACATCTACAACACCGCCCTGGATGGTTTCGGCAATTCCATTTTTGCCGGCACATGGCCCATCATGTCGCATCGCGACCGCGTCCAATACCTCATGGCCGATGGAAGCATCCATACCTTCAAACTCACGCCCCTGGTCTTTGATCCTGCGATCGGCCCCGAACTGCTCCAGGATGTGTGTGCCCGCCGATGCGTCAATTTCCCCTCGCTCCTGCTTCATCAGTGGTTTGTCAGGGATGCCATCAATATCGATGAGGCCAATGCCTACCTGGCCGACCCTGCCGGATGGATGACGCAGCACGCCACGTCGCTGGTCGAGGAAACCGCTTCCCGGACCCGTCTTTCACAGGTCGCCTCCGTCTCTGTCGCCAGCGATATTGTCGGAGTGTGGGAGAGCCGCGCTTCGGCGCCTGGGTGAGGCAGCACACCGGTGGTCGTGTCGATCGCACCTTAAACTCAACCATTACTCAAAAGCTTTCAATGAAAAGGCCTGATATGGGGCATTCACAACAGCAGCAACTCCGGCAGATTTCATCCGTCGATGCCGTCCTTCAGGACAGCCGTCTCCAGCAGTGCCTTGGCTGTTGTTCAAGGCTCGTCGCCGTTGAAATGATCCGCCGCGCCATCGCCGAAACGCGCCAGTCGATCCTCGACGGCACAAACGACTGCCAAGACATCGAACGCTGCGTGATCGACCTGGCCGTCTCTCGTATAACCGAGTTCTCAAAAACACATTATCAAAAAGTCGTCAACGCCGCCGGAATTATCCTGCATACCGGGCTCGGCAGGGCGGTTCTTCCTGCGGCGGCCATGCGGCAGATCCAGCAGGAACTGGCCGGCTATTCGCTGCTTCAGGTAGGTATTGAAGACGGCAAACGCTCCCGCCGTGACGAACGCGTCGAGCAGCTTCTGCAGATCCTGACCGGCGCGCCTGCCGCCATGGTCGTCAACAACAACGCCGCCGCCACGGCGCTCATCCTCAACACCATTGCCTGCGGCAAAGAGGTCATCGTCTCGCGCGGTCAGCTTGTCGAGATCGGCGGCTCCTTCCGCCTGCCGGACGTGATGGCATTCAGCGGGGCAAAGCTCGTCGAGGTCGGCACCACCAACAAAACGCATCTGCGCGATTATGAAAACGCCATTACCGAAAACACCGCCGCGATCCTGCGGGTGCATCCGAGCAATTATAAGGTCGTGGGCTTTACCAGCGAGGTGCCGCTTGGGGACCTGGTCGAACTGGCCCACTCCAAAAACCTCGTCCTCTTTGACGATGTCGGCGCCGGGTCCCTGATTGATTTCTCGAAATATGGCTTTGAAAAGGAACCCACTCTGCTCGAATCCGTCCAGGCGGGCGCCGATGTCATCACCAGCAGCGGCGATAAACTCATCGGCGGACCACAGGCGGGGATCATTCTCGGGCGAGCGGCGATCATTCAAAAGGCCCGCAAGAACCAGTTTGCCCGCATTGTTCGCGTGGATAAGCTCACACTGGCCGCGCTCGAGGCGACGCTCAAGCTCTTCCTGAATGAGCAAACCGCCTTGAATGAGGTCCCCACGCTGCAAATGCTGCTAAGACCGCTTGAGTCCATTAGCGCCCAGGCCCTGGACCTTGCCGCAAAACTTAAAAAGGCCTGCCCGGCTGCGGAGGTCGAACTTCTCGACGGCTTTTCCGAAACTGGCAGCGGTTCATTGCCTGCGCAAAACCTGCCCACGCGCCTTATCGCGGTCACAGTCGATAAATTCAGCAGCATGGAATTAGCCAAGCGCCTTCGCCAACACAAAACGCCCGTCTTTGCGCGGATCCATGACGAAAAACTTCTGCTCGATCCGCGAACCCTGCTCGATGGCGACCTGCAGATCGTCATCGAAGCATTCACTCAAACACTGGCCTGACCATGACAACCGCCATCGCCCAGATTAATGTTACCCTTGGCACCGCCGGTCACATTGACCACGGCAAGACCGCCCTTGTCCGTCTGCTCACCGGCTGCGAGACCGACCGCCTCAAAGAGGAAAAAGAACGCGGCATGAGCATCGAACTGGGCTTTGCGCCGTGCCGCCTGGGCGATCTCGAGGTCGGCATCGTCGATGTGCCCGGCCACGAGAATTTCATCAAGACCATGGTCGCCGGCGCCACCGGGATCGACGGCGTTATCTTCGTGGTCGCCGCCGATGACGGCATCATGCCGCAGACCCGCGAACATTTCGACATCCTGACGCTGCTGGGCGTTCAGCACGGGCTTGTGGCTATGACCAAAATCGATATCGTTACGCCGGATCGCCTCAAACAGGTACAGGATGAACTCAGGTTGTTTCTGCGCGGCACTTTTCTGGAAAATGCCTCCATCTGCCCGCTTTCCAACATCACCGGCGAAGGTTTTGATAATTTCTACAAATCACTGAAGGACCTGATCGGCCGCGTGCGGCCGCGCGATGTCGAAGGCATCTTCCGCATGCCCATCGAACGCGCCTTCTCGCTCAAAGGCTTTGGCACCATCGTTAGCGGCATTCCGGCAAGCGGTTCGGCCTCCGTCGGCGATGAATTGACCCTCTTGCCCGCGGGCGTCCAAAGCCGCATTCGGGCCATCCAAGTCTATGGCAAAGACTCCAACCTCGTCCGCTCCGGCCAGTGTGCCGCCATTAACCTGCCGCAAATCGACGCCCAAAGTGTCAGCAGGGGGGATGTCCTTACGAACGGCGGGTTTTTCAAACCCCAACATTGGTTCCTGTGTAGTGTCCGGCTCCTGGACAGTTCCGTCAAGCCGCTAAAGAACGGCCGGCTATACAAGTTCCACACCGGCACCAGTGAAGTGACCGCCGCCGCCTACCCGCTCGAAGAAGCGTCGCGTGAGAACTCCATGCTAGTCCAGTTCCGCACCGAGCAGCCGCTCGTCGCCGGTCCTAACGACCGCTTTATTCTGCGCGACCTGAGCCCTATGCGCACCATCGCGGGCGGCTTCATCATCGACGCTTCTGACCATCGCATCAAACCCAAACCGGACGTTTTGGACGACCTGCGTCTTCGCGAGAAAGCGGTTTGCCGACCTGAGACGTTTGTCGAATACTGCCTCCGTCATACGTCACAAGCCGCTGCCAGGCCGCTTGACATTGCCGCGGATTCCAAACAATCGCCTCGCAAAGTCGAAGCGGTGTTGGATGCACTTGTTGTCTCCGGTTCCGCCGTAGCCTTAAATGGCGAATACTTCATCCATAAAACTACGCTCGCTCAATACGAAAGCAAGCTCCTTGTCAAAGTCGCTGAGTTTCACAGCCGCTCGCCCCAGAGCCCCGGCATCGAAGAAGAATCGCTGCTTGCTCAATTCAGCGAAAACAGATCCGTTCTCAAGGGCATCATCGAACGCATGGTGCAGGAGAATAAACTAAAAGTCGTCAAGAACCGGCTGGCATTGCCTGCTCATCGCGAGCAACTCGATCTGCAGCAGCAGCAATCTCTCAAGCAAGTGGAATCGCTCTTCCTGAAGAACTTATTCAGCCCGCCCTCGCTCGATGAGCTCAGTTTGGCGCTAAAGCTGGACAGCGGGGCACTCGAGAAAAATCTAAAGCTCCTGGTCGAACACCAGACGCTCTTCCGTGTCGAGCAGGGCATGTATTTTCATCGCGACGCCATCGAGCAGGCCAAGACCCGCATAGCAGAGCACGTCAAAGGCAAGGGCAGCGGCCGGCTTGAAAGCGTCGATTTCAAATACCTCATCGACACCACCCGCAAGTTCGCCATCCCCTTGCTCGATTACATGGACAAGATCGGTTTTACCCGCCGTGTCGGCAACACCCGCTATCTCAAAGAATCGCGTTGACATAAAATGCCCCCGATTGTACGATTTGAATATGCGATTTACAAAAATTGCCATCAACCTGTTGGTTGTTGCCGGCGTAATGTTTGCCCTTGTGCTCGTCTTCCGTCCCGGCTGAGGCAACCCACTTGGCACACTTGGAGTGTTGCTCTTAATGTTTAGTGCCGTGCTGGGCCTGGTTTTCGGCATCGTCGGCATTATTTTGGATCGGCCCCGCTGGAAGGCGGTCCTCGTTACGCTCATCGCGCTATTGCTGCTGAGCCCCTGGCTGCTCAGCCTGGCCAGTGCCTGTTTTTAACTCGTACCTGGAAGGATTGCGATGGAACGCTTGGTTGGCATCATTGGCGGCACAGGTCTGGGCGACGCCCTGGCCGAACATATTCGCCATAAAACACAGGAGCATCCGGACACGCCGTTCGGTAAACCCTCCGGCCCCATCATGCTCGGCGACCTTGGCAAAAACCGCATCGCCTTTCTCAATCGTCATGGCTCCGGCCACCGATTCAACCCCAGCCGTGTCCCTTACGCCGCCAATATCTTTGCCCTTAAATCGCTGGGCGTCACCACCCTGATCGCCTCGGGCGCCGTTGGTTCGCTTCGCCAGGAAATCGAACCCGGACACCTGGTGCTTGTCGACCAGTTCATCGACAAGACCTTCCGTAGACAGAGCAGCTTCTTTGACGAGTTTGGCGCTGTGCACGTGGAGTTTGCGCAGCCGACGTGCCAGCGGCTGCGCGAGCGCCTGATGGTGGCCGCCGAGCAGATTTCGACGGTCACGCATGCGGACGGCACGTATGTCTGCATGGAGGGCCCGCAGTTTTCGACCTGCGCCGAGTCGCACATGCACCGGCAGTGGGGCGGCGACCTGATCGGCATGACGGCCTTGCCCGAGGCCAAACTCGCCCGCGAGGCACAGATGTGCTACGCGCTGATCGCGCTGGTCAGCGACTATGACTGCTGGCGCGAGCACGAGCCCGGTAGGGACAAACCAAGCCTGCTGGCCGAGATCATCGGCAACCTCAACAAGGCCGCGGGCAATGCTATCGAACTGATTGAAAAGACGTTGCAGACGGATTGGATGCTGTTCAGCGAAAAATGCGATTGCCGGAGAAGTCTCAAACTGGCCGTCTGGACGCAGCCCGAAGCCATCGAACCGCAGAAAAAGTCAGAACTCGGAATCTTGTTTGAATAGTTTAGCCGCGGAACTTGCGGATTGTCCACATCTTTTTAAACACTGATTCCGCTGATTGACGCTGATTTTTAAATTTATAAATCAGTGCAGACAGCGCAATCAGCGTTTATTTTTTCTTTTTCCGCTTTTAACCTCTTTGTAATCCGTGATTTCACGATTTTTTACGCACGCATGTAGAGGCCGCCGTTGACGGCGAGGTATTCGCCGGTGATAAAGCCAGCGGCGTCGTTGCTCGACAAAAACAGGATCGCCTTGGCCACGTCCTCTGCCGTTCCGTTTCGCCCCAGCGGAGTTTCCTTCGCGACCGCCTTGCGGCGTTCAGCGCTCGAGAATTTCTCATGGAACCGCGTCTCGATCAGGCCCGGCAGCACACTGTTCACCCGAATCCCGTACTTGGAGAACTCCTTCGCCATGGCGATCGTCAGCGTATGCACCGCCGCTTTGGCCGCCGCATAGACGCCTCCGCCGGGTCCTCCGCCGTGATGCCCGGCGATCGAGCCGATATTGACGATGCACCCGCGGCTCTGCTTTAGATATTCCAGCCCTTCGCGCGCCCCCAAAAACGCGCTGCGGACATTTGTGGCAAACTCGTCATTGAAATGCTCGATGCTCATCCCCTCGATATCCACCCGCCCCAGCAGCGTTCCGGCGTTATTCACCAGCACGTCCAGCCCGCCCGCCTCCTTGACGTATTGGCTCATCATCTCCCTGACTTGCTCTTCATCCCGCATATCCGCCTTCAGCAGGCACCCCCGGCCGTGCTTCTGCACGTCGGCCAGCGTCTTTTCCCCGCCTTCTTTCGTTCGAAAATAATGCACCCCGACAAAGCAGCCCTGCTTGGCAAACATCACGGCTGTCGCGGCACCGATCCCGCTGCTCGACCCCGTCACCAATACCCGCTTGCCCTTAAGATCCGCATAGATCATGGCTGTGACTCCAGTTCCGGCGAATGGTTTTGAATGTTCTCGATCTGCATCTTGAACTGCATCAGCTTGCTTTGCCCCTCATCGTACTTGCCCTGAGCGTTTCGCATGTGCCGCCCCAGCACATCCCAGTCGCAGACAAATCCTTCCAGCCCCGACGTCAGCTTTTGAAGGTTCACGCGGATCGCTGCCGCCTCTTTCTCGATCTGCATTCCGTGCAGCCCCATGACGATCGTCATCAGGTATGCGTACAGCAGGTTCGGCGACACCGGGATCACCTTGCGATTCATCGCATGCTCCAGCAGGTCCGCCCGGTCGCCATCGCACTTGATGATCGTCTCGTAATATACGTTTTCCGCCGGGATATACATCAATGCAAAATCCAGCGTTCCCTCTTCCGGCAGGATATAGCTTTGCGCGATCTTGTCGATATGCCTGGTCACATCCGCCTGGAAAACCCGCCGCAGCCTCACCTTCTCGTTCTCATCCGCCGCCGCCATCATCTGCTCAAAAGCAGACAGCGGGAACTTGGCATCTACCGAAACCGCGAAGTCAGGCAGCCGGATCATCGCATCCACGATCTTGCCGTTGGCAAAGCTATGCTGCAGGCTGAAACTGTCCGCAGGCAAAATTCGGCCCAGCAGCGATGCCAGCGAAAACTCCCCCATCTGCCCCCGCAGTTTCGGCGCCTTCAGAATATTCTGCAATGTGCGGATATCGGCCCCGATTTGCAAGAGATGTTCGCTGTCGCCTTTCAGCTTGCCGATCTGCTCCTTCAGCTCCCCGAACGTCCGCTGACTGCTGCTCAGAAAACTGCTGATATTCTCCTGCCCGCTCCGCAGGCTCTTCTCCAGTGACTGGTTCAGCGTTTCCTGCTGGCACCGGATACCCTCAACCTGCTGCTGCAACACGGAAATGAGAGTTTTTTGCACTGCTGACTCCTTGCTGCTCTTGTTCAGGACAAGCAGCGTAATGATGGAGATCACACCCAATGCGGCCAGAAGTACAATCGAAATGCCAATTAAAAAGTCCGACATGCCTCTTTACCTATCCAAAAACGACATTATAAGTTCAATACCGGATCTGGTCAAATACCAATCTCTGATTAATTTCAAGATAGTTTTTTACTCAGTTTTACTACGCAAATTACGACATTGCGGCTGTAGCCGATTTAGTTGCATTTCAATGTTTTTACATCTTTTTTGGGTTGACAATTTTCAATCCGAAGATAAACTTTTTTTTATGTTCTATGAAAAGTATCTCGATTTATGGCATAGGAAAATGTACTTTGTTGCCGGGAAGCGACAAGCACAGCGGCCCCCCGGCCAGAGGTAGAAGCGAACTGTAATTTCAATTATTTAACTTTATTTTTTTGAAACGGAGGTTTTTTATGAAGAAAGTGATCACGACGATGATGTGTGCACTCATGGCGGTCCTGATAGTTGCGTGCTGCACTCCGCCTGAGCCCCAACCCGCTCCCGCTCCTGCTCCTGCGCCGGTTGCAAAGCCAGCGCCCAAGCCGGCGCCGGTTCCTGTTTCGACAGTCAACAGGGCTTCACAGGATTATCTGTGTTCCGGTTGCGGTGCGCTGCGGATCGAAAAGGTTATGCCGGAAACCGTGCAGCTCAATCAGCCCTTTGATTATGTCATCAATGTTACCAATTTGACGGGCCAGACCCTGAGCGACATCCTCGTCCGAGACCGTTTGCCGGAAAATTATAAATACGCCGGCTCAAGCCCGGAAGGTACGCTCGAAGGCCGTGTTGTAAGCTGGAAGCTCAATACGCTTGGCCCCAACGCCACTGAGAAGATTGTCGTCAAAGGCGCCGCCACGCAGGTTGGAACGGTACAGACTTGTGCGGATGCCACCTATATTATGCTGGCCTGCGCCAAGACCCAGGTCGTTCAGCCCGCCCTGGCAATTGCCAAGACGGCTCCGGCCAATGTCCTGATTTGCGACCCCATCCCGCTGACCTTCACCGTTACCAACAAGGGCACTGGGACGGCCACCAACGTTCGTCTGACGGATACCCTGCCTGACGGACTGACCACGCAGGACGGCAAGAAGGTGATCGATATGCCTCTGGGCAACATGGCGCCCCAGCAGTCTATCTCCAAGACCGTCGTGGCCAAGGCCGCCAAGACCGGTACCTTCAAGAACGAGGCCTTCGCGGCCGCGGACGGCAATCTCAAGGCCCAGTCCGAAACCACCAGCACGGTCGTAACCCAGCCGGTTCTGGCCATTGAAAAGGTCGGACGTCAATCCGAGTATCTTGGCCGCCAGGTAAGTTACGATATTACCGTCACCAACAAGGGCGACGCCGCAGCCAACAATACCGTCGTGACGGATACGCTGCCCGCCGGCATCACCGATATTAAGGCCACGCAGGGCGGCATTGTCGCCGGCAATGTTGTGACATGGCAGGTTGGCGCCCTGGCCCCGCAGGCCAAGAAGACCGTTTCGGTCTCGTATGTCCCCGGCAATGAAGGCACTTTCGCCAACACCGCAAAGGCCACGGCCGTTTGCGCCGAGGCCGTATCCGCCAGCGCTCAGGTTGCCATCAAGGGTATTCCGGCTGTTCTGCTTGAAGTTATCGACGTCTCCGACCCGATCGCTGTCGGCCAGAACGAGACCTACATCATCACCGTGACCAACCAGGGAACGGCTCATGACACCAATGTCCGCGTTACGGCCAATCTGGAAGACACGATGCAGTTTGTCAGCGCTTCTGGCGCCACCAATGGCACCTTCGAAGGCGGCAAGGTGACGTTTGCTCCGCTGGCGACCCTGGCACCCAAGGCCAAGGCCACATGGCGCGTGGTTGTCAAGGCCGTCAAGCCTGCCGACGCTCGCTTCATGGTCCTCATGAGGACCGATCAGCTCGGACGTGACGTAGGCGAAACCGAAGCAACCAACTTCTATGAATAGTTGATGCGTGAACGATCGAAAGGGCCGCACGTCTCTGGCGTGCGGCCTTTTTTTGTGTGCTTGCCAAACTGAACATTTCACTTATTTACCGTCGGCTGGTTCCTGCTATAATCCCGAATAAACGGAAGGGATGTCGCGGATATGAACGTCAGGAATTTAACGGAGCTTAGACCTTTTCAGCCGCGGTCATTTTTGCCGGAACGCATTGATCTGGCAAAAAAAGAAAACGTCACCGCCTGGCTGCAGAGACTGCTCGACCGCGTAATAGATTCCGCCGATCAGTTCGAGCGGTTCGTCCTGGACCGCTCCGAAGTCGAGGCGGCCATAGCGCAGCAGCAATCCATCCTCTATATCGAAATGACCTGTCACACCGACCAGCCCGAGATTGCCGAGGCTTACAAGAAGTTTATCGAACAAGTCGTTCCGGCGGCCAGACCCCTGGAGGACCAGCTTGACCGCAAATGCATCGACCTGAACCAAAAATTTCCGCTCGATGCGCACCGCTACGGCGTTTACTTCAGGGCCATGGAAACAGATGTAAGTCTCTTTCGCTCCGAAAACGTCCCTTTGCAGACGCAGGAAGCCCTGCTCAAGCAGGAGTATCAAAAGGTGATCGGCGGTATGGTCGTACAATTCGACGGCAAAGATTTTCCCGTGCCCCAGATGTTACGGTTCCTGATGGAACCGAACCGTGCCGTTCGCCAGGGCGCTTGGGACGCTACCGCCGGCGCCTATGCGGCCAAGGCCGACACGCTGGACGATATTTTCGATCAAATGATTCATCTGCGGCATCAGATCGCCCTTAATGCCGGGTTTGCGAGCTATCGCGAATACAAATTCAAGGAGTATCATCGCTTCGATTATACGCCTGCCGATTGCCGCGCCTTTCATCAGGCCATACAGCGTCATATCGTCCCGCTGCAGCGTGAGATTCTTGGGCGGCGTGCCGCCGACATGGCCTTGCTCGGGCTTCGTCCATGGGACCTTGAAGCCGACCCCAGGGGATTGCCCCCGCTCAAACCCGCCAACGATTTGGTTCAGTTCGTTAACGGCATCCAACAAATGTTTACCGGTGTATTGCCAGAGTTCGGCGAGCAATTCCGCTCCATGCTTGAACATGGCCTGCTCGATTTGGAAAGCCGCAGAGGCAAGGCCCCCGGCGGCTATCAATCCACCCTCTACGAATCGCGCCTGCCGTTCATCTTTATGAACGCCATCGGCGCCAATACAGATTTGCGCACCCTCACGCACGAGGGCGGCCATGCCTTCCATGCCCTGGCCTGTGCCCATGACGATCTCTTCGCTTATCGTCATGCGCCTATGGAATTCTGCGAAGTGGCCTCCATGTCAATGGAACTGCTTTCGGCGGCCTTCCTCGATCGCTTTTACGACCCTTCGCAGCAAAAGCGCTGGTGGCGCGACACCTTCGAGCGGATCGTACGCCTGCTGGTGCATATCGCGATCGTAGATGCGTTCCAGCATTGGCTTTACGATAACCCCTCGCATACCCGACGGCAGCGTCGGCAGCAATGGCTCGAATTGAACCGGCAATTCGGGTCGGATGCCGTTGACTGGTCCGGTCTGGAACAGATCCAGGCGGCTTGGTGGCATCGCGTTCTGCACTTCTACGAAGTTCCATTCTACTATATCGAATACGGCATCGCCCAGGTCGGCGCCCTCGGCGTCTGGAGCCGGGCGAGACAGGACTACTCGCGTGTCGTGCTCGATTATAAACAGGCGCTCGTCCTTGGCGGCAGCCGGCCCTTACCGCAGCTTTTTAAGGCCGCCGGTCTGTCATTCGATTTCTCCGAGAAAACGATTCAACCGATTGCGCAGCTTTTGCAGGACCAGTGGAAGGCCTCTTTATAGAAAGGATTATCTATGACGCTACCCGATCAGGCGGTCCAAACATTTAATAGCGGCTATAACTGCTCTCAATCCATTCTTTCGACCTATGGCGCTCGGTTCGGCCTTGACCGCGCGTGCGCCCTGAAAATAGCCGCCGGTTTCGGCGGCGGCATTGGTGCCCAGGGGGATATTTGCGGCGCGCTAAGCGGCGCGATTATGGTGCTCGGCCTGAGATTTGCAGTTGCGCAAGTTGACAAGATCGCCAAAGCCGAAATGTATGCCAAAACCCGCTTGCTTATCGAACAATTCAAACGCCGTGCAGCCGCCGTCAACTGCCGCGACCTCTTGGGATTCGATCTGAGCACCCCGGAGGGACAGCAAAAGGCGAATCTCCCCGGCAGCTTCGACGTCTGTCCCGGCCTCGTTCGGATCGCCGCAGATCTCCTGGAAGAGATGCTCAAATGACACAATTGACTCAAAGAATTCTCTATTTGGCGCAGCAGGTGCTCTCTGAGCCCACCGCCCCATATCGCGAGCACGCTGTCCGGCAGTTCATCATGGATTTCTGTGCGAAGCGCGGCATCGATGTTCAGCAGGATGAAGTCGGAAATCTCCTGGCGGTCTATGGCCGGCGGTATAAAAATCCCGTGTTTGCGTTCTGCGCCCACATGGATCACCCGGGCTTCATCGCCGAGCGCGATTCAAAAAACAGTGCTCTGACGGCGATGTTTTATGGCGGCGTCGAAGACAAATACTTCGCCAATGCAAAGGCAGTGTTCTATACGCAGCAGGGGCCCGTAAAAGGAATAGTACGCCATCAGAAGGTCGACAAATCACGCCGTTTCCGCCGCGTACGGCTTTCGGTCAACGGTTCTGTCCGCCGCGGCGATCCCGGCATGTGGGACCTTCCCGCCTTTCGCCTCAAAGAGGATCTGCTCTACAGCCGTGCCTGTGATGACGTGATAGGCTGTGTTTCCGTTCTGGCCATTCTGGATGAACTGGTTCGCCGCAACGTCGGTAAAAAAGTCATGGCCGTCTTTACGGTCGCCGAGGAAGCGGGCCTTCAGGGTGCAAAACATCTTTGCGTGAAAAAAACGATCCCCGCCAAAACGCATATCGTTGCGATCGAGACCAGCAGCATTTTGCCCGATGTCAACGCCGGCGATGGTGTCGTCATACGTGTGGGCGACCGAGCGAGCATCTTCACGCCGGCGCTCACGGCGTTCCTGGTCGATTGCGCCGAACGCGCGCGGTCTGCCGACAAGCGATTCCGCTTTCAGCGCAAACTCATGGACGGCGGCACCTGCGAGTCAACCGTTTACAACAAGTTCGGTTACATCAATGCCGCCGTCTGTATCCCGCTGGGCAATTATCACAACCGCAGCGTCCGTACCGGCCGCATTGCCGTTGAATACGTGTCCGTCACGGACCTGGAGAACATGGTGAAGCTGTTTTGGTCCATCGTTCATGAATGCGACCGTGCTGAAGATTTTCTCGAGGCCCGACCGCCAAAATACAAACGTCTTGAGGGCTCGCTCGGCGAGTTCTTTTATACAACCCCAACCCGCTAAAAATTAAAAAAGGAGTGTCTATGCCGCTGTCAAGACATATTATTCTGGGTATTCACGTGCACGATCGTCCCCATCACATCCCCGGCGTGCAAAACCTGCTCACCGAGTTCGGCTGCAGTATCCGTACCCGCATCGGCCTGCATGATACGGGTGAAGGCTATTGCTCGCCCAATGGTCTCATCCTTGTCGAAATGACGGATGACGAACCTCGCGCCAATGACCTGTTGCGCAAACTTGATGCTCTCGACGGTGTCGAGGTCCAGAAGATGGTCTTTGACCACGCTTGATGCGCGTCATTATACGATCAGCTCGTTGCCGACCTTTCGGGCCCGTTCGGGTTTATTCAGGTTGATGCCGCTGGCCAGCCCGATCTCGACCAGGATGTTCCAGCCGGCGCACAGGTAAACGTACGGCGTAAATTCCCCCGCGTCCGGAACCTGGATCGTCGTGAATCGCGTCGGCCGGTTGGCAATGGCGACGACCTTGAGCCCTACGCCTTTTTCCAATACCTCGTGGAACTTGTCGGCCTCTTCATCGAATGGGTCCACCACGAACACAATATCGTTCGGATCAATCACCTCTTCGATGCCGTGCACCGCGTACGTTCCTTCGAGAAAATCGGACTTCTTTCGCGTGATCTCGTTGGTCTTGAGCGTCAGTTCCTCGGCCACGCCGTCATTGGGCCCGGCGAAATAGATCGTCGGCGCCTTGACGGCTGTCTTGACGATATCCGCCGGGATCGGCAATGTGAGCGCCTTCTCAATTTTATCCGATAGCTGCTTCCAGTCGGCGGGATTCATCTTGCCGGCGATATGGCGAATGATGGATTCATAAAACAGCGCCTGCTCGATCACGCTCTTGGTGGCCGCCACCGCCTGCTCCCATCCGCACGTCAAAACGAACGTCTTAGCGCACGCCTTTTCCAGCAGCGTGCCGGCGTTGGCGCTGAGCCCGAATCGGTTCTGGTTGTTCAGGTCCTTCAGCTTCTGGGCCAATAGAACCACCTCTTTCGTCCGCCCGCTATTGGAAGCGCAGAACACCGCCATTTTCGACAGCTCGTACTCTGACGATTGCCGCGACCCGTCCGTGAAGATACCCAGCTCCATCCCCCATCTTAGCGACTTGCGGATCGCGTTCTTGGCCGGAAAGATCCGGCTTGAGCCTTCGCCCGTCAAAAACAGTTTGCCCGCCTTCTGGATCGGCGCCGCCACGTCCTTCGTCTGGTTCGGGTTAAACTCCTTCACCACTCGAACGGTGTCCATCATCTCCTGCACCAACGCGTGTTTGGCGTATTTGTCATGCTGCAAATTCATGCTCTTCTCCTGTTGGATTCTGGATTGCCGCGCTGTCAGCCCCTTTGGGCGATCGCTGCGATTTCCTTTTTGAACGTTTCCGTTTCCGTACGCACCTGCTTGACAAAACTATTATCCTCGATCGTTCCGATCGCGGCCAGCATCTCTTCGTCGCTGCGGTAGGTTGCCCGCCGGAACGGGTTTTCAAAATCCTTCTGGCGCGATTCGTAAACATGGTCGCGCACATATTCCTGCACTGCGACGGCCCTATTCAGTGCGTCCAGCCATTGTTCCTTTTCGAGCGTGCCGCCATAAAGCTCCTTTAGAACGGCAAATGCGTGCCTCTGTTTTTCCAGCGGATACGCCTGCCATAGCGCATCATACCGGCGGTGAATATCCTGCCAGGAAGCCAGTTTCCCGCTGCCGATCTCCGAACGAAGCTGATCCACATCCTGCGTCGGGATCAGTTGTCCGCCCAGGTTCGTCCATTGGCGTCGCGCGTTGGCCAGCAGCGCCTTTTTCATCGATTCGAAATTCGCCTCCGCGTTAAACTGCATATAGGCGGCCAGGTTCTTGACGGCGTAATACAGAAGCATCTGCCCGTATGCCTGGTAGCCTTGGTACGCCTTGACGATGACGGCCTTGCGCCTGGACTTTTCCATATTCTCACCCAGCACCTCCAATCCGTTCATGGCCGCCGCCGGGCCGTTGAGCAGCTCACGCCCGAGACGGATTAGGTCCGCATCGCTATGCGTGCCTGGGTCCTTGCCGCCTTGTCTGACTTTGGCCTTGCCTGTCCATCGTTCCAGCAGTTGCTGTGCGTGCAGGATCTCTTCCACGCTGTCCGGCGCCAGGGATTCAAATTCAACGTGCTGTATCTGCGTCTTGCGCTTGTCGCGGTTTTGGAACTTGGACCGATTTCGCGCCAGGGCGTACATATTGAACATCCACCAAAACGCCGGCATCACCTCCAGTTGATCCTTCGAAAGATTATTATTCAGCAGCGCAAACGGCAGGGGGATGTTCAGCTCGCATGGGTAATCGCCCTTGGACAGCAGGCAAAACGAAGCGAACACGCTGGAGTGTTTGAGGCTCGTGCACAACCCCGGCCAAAAGCCGCGTCCCGCCTGCACCTCGTTATCGTTCGTGCGGCTGTTATGATTTGACCCGACCGTGGCTCCGGCGGCCATATTGCTCTGCCCCATCACCACCGAGGCGATCAGGAATGAATTGTTGTGGTGCTGTTCGTGCGCGGGGAAGATAAGGTTATTGAGCACCTCGCAGCACGAGATTGTCGAATTGTCCCCAAGGAACGAGTTGATCAGCCTGGCGCCGTATTTCAGGCTCGAATTGCTCCCCAAAATGAATCGCACGGCCTTGCATCCGTAGAAAATATGACAGCCGTAGCCGATGATCCCGTTGACCAGCTCGACCCCTTCGCCGATCTGCGTCGGCTCGTCGCAGGATGAATTGATCGTCAGGTTCTTCAGCTTATTGGCGCCCTTGATGTAGCAGCACGCGCCGATCTTGACGTCTTTGAGGATTTGTGAATTCTTGATGACGCATTGATCGTCGATGGTGCCGTAATAGCCGCGCTGTGAATCAAATTGCCGCTGGGTGATCTCCTTGAGCTTGCCTTGCAGTGCCCGGTCATCCCGGTACTTGGCCCACAGGTACGCGTCTGCCGTAATCATGCCGTCAAACGGCATCACCTGGCGGCACCCCACCTCATTCATCACATCCAGCCACACCCGGATCTTCTCCGGCTCCCCGACCTTCAGGATCCCATTGCCGAACTTGGCGTAATTGGTCGTATGCACTTCATCCAGGTCGGCCAGGATGCACCCGTTGCCCACGATGTAGTGCGCCATGTACGACACATTATGAATGGAGACATCATCGCCAATGTCGCAGGAGACGATCGTGCTGTTGCGAATCCCCGAGAGGACCTGCATGTCATGATGCTCCAGCACAACGTTCCGCATTCGCCCGATCCGCACCAACCCGTAAAACTGCGTGGTCTTGATCTGCCTGGCATCAAAGGGGTCGGTGACCAATATATTGTCCCAGGTTTCGGCCGTGTTGCCGTTCTTGACCAGGACCTCGATTTCGTCGGCCCGCAGTTTGCGCCATTGTGCGGCAGGGTTAGGGTTCTGACTGTTTCTTAAGTGATACTCATCCTTGCCCGCCGGCAGATACTCAGAAGGAATGAAGTTGTGCCCAATGCTTCCCGATGGCTTGATCGTTACCTGACCCATTCTCTAACCTCTCAAAAAACAACGGAAGACCTCTATAACACCGAAGTTTAACATCCAGGAAAACAATCGACAATAGATAAGTCATCTATTTACTCGCAATAAGCAGGATCAATGAAGACCATAAGTGTTCTTGATGACAGTAATAAGTTCTGCTTCTGTCTTGGCCGCCATGATCGCCAGCAGCGTCTTCTTGCGTTCCGGATGACGCCTGCAATATCCGGCGGCAAATTTCCTGAAATACGGGATCGCCTTTTGCCATCTTCGGTCGGCCAGGATCATCTCCAAATGTTCGAGCATGAGATGTCCCTGTTCCTCCAGCGACGGTTCCTGGGCAAGCCCCGTTCCTTGCCAAAGTCCGCGTATTTCGGCAAATATCCAGGGATTGCCGACCGCTCCCCGCGCCACGATAATGCCATCGACGCCGGATTCGTTCAGCCTGGACACGGCAGTGCCGGCGTCCATGATGTCGCCGCTGCCGAACACCTTCAGTTGACCAAACCGTTTCTTGACTTGAGCGATTCGCGTCCAGTCGGCCTTGCCCCGGTACTTTTGCTGTACGGTCCGCCCGTGGATCGCCAACAGATCCACCCCGTCCGCTGCCGCATTTTCGCAAATCGTCCAGAAATCCGCTTCCGATGCCTCGCTGGCATCAAACCCGATGCGGATTTTCATACAAACCGGGCATCTGACCTTCTCGCGGGTCCGCAAAAACGCCTCGCGAATGAATCCCGGCTGCTGCATCAAATGCCCCCCGCGAGCCCGCCGCAGCACCTTCGGAGCGGGGCAGGCAAAGTTCAGATCGATCAGATCGTACCCAATCTGCACGAATTGTTCCGCCGCGTCCGCCATCATTTGCGGGTTGTCGCCCAAAACCTGCGCTGCCACCGGGTGTTCATCCTCGTGCGGCCTGAACTCCTTTTTGCGAAGGATTTTCGGATGCAATGCGATCTTGTCCAGCATCACGCCTGTAAAGGTCAGCGGACATCCAAAACGCTTCGCCAGAATCCGCATCGGGTAATCCGTATAACCCGCAAGCGGCGCCTGGATAAAAGGCATATTCAATTCAATATTGCCGATTTTGATGGCTTTCTCCTGCAAATCGTGCCGGGAGGTCAGTTTAAGTCAACTTGCTGCGGCGTCAATTGAAAAGTAAACCGCCCTTTGAATTTTGAAGCGCAAAACAAAATCCCCCGTTGACGTTATCCGTCGATAATGGTATAGTCACTCCCTTAACCCAATTGGGGTATAGTGTAACGGTAGCACGACTGACTCTGGATCAGTTAGTTGGGGTTCGAATCCCTATACCCCAGTTTTTCTTCCTTAGAGGACTTCGAAGGTGCAGTATTTCCTGAGAAGACCTTCGATCTTCTCAGCGGTCAGTGGTTTTTCCAGGTACTCATCCAGACCCGCCTTCAACGCGTATTCTTCCATGTTCTCCACCTGGAGCGCTGTTATTGCAATCAAGGGTTTGCTATATCCTTTTTCGCGCAGGAGAACGGATAGCATAATGCCGTCCATGCCCGGAAGATGCATATCTACCAATACAAGATCATACGAATTGCTTAGAACCTTTTGAAGAGCCAGGTTTCCATCATTGCAGACCTCAGATTCTCCCCCGGCACGTTCAATATACATTTGAAGAAGCCGGTAGTAAGAAGGATCATCCTCGACTACCAGCACGTTGGGATGTTTTATGTTCAGATCCATTGTTTACGTCCTAATCCCGTTTCCGAAATTGATACATAACGCCTTTTGATAAAGTAGTTTACGCGCATGACATGGGTCTGTTCATTAGAAAAACCGCAAATTCACTGGCTAACGGGGGAACGGCCTAAGCGAGCCCCGGCTGCGGCAGCAAAACGCAGAAAGTGGTTCCTTTGCCGACCTCGGACTCGACTCGAATACTCCCATTATTTCGTTCAACCAGGCGCTTGACCATGGCCAACCCAATCCCTTCGCCTTTCGCCTTCGTCCCACCCAAACGGGAGAACAGATCGAATATCTTATTCAAATGCTCCTGGGCGATGCCGGTGCCATTGTCCTCAACGCAATAGGCCGAATGTCTCTCTTGCGTGTACCCGTAAATACGAATTCGTCCCGGACGGTCTGGGTCCAGGTACTTCACCGCGTTATCCACCAGGTTAGCGATAATTTGACTGGTTTGGTTCTTGTCCGCAAAACATTCCGGCAGATCCTCGATGATCAATTCGGTCCCGGATTCCTTCACTTCAAATCCCATCGCCGCCGTTGCCTCCGCGACCAGTTCATTCATATTCACCCGTTCCAGCCGGATTTCCGCCATTCCCGCACGCGCCACCTTTACCAGCGATCGCACCAGCATGTCCATGCGGCTCGTACTGGACTGGATGTAATCGATAAACTCCGGGATCTCTTCCTCCACGATGCGTCTCAATCTGGCGACTTCCTCATTCCCGGCGCTGATCACGGGCATGATTTTCTGCGCGTTTTCCGTGCTCAGCCGTATCTCGTGAGTAAACCCGCTGATGGACACCAGCGGGGATCGCAGATCGTGCGACACCACCCCGATGATCGATTCCAGTTCCTTGTTCTTATTCTCAAGCTGCTCCTTGAGTTCCAGCAGGTTCCGCCGGCTTTCCTGCAGCGATCGTTCGGCCCGCTTCAATTCAGTGATGTCCTGCCAGACCAGGATGCCGCCCATGATTTCGTCTTTTGCATTCCGAATCGGACCGGCGCTGACCAGTAGGTGCAGCCTCTTGCCGGCCGCAAGGTCCAGCGCGAACTCCTGGTTTTCCGTGATAGTTCCCTCCTGCACGGCCTGGGTCAGCGGCAGCAGCCCCGTTTCTTGCACCGCCGATTTGACGAAGTTCAATTGCTCTCTTTGCTCGGATACCAGTGTGCCTTCAAATTCCGACCGTTGTGCCTGGTTCAGCAGGTACGCGCCAAAACGGCTTATCAGTTGGACCCGCACATCCGGAGCTTCCGCCACAAGGATCCCCACCGGCACATGTTCCATGATCATATCCAGCAGCCGGGCCCATTTCTCCGCCTCCGCGGTCCGCTGCTGTAGTTTGCGTTCATCTTCCTTTCTTTGGCTGATATCCTGCCAGGCGACAATACCTTCTGTGATCCGGCCCTCGTTGTCTCGGATGGGAGCGGCCGTCGCCAGGACGGGTGTGATCTTCTGCTGCTTGGACATGACCGCAAGCTCTCGCTCTTTCACCACCTGCCCCTCCTGGATTGCCCGAAGAATTGGCAATTCGTCCGTGGGCACCATTCCGTCTCCCGGAAGCATTACTTGCCACAATTCTCGCATCTCCTCCAGGCTCGCCGCATCGATTTCTTCCCGCGTACTGCCAATAAGTTCCAGGGCCGACCGGCTGATCGCCCGGATCCGCGCTTCCGTATCCACGATCGTCATTCCAATCGGGATGTTCTCCATGATCGCGTCAAGCAGCCGTTTTCCCTCCTCGGCCTGGGCTGTCCGCCGCAGCAATTCCTGCTGCGTTTCCTTCTGCTGGGTAATATCCTGCGCCGTTCCAAACGCGCCCGTCAAGCCGCCGTTTTCATCAAACTCCAGTTCGCCAACCTCCTGGATCCATTTCACGTTTTCCTCCACGACAATTCGATGCTGTACCGTATAGTCCCTCCGACTTTCAAGTGCTGCCTTCCAGGCCCTATCTACGATCGCGCGATCATTCGGGTGGATCAGTTCCAGAAAGAACTCGTAATTCAACGGCGTTTGCGGATCGACCCCAAAAATTCGATACGTCTCGTTCGACCAGATCAGCTCATTCGTTCTGACGTTCATCCGCCAGCTGCCCAGTTTCGCTACGCTTTGCGCACGCCGAAGGGCTTCTTCAATCTCTCCCCGCTCGGTGACATCCACGAACAGTCCGTGCAGGAGAACCATCTTTCCGTCGGCGTCGAAAACGCCTTCCCCCGTTTCCTCCACCGACGTTACCGTTCCGTCTTTCAGCAACAATCGATATTGACGTCGATATTGCGGACTTTCCGGCGTTAGATGCCTCACCAGTTCTATAAACGATTCACGATCCTGCGGGTGGATCAGCGAGAAATGTTCCGTGCCGGTGGACTTGCTCGCCTCAAAGCCCAGCATGTCAGAAGCATTTTCTGAACGCGTCACCCGGTCGGTCTGCGGGTTCCATTCAAACGCTACCATTCGTCCGGCACGCAGCGCCTCTCCCAGAAGCTCTTTATTCTTTCGCTTCAGGTCTGTGATATCCGTGATCACCATGCACACGGATGCGACCTCCGCATTCTCCAGCGGGGACAGCGCCGCGTAAACGGCCACCTCCCGCTCGCCCGCGCCCAGCAAGGTCAATTCGCCGTGGACACTGGTTGTGTGCGATTTTGCGCTCATCCGTTCAAACTGCTGCTGATTCTCCCGCGACAGAAAATCGGCCATCATTTTGCCCAGGATCTCGTTCAACGATAATCCAAGGATATCCGCGAAGCGTTGGTTGCAGTAAAGGATCACTCCGGCGTCGCTGATCGTGGCCGCCCCCTCGTTCATCGTCTCCACCACGGTCCTGAACGGCCGTTCCGCTCCCTCCAGCGTGAACACTTGTGGTTCGTTCTCACGCTCCAGAACGAATGCGTCGACATTGCCTTCCTTGATCGCCGTCAGCAATTCCTGCATTTCAGCCACTTGCTTGCGCAAACTGCTGTTCTCACGCCGAAGTTTGCTGTTCTCGGTTCTTACTTTCTCGATATTTTCATGGATCGTGGTCACGGTTTTTTCATTTGGGCTCTGCCGTTTTCGCCTCGAGTGCCGGCCTCAGGTCCAGTCCGATCAGAATCTTTTCCGTATCTGCCATATCACCGATAAACTTCCGCAGCGGCTTCGGCAATTTCTTGATCAGCGTTGGCGCCGCGATGATCTGCTCGCCTTTCGAAAGCGTCGGCTGTTGGTAAATGTCTATCACTTCAAGTTGGTATCGACCCTTGAGATATTTCTCGCAGATCTCCTTAATGTTCGCGACCGCCCGCTGACTTCGCGGCGTGATGCCTGCGATATACAGCTTCAGTATATAAGTTTCCTTGCCTTCTTTCCTGATCGCCTCTTCAAATTCCTCGAAACTGTCTTTTTGCTCGGTTTTCTTTTTCGCCATCTTAGCCTCCGCCAACCTCCATGCTGGAACGCATTTGCAGTCCTAGCAGCACATTTTCCGTATTTGATAAATCGCCGATGATCTTCCGCAGCGGCAGCGGCAGCTTGCGAACCACTGTCGGGATCGCCCCCTTCAGTAATCTCATCCAGTCCCTTGATTCCGGTCGGGCACTTTGGCAATTGCCCCAGCTCCTCTTTTTGCGATCTTTTCGCAGTCAAATTGTAAACTCCTTGTTTGTTCGACAATTGATTTCTGGATCAACACGTAAAGTGTACTTCTCAACGAGGCAGCAGAAAATTAGTACATTAGCCTATTTGATTTGCAGGAAATTCCTTAAGCCGCCTGGCCAAACCTTTGTTTGAGCGACGGGTAGAGACGTTCGGCTAGTTGAAGGGGAACAGAAAATGCAGATCGCAATTAAGAGAGCCTATGATAAACCTTCTGCCGCGGATGGCCACCGCATTCTGATTGACCGCATCTGGCCCAGGGGTATATCCAAAAAGGATGCCGCTATCGACGAATGGGTTAAAGACCTTGCCCCTAGTTCCCAACTGCGCAAATGGTTTGGCCATCAGCCGGAAAAATGGCCGGAATTCAAGAAACGCTATTTCAAGGAGCTGGACAGCAACAAAGAACAAGCCCAGGCGATCTGCCGTACGGTCAAAAAACAGCACGTAACGTTCGTTTACGGCGCCCGTGAGGAGCGATTTAACAATGCCGTGGCCTTAAAAGAGTACCTGGAGAAGAAAGTCTGCTGAACCGGTCTTTTAGTCTTTTGGGGGTAACTGGCTATTTAAATCCGTGACACGGACGTCTTGCCCGTGATATTATTCTCTGTTTCATGGCGGACCAAAACAACAATCGTACAACGATCGAACAGATTCGCGAAAAGATTCGCTCTTTTCCGATCGGGCCGGGTCTGTACTTTATGAAAGATGCCGATGAAAGGGTCCTCTATGTCGGCAAAGCTAAAAATCTTCGCAGCAGGGCGGGCAGCTACTTCCAGCCCAGCGCCAACCTGGCCGAATCCCGCGGCCCGTTGATCGTCGAGCTGATCCAAAAGACCGTCACGGTCGATTTCCTGCAGACCGAAAGCGAGGTCGATGCCATCCTTCAGGAGGCTCGCCTCATCAAGGATATTCACCCGCCTTACAACACCGACCTCAAGGATGCCAAGACCTTTCCCTACCTGGAGATCACCACGCGGCAGGAGTATCCGGGCGTCTATGTCACCCGCAACCCCCAGGACAGCCGTAACAAGCTCTTCGGCCCCTTCACCGGCTCGCACGACCTTCGCGCTGCGATCGTCGTCCTGCAGAAGATCTTCCGCTTTCGTACCTGTTACCTCGACATCCGTCAGGCTGATGAGAAACGCCGCTTCTTTCGGCCATGCCTGCTCTATAGCATCCGCCAGTGTACCGCCCCTTGCGCCGATTTCGTCTCCAAAGAAGATTATCGCCGACAGATCAAGGACCTGATAAAGTTTCTGCAATCCAAACGCTCGACGGTCCTTCGTGAACTCAAGGCCCAGATGGAGGAGGCCTCCGTCCGCATGGACTTTGAAGCCGCCGCCGTTTACCGCGACCGCATCCGCCTCATCGAGAACCTCGACCGCCGCGGCACTGTCGAAGGCAAC
This sequence comes from Planctomycetaceae bacterium, assembly GCA_021372945.1. Classification (GTDB taxonomy): domain Bacteria; phylum Planctomycetota; class Phycisphaerae; order Sedimentisphaerales; family Anaerohalosphaeraceae; genus 4572-13. The sequence continues at coordinate 12,189 of JAJFTK010000034.1, read as the reverse complement.
CTCCAGCCCGAGGTCTTTGTCAGCGACCCCACCGACGCCCTCACCAAAATGCAGACCGTCCTGGGCTGCGAGCAGCCCATCCGCATCATCGAAGGCTTTGATATTGCTCATCTGGCCGGCGAAGAATCCGTCGGCTCCATGGTCCAGTTTATCGACGGCCGACCCTTCAAGGATGGCTACCGCCGCTTCAAGATCAAGACCGTCACCGGCATCGACGATTACGCCAGCATCAAGGAAGTCGTCAGCCGCAGATACAAGCGGGCTCTGGCAGGAGAGGAACTCTGGCCCGATGTTGTGCTCATTGACGGCGGCGTCGGCCAGCTTCACGCCGCACAGGAGGTCTTTGAAGAAATGGCCGTACCCATTCCCAAACTGTTATCGATTGCCAAGAAAGAAGAAATCATTTACGTCCACGGGCGCGAAAAGCCCCTCAAGCTCTCGGCCAACGACCCCATGCGCAAGCTCCTCCAATACGTCCGCGATGAGGCCCACCGCTTCGCCCAATACTACCACCACATCCTCCGCCGCAAAAAAACCCTCGAAGAATAAAGTAGCACGGGTATCTTCGTGTGTATTTCGAATGGATGGCATCCTGCCGGTGTATTTGCATCGCGTGACACGGTGAAGCTTGCTTGGCGAAAACTCTAAGCCCTGTCAGAGGCGAAAAGAAGTTTTCCGGAAATGCAGATATCGTTTCCGAAATTCTCAGAGGTTACGTTCTTGAGCATCCTGCATTTCGGCAGGGCGGTCATTTGTGCCGACAGATCCGCCGTCCCGGCCGATCCAAGAAACACAGGGGCGATATAGATGTGGACCTCATCGGCCAGATTCTGGTGCAAAAACTCCGTCACCAACGTCGGTCCGGCCTCCACCAGCAGCCGCTGAATCCCCCGCTTGCCCAGCATCGCAAGAGTTTCCATCAGATCGCATCGATGCTCCTTTTCGCCAACCGCGACAATCTCGACGCCCACGGCTGTCAACTGCTGGGCCTTTAGCGGCTCGGCTCGGATCCCCGCCTCTGTCGTAACCACCATCGTCGGTGCATCGTGAGCCGCAACAACGCGTCTGTCCAGCGGAATGCGCAGGCGGCTGTCAAGGATCACTCGCAGGGCTGGCCGCTCGATGCGTTCCCGTTCGATCCGCGCAGTCAGCAGGGGATTATCATGCAGGACCGTGTCAACCCCCGTCAGGATCCCCTGTGCTCGCTTTCGCAGCCGGTGCACGTCGCGCCGGCTCTGTTCATTCGAGATCCAGTCCCCCTCCGCCGGCGGTTCCTTCCACGCCATCTTGCCGTCGATCGACTGTGCCCATTTGAGCGTCACCCACGGCAGCCCCGTCCGCCCATGCTTGAAAAAGGCCGCGTTCAATTCTTCCGCCTCGCCGCGGCACACCCCGGAAACTATATCCAGCCCCGCCTGCTGCAGCAGTTCGCCGCCGCCGCCGCTTATCTCGTAGGGATCATGCGACGCGAAAACGACCTTGCAGATGCCCGCCAGCACGACCGATTCCGTGCACGGCGGCGTCTTGCCGTAATGCGTGCATGGCTCCAGCGTGAGATAGAGGGTTGATCCGGCCGGGTTATACCCATGCTTCCAGCAGTCGGAAATCGCGTTGATTTCAGCGTGAGGCCCGCCGAATCTCTCGTGCCAGCCCTTGCCGATGATCTGATTGGATTGTACAACGACGCACCCGACCGCCGGGTTTGGTTCCACGGCGCCGATCCCGCGGCGGGCCAGGTCCAGCGCCAGCCGCATATACTGCTCATGTTCGGGATTTGCGTTCTCCTGGGTCATCGAAAGGATTATAACATCTCAGCGGATTTTGCAAAGAAAATAAAAACCGCGGATTCCCCTGATTTATTTTTAAAGTTCAAAAATCCGCGCTAATCCGTGAAATCCGTGGTTAGCCTATCCGCGGCTAATTATTTGATTGGCGCCCATTCGACATCCGCCGAACCCAGCAGCGTCCCGGTCGCGTAGGCCAGGTCCACCAGCGAGATCTGGTACTCTGTAAGGGCGTTGATCTCAGTGCTCTGTGCGTTGGCAAAATTCGACTGCGCCTCCAGCACATCGGTAGAGGTTCGCATCCCGATCTCAAATTGCCGGATCTCCGCCTGGTAAAGCCGTTCTTCCAATAGCGCACTTTGGCGTGCTGCCAGGATCCGCTGCCAGTTCGTCTCCAACTGGTCCAGCGCGTTAAGCACCTCGATCTCGACCAGCGCCTGCCGGTTTTCCTTGCTCGCCAGCGCCTGCCGCCGCTGCAGAAATGCCTCCCGCACCCGGCTCTTGGCGGCCTCATTGCCTAGCGGCACCAGCACCTGCACCCCAAGCATCTGGTCCTCAAAATTCCGCTCGCCCAACAGGTCGTACGCATCGCTGCGAGTCGGGCCAAGCCCGTTGACATTATAGGTATATTGCAGGTTGACCAGCGGCAGTGCCTGGTTGCGCAGGTAGTAAAGTGTTTTGTCGGCCTGCGCAAGCCGCAATTCCAGTTCCAGCATCTCCATGCGGTTGTCGATAGCCTTTTTGACAAGCTCCGGCGAATCGAACGTATAATGCACGGGGTTGGGCTCGGTCGTAGGCATGATCGCCGTGGTTCCGGCCGCCTCCAATCCCGTCTCCTGGATTGCCAGCTTTAATTCCCGCTGCCTGTCCCGCAGGTTGTTTTCAGCGATGATGATGGATTCCAGGCTCGATGCCAGTCCCGCTTCGGCTCGCGTCACTTCGATCAGTGCGTTTTGACCGGCCCGCACGAATCGCCGCGCCCGTTCGAGCTGCACCCTGGCCAGCTCGTACTGCTGGATGCGGACGTCAAGCTGCTTATAAGCGGCATAAAGCCGCCAGTAAACGCGGTCAGCAGCTGCGATCACGCTGATGACCTCCAGCCGGGTCTGGGCATCGGCGATCGCCAAGTCATATTGCGCGATCCGGATCGAATACCGATTGGCCTCAAGGCCGGCGCCGCGCAGCAGCGGCTGGCTGATCGACATCGAAAAATCGCTTTCATAAGAAGGATTAAAAATCGAAAACTGGCTATCCGTCTTAAACCTGCTGTCCGCCAGTTCAAAAGTCAGCGTTCCGCCCGTTTGCAGCGGCATCTCGACCCCCAGATTCGTCCGCGCACTCTCGAATTGCGACCCCTGGATATCCAGCAGCGTCGCCACCGGCTGGTCGGTCTTGCCAAAATTGACGTTGGTAAAGAACGCCGACTCAAACTTCGCTCGTTCGGCGTTGTAGGATTCCTCCGCGATGCCCGGCGCATAGAGCTGTACCTTCAATTCCAGGTTGTTCCTCAGCGCCATGGCCCGGGTTTCGGCCAGGTTCAGGTACACCTTCTGGGGCGAGACTTTGGCCTGTTCAAGGACATTCGGCTCCTGCGGCTGCTCCGGCGAGCGATACGGCTCGGGGTTGAACATCTCGATATTCTGCAGCTTCTCATGAGGGATGATCGGCCTGTCGAGCGAACCGTCGCATCCTAAAATGAACGCCTCCGTAAGAACCGCTATGCAAATCCATCTCTTCACATTCGTCCTCGTTCTAAAAATTCCGTGGCACGGGCGTTGCGCCCGTGTTATTGCATTAGCTCTGTATCACGGGCATCTTACCGGTGTACTATTTATCCTGATAATCCTGTAAAATCCTGTCAAAATAAATTATTCATGCCTCAGCGCGTCTATGGGATTGAGCCGGGCCGCCTTGATCGCCGGGAACATCCCGAAGATCACGCCGACCGCCACCGCAAAGCCGAACGACAGCATCACCGCCCACGCCGGGATCTGCGTCGATTGCATCAGCGGCGCCGTACGGCTGATCATCCACGCGAACAGGTGTCCTATCGCGATCCCGATGACGCCGCCAAACAAACACAGCACCACCGCCTCCACCAAAAACTGCGTCAGGATCGCCGCAGGCCTGGCGCCCACGGCCTTGCGCAGCCCGATCTCGCGCGTCCGCTCCGAGACGCTCACCAGCATGATGTTCATGATCCCTATGCCGCCCACCAAAAGCGAGATGCTCACGATGCCAAACGCCACCAGCGTGATCATTCCCATGACCTTCTTGAACTGCTGCACCTCATTCTCCATCAGGAAGACGCGAAATGTATCCGGCTCTCCCGGCTGGATATGCCGTGTTCGCCGCAGGAAAAATTGCAGCTCCGCCTTGGCTTCCTCCGCGACAGCGGCGCTCTTGCAGCTTGCCGTCACGCTGAACCACGAATCGGCGCCCTTGGTCGCCGTTCTAAAGGGGATATACACTTCGTATTGCGTTTCCCCCATGTTCCCGAACATCATGGCGGGCTTATCCTCCAATAGCCCGATCACCAGGAAGTTCGTATAGCCCAGCACGATCGTCTCCCCGACGCATTCACGATCCATATTCAGCTTGTCGCGCAGATTCGCCGAGATGATGCAAACCTTGCGGCCCTGCGTCTCATCCAGCAGCGAAAACGGCCGCCCCATCACGATTGAGCGATTCTCGATCTTGAACCAGCTTGCCTGCACGCCGCGCACGCGGACCGATTCGACGGTCCTGTCTGTGTAACGGCTCAACGTGTTGCGCGTATCGGAAATAAAAGAGATGAATTCGACCGATGGGCAGTGTTCGAGAATATCCTCAAATTGCTCCTGGCGAAACCGGATTTGCCACCAGTCCACGTTCTTCTTGGGCCCCGAGGCGGGTTGCTCCGGCCAAAGAAAGATCTTCTTGGTCCCGAAGATCTCAAAATTTTCCATGATCTTGGCGTTCATTCCGTGCATTGCGGCGATCACTGCCGACACCGACGAAACGCCGATGATGATGCCCAGCGTCGTCAGCACGCTTCGCGTCTTATTGACCCAGATCTGCCCCAGGGCCAGCAACGCGCTTTGCCCCATGAGCTGAAGCAGCGCAAACGGAATAAGCAGGAATTTCTTCATCGCGCCTCCGTTTGTGCCGAAGACGCCTTTGACTTGAATCGAAGGCAATCCGGGTCCTGCTCGGCGGGCAGATCGCTATAGATCTGGCCGTCCCGCATTCGTACGATCCGCCGCGCGTGGGCCGCGACATCCGCCTCGTGTGTGACCATGATGATGGTCTGGCCCTCCGCGTACAGCCTCTCAAAAAGCTGCATGATACCCTCGCTGGTAGCGCTGTCCAGGTTGCCCGTCGGCTCATCCGCCAGCAAAATGCTTGGCTGGCCAACCAGCGCCCTGGCTACCGCTACACGCTGCTTCTCGCCGCCGCTAAGCTGATTGGGCTTGTGATGCATCCGATCGCCCAGGCCCACGCGTTCCAGTGCCTGTGCGGCGAGCTTCCGCCGGCTCCAGAAGGGCGTCTTCGAATAAATCAGCGGCAGTTCCACGTTCTTCAGCGCCGAGATCCGCGGCAGCAGCTCAAACGACTGGAACACGAAGCCGATCTGCTGGTTTCTCACGTGCGCCAGCCCTGAGGCGTTCATCCGCGTCGTATTGATGCCGTTCAGATGGTACATTCCCGCATCCGCCTGATCCAGGCACCCCAGCAGGTTCATCAACGTGCTCTTGCCCGAGCCGCTGTGCCCCATCACCGCCACGTACTCGTTCTTGTGCACCTCAAGGCTGATGCCGCGCAGGGCCTGCACCTTTTCCGAACCGATCCGATACGTGCGGGTCAGATTGGTGATGCGGATAACCACCGGGCTGCTCTGGTTCGAAGATGCGTCCATAAGGTATGAACTAAACCTTTGTTTCGGCCTTGTTATCTTTCTTGGCGTCGGCGTCCGCCTTCTTGTCTTTCTTTGCGTCCTGGGCGGGCTCTTTCTTCTCTTCCTTCACCACCGCCGCGTTGTGCTGCAAACCCTCCAATATCTTGTAGGGCCCGACAATGACCGAGTCGCCTTCCTTCACTCCATCCCTGATCAGCGTGTGCGTCAAATCGCTTGGCCCGATCTTGACCGGCGCAGCGATCGCCTTGCCGTCTTTGAACAGGTACACCACCGGGATCTCGGTCTTGTTTTTATCCACGATCGGGCTGTCATCGGTGATCTCCAGCGGCAGGATATCGACCCGTCGTGCCAGCACCGATTGGCTGGGCACCTTGATCACGTCCTTAAAGCGGTTGGTCTCGATATCCACGTCCGCGGTCAACCCCGAAACCAATTTCGAAACATCGCCCTCCACCAGGATCTCCGTCTTGTAACTCTTGGACCCCGTCTGTGACATCTTATACGTCAGTGCGATATTCTGCACGACACCCTCGAATTCATCTTCCCAGAACGCCGGCACGTGGATCTTGGCCTTCTGTCCGATCTTCACCTGTCCCACGTTCGTCTCATCCAGTTCCGCGTACAGCATCATCACCCCGAGGTCCGCCACCTGCAGGATCACCGTGCCCGGGTTATTCATCGTCCCGGTCATCACGACCTCGCCAACCTCAGCGTTGAGCTGCGTGATCACCCCATCGATCGGCGAAGAGATCGTCGTATAGCTCAGCGCCTCCTGTACTTCCTCCACGCGGGCATCCGCGGCCTTGAGGTTATGGTCCATCACAATCAGGTTCAGTTCGGCCGCCTTGATAGTCTGCGCGGCCGCCTCATACTGCGCCTTCAATTCATCCAGCCTGGACTGACATTGGTCAAAGCTGGCCTGGCTGACGTCATTGCTTACCAGCAGCGTATGCTGCCGCTCGAATTCCTGTTCCTGCTGCTTCAATGTGGCCAGCGTGCCCTTAAGCGACGCCGTCTGCGATAGGATCCTGGCCTTCTCCACTTCGATGCCGGCTTTTTGCGCGTCGCGCGACGCCTCAGCGCTTCGAAGCTGGCTCTCAAGGTCTTTCGAATCCAGTCGGATCAGGATGTCGCCTTCCTTGACCTTGTCACCTTCTTTGACCGGCAGCTCGACGATCCGCGCCGAGACCTTGGCGCTGATGTCCACCTCCGATTTGGGTCGGATCTCGCCCGGCGCGTTGATGATCTCAACAAACTCACCCGGCGCCACTGTTTCAAGCCGAACCGTCGTGGTCACGCCGGCCTTGCGGCCTTTGACGGATCCCGCCGCAACCAGCAGCATCAGCAGTAAAACGCCTACGCTGCCCGCAATGATAATAATGATGAGGTTCTTCTTTTTCACGGAGCAATGCCTTTAAAGAGGACAGGATTCCTTTGAGTACTATAAATAAACGTCTGATCCAGCGTGAATGTTACTACAAAAGACACCGACACGCAATTTGCAACCGCCGCATAACCCGTATTGACGGCAGATTGACAAAGCTGTTTTACCTGTTGATTCGGCGCCAATTGCATCTAAATGGTAAGGCAATTTAACAGATTGCCCTGATTTGTTGAAAAATTGTGTGATTTTTTCTGATATTTTTCATCAAGCTTCAACTTACAATCGCTGGTAAAGAGCTGGCATTTATACCCCTATATATAGTGGTTTGGAGCGATAAATAATCTTGTTTCGCCCACATTGATTTATCGAGAAAACGAAAAATGCCGAACTTTAAGTGTTGACGAAGTGGGAAAAAGTGGTAATGTTTCCCACAAGTTGACAAGGCAGTGGAGCCAAGTACAATGTTGATGATAACCGGCGAATACGAACATACGATCGATGACAAAAATCGCCTGTTCATTTCTAACAAGCTGCGAAGCCAGATCGATGTCCAGCAGTATGGCCAAGACTTCTACCTGGCCATGGGCTCCAACGGCATCTTGTGCCTCTACCCGGAAAAATGTTTTCAGCAAATCGCCCTTGCCGGTGCGCCAGGGATGGGCGCCCCGGATGAATCGGTCGCTTTCGAGCGATTGAGTTTTGCGCTGGCCAGCAGGGTCGAGTTGGATCGGCAGGGACGATTGTTGATCAATGAAAAGCTAAGGAAAAGAGCAAATTTGGGTACGGACCTGACCCTCGTCGGCGTACGCGACCACGTTGAACTATGGAACACGCAGGACTGGGATCGTTATCTGGATGATAACCTCCACCAGTTCACCGAGCAAGTCGCTCAGGCCAGGCAGGCCCAGCTTCAAAAGCAGGTTCGTGAAATGGAACTCAAAGGAGAAAAGCCATGATCATGCAGATCGAAAACCCGGTCAGCGTACTGCACCGCCACCTGGAAGGCAAGCGTCCCCTGGATGGGACCGTCCTTTCTTCGGCGGCCCTCCTGGCCGAACGGCTTGAGCAGTTGAAGACGGCATCCCCCATGTTTGCGGCGGTCGCGTTTTCCCCGCAAATGGAAAACCTGTTGACGCCCGACTTGCAGGCGGTCAACTAGTTCTTTGAAATTTAACCGAGATGACAGACCAACAGGACAATGTTTCGGATGAGCCATTGCCTGTCGCGCACGTTCCGGTTCTGACGGAACCGCTGCTTGAATGGATTAAGCTTCCCACGGATGGGATCGTGGCCGATGGTACGGTTGGACATGGAGGTCATAGCCGCCTCTTCGGCCGAATGCTTGGCCCTGATGGTCTCTTGCTTGGGCTCGACGTGGACCCCAACAGTCTGGCGGCCGCCCAAGTGAGTCTGAAGGACCTTGCGTGCAGGGTCATCCTGGTGCGAGAGAACTTTGCACGGATTAGCGATGTTCTCTCGCAGCAGGGGCTCGGACCCGTTCATCTGATCCTGGCCGACCTGGGCTTCAGTTCCGCCCAGGTCGAAGATACGGCACGGGGACTGAGCTTTCAAACCCCCATGCCGCTGGATATGAGACTCGATGACCGCCTCGATACGACGGCGGCCGACCTGGTCAACAAACTCGGCCAGACGGAGCTGGCTGATCTGATTTACGAGTATGGACAGGATCGCGCGTCACGGAGGATTGCGCGATTCATTGTCCAGCAGCGCTCTTTTAAAAAGCTCACAACCACCACCGAACTGGCTTCGCTGGTGTGCCGGGCCCTCAAGCAGGGGCCCCGGCCCGGACGTATCCACCCGGCCACGCGCACCTTCCAGGCGCTCCGCATCGCCGTCAATCACGAATTGGAAAACCTCGATGCTCTGCTTGAAAGTGCCCCGAACCTGCTGTTGGCGGGAGGATATATCGCCATCATCAGCTTTCATAGCCTTGAGGATGGCCGCGTAAAAAATAATTTTCGTCAAAATAAAGCCGATGGTATCTATGAAATTTTGACGAAGAAACCTATAATGGCCGACAGCGCTGAAGCCATGCGAAATCCGCGTGCTCGCAGCGCAAAACTACGAATAGCAAGACGCTTATAGTATGAATAAGGGAGTATTCAAAATGACTGCCGATGCCAAGGTTGGATTGCTGCTGGGGTTGGTGTTTATCGTGATCATTGCGTTCCTGGTGAATGGACTTCCGGCGTTTCTGCAATCCGCCTCGCCGCAGGATGTCGTCATCAATACCATCACGCCCCCGACAGGCCCGGACCTGGTCATCGATGACCGGGTCATGGAAACCGCGCGCGACCTGGAGCCGCAAACCAAACTGCAGCAGTCGGATCCGCAGAAAGAAGTGGCCTTGCTCAATCCGACGGGCCAGGCAGTGCCGGGCGGCCAGCCGGTTTCGCTCGTTGAACCCGTCAAACCCGTCCTGCCGCAGCAGCCCGCAGGCGGACAAGCCTCCATTGCCGACCCGGACCGCAGTTCCGTTGAGAATCCCGCGGTTGCGGACCAGCCCGCTGGCAAGCCGGCTGCGGTCAAGGCGCGCATCCACGTGGTCCAGGCGGGCGACAATCTCACCTCGATCGCGCAGAAATATTACGGCAAGCAGGAAGGCGCTCGCCAGCTCGTGATTGAAAAACTCTACCAGGCCAACAGCAAGGTGCTGGCCTCGCCCGCCAAGCTGCGCGTCGGCGACAAACTGACCGTTCCTCAACTCAATGAATTGCTCGGTACGGCCCCTGCGCCCAATGCCTCAAAGAGCCTTCTCAATAAATTCTCAGGCTTGCTTGAGCCCACCCCCAAGGAGGATGCAAAGCAGATCTCCGAGTATGTCGTCAAGCAGGGCGATAGTCTGTGGGGGATCGCCGAACGCACGCTTGGCGAAGGCAAACGCTACAAGGAGATCCTGCAGGCCAATCGTGATAAGATCAAGAGTGCCGATGACGTGACCGCCGGCATGCGTCTGAAAATCCCAAACTGAGAATCGAAAGCATGTCCAGGTCGAGAGTGATTGTCGTTATCTTTTCGGTCACTGCGTTTCTGATCTTTACGATTCTCATCCGCACCTCCTCAAGCCGGTTGTTCAATCAGTATCGTCAGGCCGCCGTCGAACAAAAGGCGCTCCGCCAGCAGCTCTGGCAATCACAGCTTCGCTTTGAATGTCTGGTCAACCCTGCCGGCTTACCGGTTCCGGCGCCCGCGTCAGCCGATGGAGGCGCCCCATGAACAACTTGTCCCGCCGTGAACTCATCCTTACGCTTGGCTTTCTTATCGCCGTCAGCGCTGCCTTTGCCGGCCTCATCTACCGCCTTTATGACCTTCAAGTCCGTCAGAAAAGCGCCTTCATCCAGATCAGCCGCAAGCAGCAGAATGCCGTCGTTCCCGAAAAACCCCGCCGCGGCCTCATCCTCGATTCCAGGGGCCGCGTGCTTGCCGCCAGCGCCAGGATCTACAACGTCTTTGTCGAACCCAGGCGTCTCCGCGAATTTCCCGACCAAATCCTGATCGCGGCATCGGAATTGCAGCCGCTGCTTAATCTTCCCGGCGACGCGATCTGCCAGAAGATTCGAGACTCTCGCAACCCCGGCTTTCTGCGCATAAAGGAAGACATCACGCCCGCCGAACGCCATGCCGTTGACAAGGCCCGCTTCAACGGCGTCGGCATCGAGACCGGCTGGACGCGAAGCTATCCCGCCGGGTCGCTGACCGCCCACCTGCTGGGTTTCATCGGCGCCGAAGAGACCGGTCTTTCCGGTCTTGAACTGCAATACGAGCGTACGCTCTCAGGCGCCCCCGGACGCCAGGTCTTTGTTGTCGATGCCCTGCGTCGTCCCATTGGAACTCAGCCCTACGAGGCAGTTGACCCTCGGGACGGGCTCAATCTCGTCCTGACCATCGATTCCGTCATCCAGCGTTTTGTACGGGAGGCCCTTGAAAAGCAGGTGAAGGCTTTTGAGGCCGAGTCCGCCGTCGCTATTGCCATGGACCCGCAGACCGGCGCCGTCCTGGCCATGGTTTCACTGCCGGATTTCGATCCCACAAAATTTTCCGTCACCAAGCAGGACCAGATGCGAAACCGTATCTTAACCGACAGCTTCGAGCCCGGCAGCGTGTTTAAGCCCATCGTGGCCGCCGTGGCCCTCGATTCCGGCAAGGTCGCCTTCAACGAACGCTTTGACTGCGAGAAGGGCTATTGGGCGCGCTACCGAATCGGCGAATTCGGCAATCATCAATATGGCGTGATGTCCGTCAAGGAGATCCTCATCAATTCGAGCAACATCGGCATGGCCAAGATTGGCGTCAAGATGGGCAAGAAAACCATTTACGACGGCATGACGCGCTTTGGATTCTCGCAGAAGACCAAGATCGATCTGCCCGGCGAAGAACCCGGCCTGCTGCGCCCGCTCAACCAATGGAGCGGCTGGTCCGTTACACGCATCCCCTTCGGTCACGAGATCTCCGTCACCGCTTTGCAGGTCTGCCGCGCCTACAGCATCCTGGCCAACGGCGGCTATGTGATCCAGCCGCACATCGTCCGCGCGATTCTCGATGATCAGGGCAGCATCGTCGAGGACCGCCGTCCCGTCCGCGGCACCGGCTACATCGTGGACCCGAAGATCGCCTCATGGATCGTGGGCCAGGCCCTCGTCGGCGTCGTTAATGAAGGCACCGGCGACCTGGCCAAACTCAAAGGCGTCCAGGTCTGGGGCAAGACCGGCACCGCCAATATCGCGCTTCCCAACGGCGGCTACGACACCCGCAATTATGTCTCCTCGTTCGTCGGCGGCGCCCCCGTCGAGAACGCTCGCATCGTTGTGATGGCCTCCATTCGCAAACCTAACCGCGCCCTGGGCAAAGGCTACTCCGGCGGACGCGTCGCCGCCCCCGTCGTCGGTGAGATCCTCCAAAAAACCCTCACCTACTGGGGCGTCCTCCCTGAAGAAACTTCCGAAGTGGTCGCGTCAGTCAAATAATACCAATCCGCATAAAAAAATGCGCGCCAGGCATTTTAGACTTGCGCGATCCCCAATAGATGTCATAATTGACTCCGAAAGCAGTTTTTTTGAGGAGTCTGTTATGAATGTTGAACTGTATCACACGAGCACTGAATT
>JAJFTK010000017.1 GCA_021372945.1 Planctomycetaceae bacterium | reverse complement strand
GTTCAATCGAAAAATAGGTATGGTCATCAACCGATCCTGCGGATGCAAGAACCTGCGTTACCTCTTTCTAAACCTCAGACAGTTGGCAAAAAAACCGATTCCATTATGATCCCGTATCATCAAAATCCGCGGAGAACCTTTAAAAAGCAGTAGTAGTACTCTTTTTTTCCAAAGGCCGTGGAACTGATTTCAGACCATGCGACCAATATCGCCGAAGACGGCATTTATATGCGACAGCCAAGTTGTCCGCCAGCGCACCCAGAAGTAAGAGGATTGCTGAGTACCTGGATTTACAGATCGCCACCTTTATGCCTAATTGGCCATTAACGAAACCTTCGGGGATGCCGGGTTTGTTTTGCCGGACTATTTGGATTTCAGCAGGAGCGGGCTGATGGTGTTGCCGTACTTAGCTTGAGCATCCTGCAGGCGTCGGCGGATAGCGGCGAAGGTATCGTAAACGATTTGCGGGGTATCCGAGACTTTTTCGCGATAGATTCTTTCGACGCGGTCATACTTGGCCAGCAGGTTGGCGACGCAAACCGTAAACTGTTTTACGTAGTCATCCTGCGAGTAGGCCTTGTTCAGCTTGCTCTTGAACAGCAGAACCAGGTCCTCGTATTTAGGAATCCATCCGGTGGGGGTTCGCAGGGCATCCACGTCGCCGTTAACGCGCAGCTCGGCCCACAAAAGCCAAATCATTTTGTCAAGCTTGCCATTGAGGAACTTGCCGTTGGCATCCAAAAGAAAGTAGTTGGTGGAAAAGATAGCCGGCGGTTTCGGAACGGCAAGCGCGAAATCAAGATTGATCTTGATGTATTGCCCAAGCGGGATGGAGACAAAATCCTGGTTGGCCATGATATTGAACTTGCGAACGCCCGCCTGGCCGATCGTGGCGGCGGTCGTCTCAGACTCAATGGAAGCGCCCTTGGCGATGATCCCTTCGGTCCAGTCAAAGGCCTGCTCAACGGGAACGTGGGTGTCGCTGTCGCGGCCGCCATAAATGATCCCGCCTACCGGAACGCCCTGCGGGTTGTCGGCTTCGGGGTCGAGATTGGCCAGGGCGGACAGGCGAATCGTGTAGCGCGCGTTCTTATGCGAGGGCGGAATGGGCTTGCCGTCCTTGTCCGTTTTACCTTTGTGCCATTCGCCCTGAAAGTTAATCCCTTTTTCGCGCAGTTCTGAACCCTTACCGACCCAATTCGGTTTGCCCTCGGCGATCAGAACATTGCCGAAGATGACCTCGCCGGGGCTGGTCAGGGCCCGGTAGATGACAGGGTCGTCCTGGCTATTAACATCTTCGATGATGCCGAAGATGCCTTGCTCGACATTGGCGGCATATACCTTGCCGTTCTTTTTGCGGAGATATGCAATATCGTCGCCGATGATTGTCTGGCCGGGAAGCATCGCGGTGGAAGTCTTGCCGCAGGCGGACGGAAAGGCGCCTGTAAAGTAGGTGGTGCGGCCGCCAGGGCCCGCGACGCCCATGATGAACATGTGCTCGGCCAGCCAGCCTTCTTTGCTGGCCTTTTGAATCGCCAGACGCAGTGCCAGCTTTTTGAGCCCGACCGTGTTTCCGGCGTATTGAGTGTTGACCGAGTAAACAATATTTTGCGTCAGGTCGATATAGACGCGGCGTTTCTCCCATTCGACGCTGCATCCATGCTCGTTGACTTTACCCTGGGAGTGCATGAAGCGGAAGAACTCACTGTCCGCATCGAGTTTCTTGAATTGTTCGTATCCCGGACGGTAGAGGATGCTTTCACTGTGGGCAACGTAGGGCGAATCAGTGACCTGCACGCAGGAAATAGAAAATTCCGAACCGGTCGGGCACAGGCACCAAAAACAAACGAGCATTGTGCGTCCTGCCATGGCGCCTTTTAGAAGGCCGCGGATCTCCTGAAGGCCCTGCTCGCGTTCGATCGAATTGAGGCTCTCGCCCAGGTCAACGCCTTTAGGCAGCAGGTATCGCGTGCTGAACGTATCGCGTCCCTGGTCATTGCAGCCGTCGAAATGGAACGTATGGCCTTTCATTTTCAGGGGGCACTCGCCTCCGCCGGATGACTTGGCCATATCGCGCAGCGACTGCAAATCCTCTTTCGAATCCGTCAGGACCAGAACCTGAGCCGGATCCAGCAGTTCGATGGCATCTGCAATATAGGCATGCAGATGCGGATTGCGAATCGCGGTTAACGCCGCGAGGTTTTCGGGATCGAGCTTCGATTTCAAAATGTCCATAACATCTGCCAATTCTGTCCCTTACCTTCCTGAATAGGGCCAACATTTTAACTTTAAGCATCTCCGTACACAAAAACCGCGCGATTTTAGAGGACGTGCAAAGTAAAGTCAATTACTTTCTGGGGTAATTCGGGGAAAACCATCCTGCGATTCAGACACAAATCGAGGTGGATTGACTTCAATTGCTTTTGGGCCTTCGATGCGGATTGGGATTGTTCTAATGCATTAGGCAGCTCTATGGAGATTAAGGATTGGATTAGAGCTTCTTGCCTCCGGGCTTTCATCTGGTATAATCATCCCCAGTCAATCGGTAATGGGCGAGACGGTCATGTAAAAGAATGTAAGGAATGCACGAATGGATTCGATCTATATGCAGGTGACCAAGCTGGCCGAGGCGGGCTACGCTCCGGCGTTGGTCGGCCTGGCCCACAACAAAAAACAGGAGCCCGAGCGCATGGAGGTGCTGGCCCGCAAGCTCGCCGGGCTCGACGGCGGACACAATAAATTCCTGGAGAGCATCATCCTCTGGCTGGATGTGCGCGCCCCGCGCTACTGGTGGCAGGAGGCCGATACGTTTCGCCTGTCCACCAAGCAGTCCGAAAGCACGATGCACACCCTCACCGCCGAGCTGCTCTCCATCGACATCGCGAACGCTGCCTGCGTCGATTCCTTCATCGCCGCTAATTTCGAGCCGGGCTCGTGCAGCCCGGAGACGCTCGCCTCGATCTACCATGCCGCCCAGTTGCGCGACCTGCTCAGCATCAAACGCCGTCTGCCAGAAGGCTTCCTGCAGAAGCGCATGTGGTGCATGAGCTACAAGACCCTTCGCAACATCATCCTCCAGCGCCGCTCGCACCGTCTGCCGCACTGGCCGCTCTTCATTGCCCAGACCCTGGCGCAGGCCGATCATCCGGATCTGCTGCCGGGCCTTGAGCGTTCGTCTAAACCCGATCCTTGCACCATCTTGGCAAAGGAATGACCCCATGGATCCCCTGGCCCAATTCGATTGGAACTCCACATTGCGGCCGTTGTTCACAGCGGTCGTGCTCAGCGGGCTCGTCGGCCTCGAGCGCGAGGTCCGCCGCAAGCCCGCCGGCCTGCGGACCAATATTCTCATCGGTGTCGGCGCTGCCTTGTTCACCGCGATGGCCGAATCAATGACCGGCGAAGATGCCGCCTCGCGGATCATCCAGGGCGTGGTCACGGGCGTCGGCTTTATCGGCGGCGGCGTGCTGATCCGCCAGGGAGGCGAGATCCAGGGCATGACGACCGCGGCGACTATCTGGCTGGTGACCGGGATCGGGGTCGCCTGCGGCCTGCGACTTTATGAAATGGCGATCGCGGTCACGATCATCGCGATCCTGGTCCTGTGGGGTCTTAGTCCGCTGGATAAGCGGCTGCATCAGTTCAAGCAGCAGGGCATGAACGCCGCCGAGAGATACCCGGACGATTAGGCGTACGCCGGCACGACCATGGGGCCCGCGACCTGGGCCTCGCGCGACTCTCCGAAGAGTTGCCGCACCAGTTCCAGCCCGAACTCGATCGCCGTTCCCGGCCCCTGGCTGGTAATGCAGTTGCCGTCCACCGCCACCCGCTCGGAAGCCGCCGCTTCAACCGGCAGTTTGTCATGCATGCTTGGATGACAGACCACCTTCGTCTTTCCCTCGAGCAGTCCGTGCCTGGCAAGCACCACCGCAGGCGATGCGCAGATCGCCGCGTACAGCCGGCCCGATTCCTTCTGCTCTTTGAGCATCTCGACGAGCACTTCACTATCCGCCATGTGCTCGGCGCCCGGCATCCCTCCCGGCAGGGCGATCAAGTCGTACGTCACACCCGTGCATTCGTCAATGAGGCGATCGGCCACAAGCTTGACCCCGCGCGAGCAGGTCACCTCGCACTGCTGCTCTACCGAGGCGACCGTGACCTCGGCACCCGCCCGTCTTAGCACATCGACGATCGCTACCGTCTCCAGTTCCTCTGAACCGTCCGCCACCGGGACCAATGCTGTCTTTCTCATAGGCATAGCTCCTTACGTCTGAGATTATCTACCGCATTATGCGCCGAAAGTTCTTGATTTTCAAGCGGGATAATGCTTTGCATTTGTTTTTAAATCGAGTATCATCGACCGGTGTAGGTACAACTGCTTCTCGGAACTGAAGACAACGAATGGATCGAACCGACTTTTTGGAACTGGACACGGGCATTAGCGGCAAGGTCGCTGACAGCGGCGCCGTTGAGCTTTCTCTCCCGTCTGAAATAGGCATTCTGCCTATTCGCAGCGCGGTTGCGTATCCGGGCACCGTTATGCCGCTGGCGATCGGCCGCGAACGCAGCAAACGGCTCATTGCCGACATCACGCCGCAGGAGACGATCTTCGGGCTGATCGCTCAGAAGAACCCCGACGTTGAGGACCCCACGCCGGATGATCTTTATTCGGTCGGCACTGCCGCATCGGTTCTGAAGGTCATTCGTATGCCGCAGGGATCGATCAATATCGTCGTGCACGGGATTCTGCGATTCCGGGTCATCGAATACACCGCGAACGAGCCTTATCTGAAGGCCCGCATCGAACCGCTGGAAATTCAGATTCGCAAGACCAAAAAGCTTGAGGCCCTTGTTGTCAGCGTGCGGAATACAGCCAATCGCGTGATCGCCTTGAGCCCCAATGTCCCGGAGGAGGCGACGCTGCTGTTGGAGAATATCCAGGAGCCTTCGGCGCTGGCGGATTTTCTGGCGGCTACTTTGAATATCCCGATCAATGAAAAGCAGGAACTGCTCGAAGAATCGGATACGTATAAGAGGCTCGAGAAGATTTCGCTGGCCCTGGCCAACCAATTGGAAGTCCTTGAACTGAGCCATAAGATCCAGGGCCAGGTCCGCCAGTCGATCGATAAAAGCCAGAGGGAGTATTTCCTGCAGGAGGAATTAAAAGCGATCCAAGCCGAACTCGGTCAGGAAGACCGCCGCACCGAAGAAATTCGGGACCTGCAGCAGAAGATCAAGGCCGCCAAAATGCCCGCGGCGGTGGAAGCGGAGGCGATGCGTGAGCTGGACCGCATGAGCAAGACGCCGGCGGTGTCGCCCGATTACGGAGTGATCCGAACGTATCTCGATTGGGTCTGCGAATTGCCGTGGGCCGTTCGAACGGAGGACCGACTAGAGATCGCCGGGGCAAGACGCATCCTCAACCAGGATCACTACGGCCTGGAGAAGATTAAACGCCGCATCCTGGAATTTCTGGCTGTTCGAAAACTCAATCCAATTGGAAAAAGTCCGATCCTGTGTTTTGTCGGGCCTCCCGGCGTCGGCAAGACCAGCTTGGGCAAGTCTATCGCAAGGGCGATGGGCCGCAAGTTCGTCCGCATCTCGCTGGGCGGCATTCGAGATGAAGCCGATATTCGCGGCCATCGGCGCACTTACATCGGCGCTTTGCCGGGCCGCATCCTGCAGGAACTTCGCAAATGCAAGTCGAACAATCCAGTCTTCATGCTGGACGAGCTGGACAAGATCGGGCAGGACTTCCGCGGAGATCCGGCGTCGGCCCTGCTGGAAGTACTCGATCCCGAGCAGAACAACAATTTTACCGATCACTATCTCGATCAGCCGTTCGATTTATCCAATGTCATGTTTATCGGTACGGCCAATTATGCCGAGCCTATCCCGCCGGCACTGATGGATCGCATGGAGGTCCTTGAGCTGCCAGGCTATACCCAGCACGAAAAACTGCATATCGCTAAAAAATACCTGGTCAATCGGCAGCGGCGGGAACACGGATTGACCAAAGAGCAGCTTGCGATCAAAGATGATGCCTTGCTGGAGATCATCGATAGCTACACGCGCGAGGCCGGCGTTCGAAATCTCGAGCGGATGATCGGGTCGATCTGCCGCTTTGTGGCCACGCTGATCGCCGAAGGTAAAAAGAAGAAGGCAGTCGTTGGAAGACCCGAACTGGCCAGGATCCTTGGCCCGCGGAAATTCGAATCGGAGATCGCACTCCGCACAGCGACTCCCGGCGTGGTGACCGGACTGGCATACACGCCTTATGGCGGCGAGATCATGTTTGTTGAAGCCGCCAAGATGCCCGGCAGGGGCCAAATGCTGCTGACCGGCCAGATCGGTGACGTCATGAAGGAAAGCACGCAGGCGGCCTTCTCGGTTGTTAAGAGTACCGCTCAAGAACTGCACATCGATCCGAAGCTGTTTGCCAAGAACGATTTCCATGTACATGTCCCTGCAGGCGCGGTGCCCAAGGATGGACCCAGCGCCGGCGTGTCGATGTTTACCGCGCTGGTGTCTTTGCTGACGGCTCGGCCGGCTCGGCCGGATGTCGCAATGACCGGCGAGATCACCCTGAAAGGGCTCGTTCTGCCGATAGGAGGGCTCAAGGAGAAGATCCTGGCCGCCAAGCAGGCCGGCATCAAGACGGTCATCCTGCCCAAGCGCAACCAGAAGGACCTGCTGGAAGTTCCTGCCGAGGCCAGGAAGGGCATGACATTCATCTTTGTCCGCAATGCGGCCGAGGTTCTAAAAGCCGCATTGTCCGCAGAGTTGCGATCTAGCCGGTCTCAAACAAAATAGCTGAAAATTGATTGACAGGAACGGTGTTTTTTTGTTTAATCCCTGTCTTACGTCACTGGGGACGTAGCTCAATTGGTTAGAGCATCGGACTGTCGATCCGAAGGTTGAGGGTTCGAGCCCCTTCGTCCTCGTGTGAAAACCCGCTGTTGTCAAAGGATGACAGCGGGTTATTTTTTTGTCCTAAGTGTGCCATTTCTAAGGAGTTGTACCAATCCGCTAAAAAAATGCGCGCCAGGCATGTTAGACTTACGCGATCCTAAAATAGGTTCTCCGCGGATTTTGATGATACGGGATCATAATGGAATCGGTTTTTTTGCCAACTGTCTGAGGTTTAGAAAGAGGTAACGCAGGTTCTTGCATCCGCAGGATCGGTTGATGACCATACCTATTTTTCGATTGAAC
>JAJFTK010000008.1 GCA_021372945.1 Planctomycetaceae bacterium | reverse complement strand
GAAAGCTGAGGCATGTGGCGTTACCTCGCCAAGCGGACGGCCATTGGGATCGCACTGGTCCTGATGGCCTCCGCCATCCTGTTCTTCGCCGGCGAACTCCTGCCGGGTGACTTCGCGACGAAACTCCTCGGTTCGCAGGCGACGCCCGATGCTATTGCGTCCGCCATTGCGTCAGATCCCCAAACCGCCTTGAAAGCCATGATCGCCGAACAGGATTTTCAGCTTAAGCAGCGTGAGTTGGATATTAAGGAGCTGCAAACGACATTAGCGGACGTACAGTCCGCGCGTCAGCGGGAAACATCCGTTAAGGACAGCGTCAATAAGGTCCTGGCCTATGCCGTTGTTGGCGGGTTTCTTGCCCTGGTTGCCGCAACATTGCTGGGAGCCGCCAAAGTGGAAAGCGTGCTGGCCGGAACCCTGGTCGGTTATTTGTCGGCCAAATGCGAGCAGGTGCTGGCATATTATTTTGGTTCATCGCGCGGTTCCGACAAAAAGACGGATTTATTGGCAAAGGCCACGCCAGTAAAGGAATAGCGCATGGGCGACGAGATTGACCGCGCACAGGCGGCAACGGAGGTTTATCAGGAAGCGGCCCTGCTCGCGCACAAACGGCGCACGCCTCCTGCCCGGATCGTACCGCTTAATGGAGGGGCAAGGGATTGCTTGGATTGCGGTAAGCCAATACCGGCAGCGCGCCTAAAGGCCCTGCCCAATGCTATCAGGTGCATCGAATGTCAAAACAAAAAGGAAAGGATGGGCACTTCTCTTGAATGATAGCTGGCAACTATTCGGATTTCTGGCCGGTCTGATCGCGGCCTGGAGCATTCTGATTGTAGCGGTGCTCAGAACGATGTTCAAGGCACACTGCGACGACATCAACAGTCGCCTCGAGGGATGGGGAAAGGACATTGACAAGCTTGAAAAAAATTTTCTGGAGATAAAAGCCGACCTTCCTCTCTCCTACGTGCGGAAAGAGGATTTTGTAAGGTTCGAGGTTGTCATCAATACCAAGCTGGACCGTGTCCATGATTCCATCGAACGACTAAAGGAGAGAATATAATGAAGGATTCCCCCGCCATCGATATCGAAAAAGCCCGGCGCGAAGAGATGCGCTGGCTTATTTTGAGAACCCTGCATGCAGCCCAGCCGAGCGGAACGTCGGAGGTCATGATCCGCAACGCCATCGAACCCGTCATCCTGGACGCGACGCTCAACGATATTCGAAGAGAACTCGATTACCTGGAGGAACGCGAGCTGGTGGCGGTAACGCATCGTGACAGCCCTGTGTGGCGAGCCAAGATCAACAATCACGGCATCGACATCGTTGAATATACCGTGGATTGTCGCCCTGGTATCGCCCGGCCGAAGAAGTGGTGGTGATATGCCGTCGAGATCAAAGATCACAAAACTGCCCGACGTTATCAAAAGGGAGCTGGATAAACGCCTGATCACGGGAAGTTTCTCCGATTACAGAAAATTATCCGACTGGCTGCAGGAGCAGGGATTTGAGATCTCCAAATCGGCGATCAACCGTTACGGACAAGCCTTTGAGGACCGCCTGGCGGCGATAAAGGTCGCGTCGGAGCAAGCGCGAGCCGTATCGGAAGCCGTGGGAGATAATGAAGGCGTCATGAATGATGCTTTGATCAGCCTAGTGCAGGAAAAGGCCTTTGATGTCCTGGTCAACCTGCAAACCGAAGACCCGGTGGCATTCGCCAAGATCTTCCCGAAAATGGGCATCATGGTGGCCAAACTAAGCAAAGCCTCTGTGGACCAGAAGAAGTGGATGTCCGAGGCCAAAAGTAAAGCAAAAGACGCGGCGGAAGAGGTCGTCAAGGCCGTTAAAAAGAGCGGTATGTCGGAAAAGACCGCCGAGGAGATCCGGAAGAAGATTTTGGGGATCGTATGACGGAAGTGAACCTCCAGAATGATTTCGATCAGGCGAGACCCGCCACAGGCATTTTGTTGCCCTATCAGACCCGCTGGGTCGCCGATCAATCTCCGGTAAAAATCATCGAGAAATCGCGCCGTGTCGGTATTTCCTGGGCCGAGGCGGCCGATGATACCCTCTATGCCTCGGAAGCCGGGAGCGGCGAAAAACGGAACGTCTGGTACATCGGCTACACAAAGGACATGGCCCTGGAATTCATCAACGACTGCGCCAATTGGGCACGGGCCTATAGGATGGCCGTTTCCGCCATCGATGAATACGAAGAGCCGGACGAAGACGATAACGGCATCGTTAAAGAACAGAAGATACTGGCTTATAAAATCACGTTTGAATCGGGATGGCGAATCACCGCATTGTCCAGCAGGCC
>JAJFTK010000131.1 GCA_021372945.1 Planctomycetaceae bacterium | reverse complement strand
GGCGACCGAATGAAAGGCATTGAGGGCTATTGGTTGACAAATCCCAACCCTTACGGTTCGCATTTTAGAATCGAGTTTGACAATGATACCATGTACGGCACTGATCCCGTTTGGATGAGTGTTAAAGTAATTCCCGAACCGGCAACACTGTTACTGGTTGCTTGCGGTGGTCTGCTAATTCGCCGTAAGAGAATGTGATGATGAAAAGAACGCTTCAGCTTTTTCTGTTGGTCGCCCTGAGTACGCCGGTTTTTGGCGGTGTTGCTGATGATGGCATAATTTCAACTGGCGAATATGCTTTCAGCCTTACTTGGCGATCTTACGACCCGCCCCTAATTGTCAATGGCGGAGGGGCATACGAAATCTCGGTAAGAGACAACGGGCGTATGATTGTGCAATCTACGTCAAAGCCGTTAAACATGGATGTCAGTGGCGTGTATGATATTTTGCTTTTCAATAACGCTCAATTGCAGTATTTGGCCGGTGTTACTGAGTTGATTTCTGTTCGTACCGATAACGCCATTACTATCCTCAAGGGCGGAACCATCAATAGTCTTGAGAGTTTCCAATATGGGACCACGGAGAATATCTTCATTTACGCTCAAGAGGACACTTGGTCATGGATCAATAACGACCCGTTGAAGGGCATTTATGGAGATTCGCTGGCGGGTGGTTCGTTTTATATTGAGTTCGGCAATAACACAGACCTTGGTTTTAATCCTGTCTGGCAAAATGTCAAAGTCATCCCCGAACCGGCAACGCTTTTCCTGCTCGGCTCCGGCGGACTGCTGCTTCGTTGGGAGTTGACTCTAAGATTTCGAAAATCTTCAAGGCACTCTTTGAATCGGCGCAAAAAAGTGCCGGAGCAGGCGGGTGACCAGTTCCGGCGAATCTTTCCTCTCGACCTCCATGGTCGTCTATGTAACACGGCCTCGACCGTGCTGTTCTCTATTGAACGTGCAGTACGGAATTCAACTCCCCGTACGGGTTCATCTCTGTCTTGTCATTATACGGATCCTGCTGCCAATGTCCATCCACTACCAGCCGATATTTGTAAATTCCTTTCTCCAGCGGCAGGGCGAGCTGCCATTTTCCGTTGTCTCCGAGCCTTTCCAGTCGGGTTGACTCCGGCGACCACGCGTTGAAATCTCCGGCGATCTGCACTGTCTGGGCCCGCGGATAAAGCGTCGTAAACACCACCTGCCCGTTGATTTGCCGCACTCCATAAAAGTCCGCCAGTTTTTCGTCAAGCGTTAACTGCGGCTTGGGCTGCTCCGGCTTTGCCGCCGGCTGGATCGTCGCAAGCAGTTCCTCGGCGCTGGCGCTGATCACGTTCAGTTTGGCCTGCAGTGAGTTGACCAGCTCGGCTCGGTTCATCTGCGTATTAGTGCCGATCAATTCATCTGCCAGTCCCAGGAAATCCTTATACCCCTTGCTGGCCGAATCATATTCGCTGATGGGCTGTCCCAGGCTGGCCGCCTCTTTAAGCTTGGTATTGAAATTGACCACCGTGCTGAACATCTTATCCGAGAAGTGCTTCTTCAGTTCCGCCAGGATCTCGCGCCCCATCTTCGTGCGGATATCATACATGCTGGCCAATACCATGACATTGATCTTCTGCTCGCACTGCTCGCACAGCACTTTCAGCGTTTGAAGCTGTTTGCTTAGCCCGTGCAGCGAAAAATACCCCATCTCCACCGGCACCACCACATCCGAAGCCGACCGCAATGAGTTAAACGTCAACAATCCCACGGAAGGGGGACAGTCGAGCACAACATAATCATACTCATCGCGGATGCCATCCAGCACCTTGCGCAGGCAATTCTCACGATCTTTGACCCCGCTCATCTGCTGTTCGAACGCCGCCAGGTCGATGCTCGAAGGCGCCAGTTCGAACCGTTCGCTGATTTGCCACAGGATTTCATTGATCCGTATCGGCTCGCCCCGCCCCATCCCGATCAGCACATCGTAAATGCTCTGCTCGATTTGTTCTTCCGGCACGGCCAGACCCACAGCACAATGACTTTGCGGGTCCATGTCCACCAGCAGCGTTCGATAACCCTTGGCCGCAAGAGCCGCTGATAAATTGATGGAGACGGTTGTCTTGCCGCAGCCGCCTTTCTGGTTGATGATCGCAATGGTTCTCATGATTGGCTCTCCATAGCCCAGCTTACCAAAAATATGCGTTTTTAGAGTTACTACCCTATTTTTAATATCGGACACAAGGGGCCCTTACTTTAGGGTTTTATCGGACAATTCCTCAAAAAAAACTTATTTTTCAGTAGTATTATAGGGCATTTTTTGGTATAAAGGACTGCATTAGATCACACATTAGCCCACCACGGGCCAATGGCTTGCATCGAAAAAGTAATCACAAAAAGCCTTTTTTGCCGATTTATTATCTACTTACTTTGTTTCTTGATGTGGAGTGTTGAATTATGAATGAAGAGAATATCTTGCAGTGGATGCGAGATTACGTAAAACGTCAAGGGTTTTCGGATGCCACGAGTCTGGCCGAACAGTTCCTCAAAGAACATCAAATCCAAGATGCCCTGGATCCTGTATTCTCGCGATCGTTGGACGCTGGTTATAAAGTGGCACAGGAAATTCGAGATCATCGCCTGATGGCCATGGCAGGGTGATCGAATTTCGCGTAATTTCGGTGATTTTAAGCAGTTTATTTACGAACTTGGAATAATTTACCAATTGAGCTTTGAACAATCTGTGTTTCTGCTCGTAGTATCAGCGAACGCCTAAAAGCTGAGACTGCACTGTGCAGAATCAGTTTTCAACTTTATTCAGCTTTAGAGCAAGAGGAGTTGAAGCATGAAACAGACAGGCAAAACCCGCGGTCACAATTCCCCTCGTAAACAATCTGTGAGACTTCCTGCACCTATTGTAAAGCATTCAATGCTCTCACGATTGAACGGGCTGTTTAGAAAAGCCGCGGGATAACCCGGCGTAAACAATTTTGAAAGGGTTTGTTGTATACGGCACTCAAGGTCCGTTGCCTTGGGTGCCGTATTTTTATGGCAGCACAGGCTTCAGGCCCGTGTTGGTATCGCCGGCTTCGAGCCGGCACGCTTTTCTGGTACCGCCGGCATCTTGCCGGCTTTCTAAGAAAACGGAACTTTCGGAAGGGCAGGCAACCCTGCCAGCGAAGGAGGATACCTATTCCCGCTTTTCTTACTAAGCCGTTTCCTGCGGTCGGAAAGATCGCCCCACAAGGAACAGCAGCGGCAGACAGGCCAGTTGAGCGATGATTGAAAACGCGATCAGCCCCGGCCGCGATACATCGTAGAGAATGCCCATCAGCAGGCTGCCCGCAAACCAGGCGACCCCGAAAAGCGAATTAAACAAGCCGTACCCCGCCCCGCGCCTTTCTTTGGGGACCATATCCGCCACCGCCGCGCGCACGATCGATTCCTGTGCCCCCATCCCAACACCCCACAGCACAACGCCCAAAACAACCAGTCCCGTCACGGATGAGAACGCGAACAGCGCAAACGTCGAAGAAATCAGCACCGCCCCCCCCAGCGCAAGCATCCCCTTGCGGTCATATAACCGCCCGAACACCAGCGCCGCCAGCGCATCGACCCCCATCGCGCATGCGTAAAGCAGGGCGATCCACTGATCGGCCATGAACTGATGCGATTTGATATGAAAGGCGATCAGCGGGTAATCGGCAAAACCGGCTGCGATGCAGCACGTTGCCGCCAGGTACAGCCAAAATGCTCGCGGCAGTTTGCCGCTGCCCTTTTTCTCTTCGGTCTCAAACCGGTGCGGATTAGGGTACTGCATGCGGGCGACAACCAGCACCGTCAGCGCCAATGCTGCCGGAATCGCCAGTACGCCGAAAGCGAATGGGTACGACCCTTTCACCGCCAGGACCACCGTCACGATGACCGGCCCGGTCATCGCGCCGATCTGGTCCATCGCTTCATGGATCGCAAAGCCCCACCCGCGGCCCACAACGCTCGTCGCGTGCGACAGCATCACGTCCCGTGCCGGCGTGCGGATCGCCTTGCCCATGCGCTCGGCCATTATCAGCCCCACGGCCAATCCCCAGTGATTGGCCAATGCAAGCAGCGGAACCGCCAGCAGGTTCACTGCATACCCAGTGATCGTGATCAGCCAGTACCGCTGCGTTTTATCGCTGAGGACCCCCGAAAAATACCGCAGTCCGTACCCCAGCAGTTCGCCCGCTCCCGCCGTAAACCCTACAATGGCCCCGCTGGCCCCCAGGATCGCCAGATACGGCCCCGTCAGCGCCCGCGCCGACTCGTACGTCACGTCCGCAAGCAGGCTCACCAGCCCCAGCAGCACCACAAACCGCATCGCGTGTTTTCGATTCAGGTCATTCATCGTTCTTGCTGTATCTATAAGCGAATACGTTTACGTTTTCAACCGTGACCAGTCCCTCCTTGATCATCCCATCCAGTTCCGGCAGCAGGGCCTCGATCCGTTCCGGCTTATCCACGATCTCGATCACCATCGGCAGATCCTCCGAGAGCCGCAGGATTTTTGCCGTATGCATCCGGCTGTCGGCGCCGAACCCCATTATACCGCGCACAACGGTTGCTCCAGCTATTCCTTTTGTCCGTGCCAGTTGCACGATTGCCTCATACAGCGGCTTGCCCTCGAACCGGGCCGCCTCTCCCACAAAGATCCTTACCAACTGCGCTTCCGACGGCAGATGCATAAAACCTCCTTTCTGGCAGCACGGGCGTCTGGCCCGTGCAATTATATCCATTTGCCGATGGTCAATCCCGCGATCATTGCGCCAAGGCCCAACGTGTTCTGCAGCAGGATATTGCCAGCCGCACGCATCCACTGGGAATCGTCCAGCATTTGGCTGGTCCCAAAAGCAAACGATGAAAATGTCGTAAACGCCCCAAAGAAACCAAGGAAAATGATCAGGCGTGTCTGCCCATTCAGCATCACCCGGCTCTCCAGTGCTGCCCACGCCAATCCGAACAGAAGACAGCCTCCGACGTTGACGGCCATCGTGCCCCACGGAAACCCTCCCGCGGCACACCTTTGCACCAGGCCGGAAAGCCAATAACGGGCCAGCGTCCCCGCTGCCCCCGCTATCGCCAAATAAAAAAGCTTTTGCACCATTTGATTCTCCGGTGTCTGCGTTTTCAGCTTGCGTCCATAAAAAAACTCCTGCAGTCGTTGTCAACTGTAGGAGTCATCAGCTTCGCAGCGGTTATACGGCAAACTCCATTGCCGAGCCTCAACTATATCCCGTCGCCGACGTCCGTCAACCTTTTTTATTTTCTTGCATTTTTCTGTTGACGCCAGCCTGGATATATGCGTATATGTGCATATAAACATGTAAGGACACTTTTGTGGACAGAGAAGCTAAGTTATTCAAGGCCTTGTCGGACCCGCTCAGGTTGCGTCTGGTCACGTGCATGGCGGCCGGCGGCGAACTGTGTGTCTGTAAGTTGGTTGACGCCTTGGCCGAGCCTCAGTTTAAGGTCTCGCGTCACCTGGCTATCCTTCGCGCGGCAGGGCTTGTACAGGCGCGACGGCAGGGCACTTGGATGTACTACCGCCTGGCCGACGTGCAAACCGAGTTCGATCGCAGCCTGCGGGATTGTCTCTTGAAATTATCTCAAGAGCCAAAAATGAAAACGAAATCGTGTTCCATCGCGGCCAAATGCTAACGGCTATACAGTCGAAGGGGTAAAACAATGCAATCGAATGAACAACTCAGACAAAAGGTAAGAGATGGTTACGGACACATCGCGAAAGGCTCATCCAAGTGCTGCTGCGGCACATCGCAGCCCGAAGCGTTGGCAAAAGCCATCGGCTATACAAAGGAGGAATTGGAGATCCTGCCGCAAGGCGCCAACATGGGGCTCTCGTGCGGCAATCCAACCGCCCTCGCCGGCCTCAAACCCGGTCAGGTCGTTCTCGATCTTGGCAGCGGCGGCGGCTTTGATGTTTTCATCGCCGCCAAAAAAGTCGCACCCGGCGGCATGGCCATCGGCGTCGATATGACCCCGGAGATGCTCAGCAAGGCTCGCGCAGGCATCCCTCACTTTACGAGCAGGACTGGTCTGTCCAATGTTCAGTTTCGTTTGGGCGAGATCGAGTTCCTGCCGGTCGCCGACAGCAGCGTCGATGTCATCATCTCCAACTGTGTCATCAACCTCTCGCCCGATAAGCAGCAGGTATGGAACGAGATCGCCCGCGTGCTCAAGCCCGGCGGCAAGGCCTGTATCTCCGATCTGGCTCTGAAAAAATCCCTGCCTGCGGAAGTATTGAAATCCGCCGCCGCCCTCATCAGTTGCGTAGCCGGCGCCGTTCTCATCGATGAGACGCGCACAATGGCCCAGAACGCGGGTTTAACCGATCTCAAGATGGAGGAAAAGCCTTACCAGATCGATGCGCTGGCCGAATGCAACGATCCGCTGTACCGCGAGGTCAAAACATATGTGCCCGCCGGTACAAGCCTGGGCGATTACATCGTCAGCGTCAACCTTACCGCTCAAAAACCCGCAGCGGCAAACGAAAGGCGAGCATCATGAACGAACAAATCAAAGCAAGAGCCGGCGGGCTGAACCTCTTCGAACGGTATCTCACGTTGTGGGTGATTCTCTGTATCGCCGGCGGCATCATTTTGGGCAAGCTGGCCCCGCAATTCGCGCAAGCGCTGGACGGCATGTCGATTTACGTCGGCGGCGCCCCGGTCGTATCGATCCCGATTGCGCTGTGCCTGTTCTTTATGATGTACCCGATCATGGTCAAGATCGACTTTGCCGAGGTGCTGCAGGCCGGCAAAAGCATCAAACCTGTCAGTCTCACCTTGTTTGTCAATTGGGCGATCAAGCCGTTTACCATGTACGCCATCGCGCTGTTCTTTCTCGGCGTCGTTTTTCGCGGCCTGATCGGTCCCGATGCGATTGACGTTGTGAAGATGCCGTTCGGTCTCGACCTGCCGGTCGGTGCTCAATACGGTTCCGGCACAATTGTTCTGGTAAACGGCATCAAAATGATGCAGGTCCCTCTCTGGCGCAGCTACCTGGCCGGCTGTATCCTGCTGGGGATTGCGCCCTGCACCGCCATGGTGCTCGTCTGGGGCTATCTGGCCAAAGGCAACGATGGCCACACGCTGGTGATGGTCGCCATCAATTCGTTGTCGATGCTCTTTCTGTACGGCCCGCTCGGCGGGTTTCTGCTCGGCGTCGGCAAATTGCCGGTTCCCTGGCAAGCTCTTCTTTTATCCATCGCGATCTACGTCGCCTTGCCTCTGGTTGCGGGGTTTATCTCGCGCAAGATGATCATCGCCAAGAAAGGGACCGACTGGTTTAAGCAGAAATTTCTGCGTTTTCTGACACCCATCACCATCATCGCACTGCTCATTACACTGGTGCTGCTCTTCTCCTTCAAGGGTGAGACGATCATCGCCAACCCGCTCACGATCCTATGGATCGCGATCCCTTTGTTCATTCAGACCATGCTGATCTTCGCGATCGGTTACTGGCTTTCAAAAGTGTGGAAGTTCAGGTATGCCGATGCCGCTCCCTCGGCCATGATCGGCGCATCGAATCACTTTGAGGTCGCGATCGCGACCGCCACCATGCTCTTTGGCCTCTCCAGCGGGGCGGCGTTGGCGACGGTTGTTGGGGTTCTCATCGAGGTCCCCGTGATGCTCATGCTGGTTAAGATATGCCTCCGAACGCAGCACTGGTTTAAGCGCGTTTAGGAAGCTGTATAGATCATCCACAGACCGCCGAGAAGCACCAGCACGCCGCAGAGCTTCTTAAGCCATAAAGCGCCTTTGGACCGTTCGTTCCAATCCAAATAGCGCTGGACCGCACCGGTAAACGTTCCGGCAAGAACGATTATCGAACAGTGCCCGATTCCATACGCAAGCAGCAGAAGTACGTTGTAGCCCGAGTTTGCGGCGGCGTTCTTAAAGATCAGCCCCAGCATGGGCGCCATGAAGGCGAATGTACACGGTCCCAGCGCGATCCCAAAGATCAGACCCAGCGCCAGTGCCCCGATCGCTCCCTTGCGTTTGATCGAGACTTGCCCCGGCCCCGACCACGGAAGGGCAATGACGTCCAGCATATAAAGTCCGACCGCGAAAAAAATCACAGCCACAAAGTAATTTCCATACCGCCCCACGTCCCCCATGATCCGGCCAAGCCCCGCCGTAACCGCCCCGATAAGTCCGATGGTTACCAGGATCCCCGCCGCGAACAGTACCGAGATCCACAACGTCCGCTTGCCGGATATTTGTCCCTGTTCGCCGACATATCCAACGATCAGCGGAATGCTTGCCAAATGGCACGGGCTCAGCACTACGCTCAGGATGCCCCAGGCGAACGAACCGGCCAGCGCGATCGGCCATGCCCCCTCAATCGCTTTATTTAGGCTGCTGAATAATTCAGGCATCGTCATTTGACTTCAATACCCAGTTCGTTCCACTTGGCCAGGATCTCCTCCTTCGAAAAGAATCCTTCATGCCGGAACAGTTCCTTGCCGTCGGCGTCAAAAAAGATCTGTGTCGGGATCAGCTTGATGCCATACTTATCGCCTTCGCCGGGCTTTTCCCATACGTCGATAAAGAGCGTTTCGAAGCTGCCCTTATAGCTGGCCGCCAGTTCCTCCAGGATCGGCTTCATCGCCTTGCACGGGATGCACTTGCCCGCCCCCAAATCCACCAATTTCGGCAGGGGGGTCGAAACCTCTTTAGCCGGCACTGCTTGCCCATCCGTTACCGCCGGGCTGGCTGCGTCGACTTGACCGGTTGCAGGTCCACTTTCGGCGGCAGCGCTGGTTGCGGCCTGCTTGGCCTGTTTCATATAAACGACCAGCCCCACAAGCGCAATCAGCACCGCAACAATAACCCCTTTGGTCAGGTTAGTCATACAAACTCCTTTCGGCCTTTCTCAGGCCATTACTTCTTTGCCTTTAGCCGCAACCTTAACGATGTTCTCCTCCGACACCGCTGTCTTTCCTTTTTCCATCCCGAGGTCAGCCAGTTGAATGTGCTTGAGGCTGGTGAATCCCGCCTGCTCAAGGCTGCTCTTGACGCAATTCAAGGGACACCCATCGATGGCCAATATCTTGCTTGCCGATTCCGTCGTTTTGAGGATTCCCGCGACACGCCCCCCAATCCCCGCCAGGCAAAACATCTTGCCCGCGCCTTCCAGCGTCATCTTCCGCGCCGCCTGGTCGGCCACCGCACCCACGTCTGCCGCCCCCGAACACGCAAAAATCAGGCTCGGCCCGCCGCAACATCCACCCGCGCTCTTCTCAGCCATAAAATTCTCCTCATCAGAGGCCACATGTAAATCCTGTTAATCCTGTCAAAAAACATTTTATCTCGCCTACGCCAACATGGTTTTGATTTCCGCCACGGACGGCACCTTGCCGGAAACCTTGACAACCCCATCTACCGCCAGTGCCGGCGTCATCATCACGCCCATCTTCATGATCTCGCTTATCTGCGTGACCTTTTCCAGCGTATATTCGATGCCCAGCTCTTTTGCCGCCGCTTCGGCATTCTCCGCGAGTTTTTTGCATTTCGGGCACCCCGTTCCTAAAATTTGTATTCTCATAATTCTTTCCTATATCAAATCCGTGAAAATCCACGGAGTCCGTAGGTTTCGTTTTTTTCTAGAAGAAAGTTCCGTAAATTATCCCGCTGATCGTTGCCATCACAACTACCAGCGAACAATACACGACCGTTTTCTGCGTTCCCATGACCGACCGCAGCACCAGCATGCTCGGCAGCGACAGCGCAGGCCCCGCCAGCAGCAGCGCCAGCGCCGGCCCTTTGCCCATCCCCGAACCCATCAGTCCCTGCAGGATCGGCACCTCCGTCAATGTTGCGAAGTACATGAACGCGCCGACCACCGCCGCCAGGAAATTCGACCACACCGAATTTCCGCCGACCGCCCATTCCACCCATCGGTTGGGAATAAGCCCTTCCTGTCCCGGCCGTCCGAGGAACAACCCGCTCAGCAGCACGCCAGCCAGCAGCAGGGGCAGTATCTGCTTGGTAAACATCCAGGTCGAACTGAACCATTCGCTGCCTTCGCCTTCGGACGAACCCGTCGCCCACGCCAGTCCGATCGCGCCTGCCGC
Source organism: Planctomycetaceae bacterium (assembly GCA_021372945.1). Lineage (GTDB taxonomy): Bacteria > Planctomycetota > Phycisphaerae > Sedimentisphaerales > Anaerohalosphaeraceae > 4572-13. Next base: position 915 of record JAJFTK010000131.1, on the reverse strand, counting down.
AAACGGAATCATCACGCCCATCCCGTCCATCGGCAGGGCGACAGCTAATGCGATGACAGGCACAGCCGACACAGCGATCTTCCACCATCGCACGTTGAACCATAAAATCAGGATCGCCCCAAGCCCGGCCGCAAGCGCCGCTGTAATCATCCATTTGTGCAGCCAGATGGCTGTCCATGTCTTGCCGGCGGTTTCGTTCGGCCTGCCCCAATTGGCAAACACCAGTATCGCGACCATGGCCGCAAAGAACAATCCGTTCTGCCAAAGCGGACGTTTCACTTCCGGTTCCGGCATGGCCATTTGGGCATTGGCTTTCTCGAATTCTTCCTTGCGATAAATGAAATGCATCAACAGCCCGATGATGACGCTGAATGAAATCGCCCCGACCGCCCGCGCGATCCCCATCTCCACCCCCAGTATTCGCGCCGTCAGAATGATCGCCAGCACGTTGATCGCAGGCCCCGAATACAAAAATGCCGTCGCCGGTCCCAGTCCCGCCCCCATCTTCCATATCCCCGCGAACAGCGGCAGCACCGTGCACGAACAGACCGCCAGCACCGTCCCGGATACGCTGGCCACCCCGTATGCCAATATCTTGTTCGCCCGCGGTCCCAGGTACTTCATCACGGACTGCTGGCTGGCGAAGATCGAGATCGCCCCCGCGATAAAGAACGCCGGCACAAGGCACAGCAGCACGTGCTCCCGTGCGTACCATTTGACAAGATGGAATGCCTCCAGCACGGCATTGTCGAACCGCCGCCACCCGACGGGCAGGTAAAAGCACAACAAAAACACGCCGACGATCACCGCCAGCTTTTTCCATTCACTTTTAATTTCCATTCTATTCTGATTCTTGAGTTCTTATGTTCTTATGTTCTTATGTTCTTATGTTCTTATGTTCTTATGTTCTTATGT
>JAJFTK010000123.1 GCA_021372945.1 Planctomycetaceae bacterium | reverse complement strand
TCATAATGGACTCCTGAAGAACATCCGGAGCCAGAATAACACGGGACCAAAATGAAATCGATACAGGTCACAATCTATCGTAACTCTTTTTTGTAGTTGTAGTTATCGTAAAACAACCGTTTTTTAACGGGACAGTAGTGGTTGTCAAACTGAGACCGACGTACAGGTCTTTTGGGGTAATTTTTACAGGTATGGAGATAATAATTATGACTCGAAAAATGGTTACCATTGACGGTAATACCGCCGCGGCACACGTGGCGCATGCCACGAACGAAGTGATCGCGATCTATCCGATCACGCCCAGCTCGACCATGGGCGAGATCTCGGACGCCAAGAGCGCCGCGGGCCAGACGAATATCTGGGGAACGATCCCGTCGGTGACGGAGATGCAGTCGGAAGGCGGAGCCGCGGGCGCTGTTCATGGGGCACTGACGGCCGGCGCGTTGACAACGACCTTTACGGCGTCGCAGGGACTTCTGTTGATGATCCCGAACATGTACAAGATCGCCGGCGAACTGGTGCCGACGGTGTTCCATGTAACCGCGCGGTCCCTGGCGTGCCAGGGGCTGAGCATTTTCGGCGACCATTCGGACGTGATGGCGTGCCGTCAGACGGGTTACGCGATGCTGGCCAGCGGCAACGTGCAGGAAGTGATGGATATGGCGCTGATCGCTCAGCAGTCCACTCTGGCCTGCCGCGTGCCGTTCCTGCATTTCTTTGATGGGTTCCGCACAAGCCACGAGGTGCAGAAGGTCGAGGAGCTGACCTATGACGATATGCGTGCGATCATTGACGATAAGCTCGTGGCGGCGCACAAGGCCCGCGCCCTGAGCCCCGACCGCCCGATGATGAGCGGCACGGCACAGAACCCGGACGTGTATTTCCAGGGTCGTGAGACGGTCAATCGTTTTTACCTGGGGGCCCCTGCCGTGGTCCAGCAGACGATGGATGCGCTGGGCAAGCTGGTGGGCCGCCAGTATCATCTGTTTGATTATTACGGGGCGCGCGACGCCGAGAAGGTGATCGTCATCCTGTGTTCGGGCGGCGAGACGGTTCACGAGACGGTGGACCACTTGAACAGCCTGGGCCAGAAGGTGGGCGTGCTGAAGGTTCGGCTGTTCAGGCCGTTCAGCGTGGAGCACTTCATCAAGGCGCTGCCGGCGACGACACGCAAGATCGCGGTGATGGACCGCACGAAAGAGCCGGGCTCGATCGGCGAGCCGCTGTATATGGACGTGCGCACGGCGATCGGCGAGGCCATGGCTGACGGCTCGGCCCCGTTCAAGAGCTACCCGGTATGCGTGGGCGGACGCTACGGACTGGGCTCGAAGGAATTCAGCCCTGCGATGGTCAAGGCGATCTTCGACAACCTGGACGCCGCCAAGCCGAAGAATCATTTCACGGTGGGTATCGTGGACGACGTCTGCCAGACGAGCCTGGACGTCGATGAGAATTTCGACATTCCAACCAAAGCATTTACGGCGATGTTCTACGGGCTCGGCTCGGACGGCACCGTGGGCGCCAATAAGAACAGCATCAAGATCATCGGCGAGCAGACCAAGAACTACGCGCAGGGCTACTTCGTGTATGACTCGAAGAAGGCCGGTGCGATGACGGTTTCGCATTTGCGGTTCGGTCCCGAAGCGATCCGCAGCCCCTACCTGGTGAGCAAGGCGGACTTTTTGGCCTGCCACAATCCGAGCTTTCTTGAACGTTATGACATGCTGAGCAACGTCAAGAACGGCGGCACATTCCTGCTGACCAGCATGTACGGGCCGGACCAGGTGTGGGATACGCTGCCGGCGGAAATGCAGCAGCAGATCATTAAGAAGAAGCTGAAGTTCTACGTGATCGACGCGATCCGCATCGCCGAAGGGCTCGGGCTGGGCTCGCGCATCAACGTGATCATGCAGACGGCGTTCTTTAAGATCAGCGGCGTGATCGACATCAATACGGCAGTCGAGGCCATCAAAACGGCGATCAAGAAATCGTACGGCAAGAAGGGCGAAAAAGTCATCAAGATGAACAATGAGGCCGTCGATGCGGCACTGAGCCAGATCTATGAGGTGAAGGTACCGGCGCAGGTCACCAGCAAGACGCACCTGCTGAGCCCCGTGCCGGAAAACGCGCCGCTGTTCGTCAAGGAAGTGACGGCGGAAATATTGGCCGGACGCGGCGACCAACTGCCGGTGAGCAAGATGCCCTGCGACGGCAAGTTCCCGACGGCCACGACGCAATACGAGAAACGCAATATCGCCGTGCATATCCCCGTGTGGGAACCGGACGTGTGCATTCAGTGCGGCCAGTGTTCGCTGGTGTGCCCGCACGCGGCCATCCGCATCAAGGCGTATGAAGCGAGCCAATTGGCCAACGCGCCCGAGACGTTCAAGAGCGCCGACGCCAAGGGCAAGGAATTCGCGGGCATGAAGTTCACGGTGCAGGTGGCGCCGGAAGACTGCACGGGCTGCACGGCCTGCGTGGTCAACTGTCCCGCCAAGGACAAGACCAACCCGCAGCGCAAGGCCATCAACATGTCGCTGCAGGAACCGCTTCGGGAGCAGGAACGCGTCAATTACGAGTTCTTCCAGACGATCCCGAACACGGACCCGAGCAAGTTCAAGATCGGCAGCGTCAAGGGCAGCCAGTTGGTGCCGGCGCTGTTCGAATACAGCGGCGCCTGCGCGGGCTGCGGCGAGACGGCCAATGTCAAACTGCTGACGCAGTTGTTCGGCGACCGGGCCTTCATCGCCAACGCGACGGGGTGCTCTTCGATCTACGGCGGCAACCTGCCGACGACGCCCTACACCAAACGGGCGGACGGACGCGGGCCGGCCTGGAGCAACAGCCTGTTCGAAGACAACGCCGAGTACGGCTTTGGGATGCGGCTGGCGATCAATAAGTTCAAGGGCTTTGCGCTGGAACTGCTGGAAAAGGCCGCGGCCAAGGGCTGCGTGGATAAAGAACTGGCCGAGCAGATCAAGACGGCGGCTTCGACGCGGATGGAACAAGCCGAGATCGAGCTGCAGCGCGGGCGCATCGAAAAACTCAAGGCCGCCTGCAAGGCCGGCAGCCCATGCAGTGAATGTAATCAATTAGTCACCGTGGCTGACTACCTCGTGGATAAGAGCGTGTGGATCGTCGGCGGCGATGGCTGGGCGTACGATATCGGCTATGGCGGCCTGGACCACGTGCTGGCCAGCGGCGAGAATATCAACGTGCTGGTGCTGGATACGGAAGTGTATTCCAACACGGGCGGCCAGATGTCCAAATCGACGCCGCTCGGAGCCGTGGCGCAGTTCGCCGCCGGCGGCAAGCGCATACCCAAGAAGGATATGGGCCTGATCGCGATGAGCTATGGCAGAATCTACGTCGCCTCGATTGCGATGGGCGCTAATCCCAACCAGGCAGTCCGGGCGTTCGTCGAGGCCGAAAGCTACAATGGTCCGTCATTGATCCTGGCGTACTCGCATTGTATCGCACACGGCATCAACATGTCCACCGGTTACGAGGAACAGAAAAAGGCGGTGGCCAGCGGACATTGGCCGCTGTACCGGTTCGATCCTCGTTTGAAAGAACAAGGCAAGAACCCGCTGCAGATGGATTCAAAGGCCCCATCGATCGACTTGGAGGCCTTCATGAGCGGCCAGGACCGGTTCCGGTCACTGACAAAGTCGCAGCCGGATGTCGCGGCACAACTGCTCGAACAGGCCAGGAAGTTTGTGACGAAAAAGTATTCGCTTCTTGAAAAACTTTCACAAATGGAATGTGACTGCAAGGACTAAATGTTACCCTGATGGCCCCGGGTTTGACCCGGGGCTGTTCTTTCTAACTGGAACATCAGACAATCGCGGAGGACGTATGAGGCGGCAGAACCTGATAATCTTGTTGACGATCGTGGTCGGCCTTTCTTTGGTCGGATGCAGGCAGGGTCAGCCCGCTTCGGAGATCCCCATAGCGCAAACAGTCCTCACAGCCGAATGCATCGCCAGTTACTACAAAGTGGATTCCTCAGCTTATATTACGGAACAAACGCATCAATTCACACCTGAATCGGGCCAATTGTCGATAACGGCGAATGAGCCGAGCGGCCGTTTTCATTACATCCTGCAGCAAGAGCAATTCACCGCTGCAGAGACGGGCAAGACATTATCTGACCTGCCGCAATCGTTTTTTAACCAGGCGCTGGCGACGGCGGTCTTTTATGGCGTCAGTGCAGGCGGCAGTTTACTTGATACGTCAGCAATGAGTTCAGAAGAACCTGCCAAGATCGAAGGCCAATGGTATGTGCCGATCAAACCTGAATGGCCAAATAACAGCCTTTCTGTCACTTTGCTAAGAAATCAAGATTCGCAACAGATAGAATTGGTTAGGGTTTCTGAGCCCGGCTCCGGTGTGCAATACATGGCCAGGAGCTATAACTTTCGCTATAACAGCGACTTAGGAACTCGAATACCAAGAACGATCGATATCTACGATGTGGCAAACGGGTTGGCCTCAAAGAGGCTCATCGTCAAGTTTGATTACAAGGATGTCCGTGTTTCAAAGGAGGCAGAATTGTCAGAAACGAACGGTTTGCAACAGCAATGAACATCCTTAATAAAAGAGGAGTATTAAAACTGGTTTAATTTCGGTCCATGCGGCTCGACGGGTGATTTTTCTACCGGGTTTTTGCACTCAGGCATGTGTATGTAAAATTACTGTATCCGGCACGTTATCGCCGAATAAAGAGATAAAGTGATACAAGAATAGGCCCGATGATAAATAGCCTTCAAACGACTTTGGAGGCTTTATGCAGTTAATGGATTGGGTTTAAATGGAATTGAAACCATGCTGAAAAGAGTCCGTTATTTCATTGCAGGGCCGCTTTTCTTGGCCGGACTGAGCGGTTGCTACAATGATGCCTTGGATCCCACGCAATTGGGCCGTTTCGAGCCAACCCCTACGGTGAACGTCATTCTCGATACTTTGGGAGTGGCCGATGAACCAACCCCCACGTACGAAGGGGCGGAGGACCCCAAGCCCCAGGACCTGGTAGAGTTCGAAAAGGATTATGTTTTCGGCCCCGGCGACGAGGTTCGCATCAGCATCTATGAGTTGTATCAGGAGGGGCAAACCTACCTTAACCAATACGTTGTTACCGAAACGGGGCGCATCTCGATTCCGGATGTGGGCCTGGTGAGGGCAGAGGGATTGACGGAGGCGCAGCTCGAGCAGGAGATCGCCGATATTCTGTCGCCCAGCATTTTGAAGAACCCATCCGTGACCGCTACCCTGGTAAATTCACAAGCGCGGTATTTCTCGATCGTCGGCCAGGGCGTGGCGCAGTCCAGCCGCTACCCAATGCCTCGTTATACGATCCGTCTGACCGATGCGATCGCTTACGCCGGAGGCATTGGGGATTTCAACGTCAGCTATGTTTACGTATCGCGCGATGTTATGGAGCAGGATGTGCAGCGCGTTCAACCCGGCCAGGGCGCTGAGCAGCCGAGCCCGGAGAAGAGCACAGAGAATGAAATGCTTGAAATGATCACGCCTAGCGTGCATCGCAAGGCCGCCGGGCTGTATATCGCTTCAGCCGAGATGGCCAGCGGCAAGGAACTGGAGTCCCTTGCCGCACCTGAAGGTATCGACCCCTTAGAGGAACTGACCGGCGCGGGCGAAAACGTGGACACGTTTCTTCCCAGTCAAGGTACCGGCCGGATCGAATGGGTTTTTGAGAATGGTCAATGGAAGCCCGTTCAGGTGGAAGGCAGCAGCCAGGAACCGCAGGCACAGCAGCCTCCGGTGCTGGATCGGAAAGAACTGAACAGGAGCCGTGCACAAGCGCAGGAAATGCCGATGGGGTACGGGCTTGAAGACGTGGGGACCGCCGGAGAGGTGACCCGCGTGCTCAAGATCCCGGTGGACCGGCTGCTGGCAGGCGACCCGCGGTACAATATCGTGATCCGTCCTGGGGACCGCATTACCGTGCCGCGCGACCTCGTGGGAGAATTCTGGGTTTCGGGCAATGTCAATGCGCCGAACGCTTATCCCATCACGGGGCGTCCCATTACGCTGAAACATGCCATTGCGACGGCCGGCGGCCTCAATACCATCGCCTGGCCCAAAAAAGTGGAAGTTATTCGCCGGATTGGAAAGAATAAGTCCGGTTTAATGCAGGAAGAAATCGTCCTGGTGGACCTTCAAAAAATCTCGACGGGCTCGCAGCCGGACTTTTTCATAAAACCTTACGACCTGATCAACGTAGGTACGCACGGAACCAGCCGGTGGCTGGCCGTTCTGCGCAATGCGTTTCGCGCAACGTATGGGTTTGGGTTTATTTATGACCGCAATTTTGCCGATCGCGATTTCGGCAACGACCCGTTGCCGTTTTAACCAATTACTATGAGCCAACATCCGCAAAGCAACACTGCCGGGGTATCCTCGGAACCGGTTCAGGAACCAAGCTGGCTGGACCTTGGTTGGGTCACGTACGTCAAGATCGCTTTCTTGGCGGGATTGATCTGGTGGATCTTCCGGGAAGAGATCCATACGATCGTGAACCGCTGGGTCACGGATTCAAGCTGGTCGCACGGGTTTTTGATCCCTTTCTTCAGCCTTTACTTCCTGCATCAGAATAAGAAAAACATTTTATCGATCAGGCAATTTCATCCCAGTTGGATCATCGGGCTGGGGAGCGTTCTTTTTCTTTTGGTGCTGTACCCGGTCGATGTGGCGGTATTGAAGTTCATGTACGGCAAACCGCTGATCATGATCGCTACCATCGGCGCGGTCGTGCTGTTTTTGGGCGGCTGGAAACTGCTGCAATATACCTGGCTTCCGGTAGCCTACCTGTTCTTCGCGGTGCCGCTGCCGCAGCAGCTGTATTTTCAGATCACCAACCCGATGCGGCAACTGGCAGCCACGGTTTCGACCATGATCCTGAACCTGGTCCCGCAACTGGAGGCGACGGTGCAGGGGTCCACCATTGACGTGATTTACAAAGGGGCTCCGCTTGTCCCCGGGCTGGACGTGGCGGACGCGTGCAGCGGCATCCGGCTGCTGATGGCGTTCGTGGCGCTGGGCGTGGCGATGGCTTACCTGCACTGGCGGCCGATCTGGCAGCGGCTGATCCTGCTGTGCAGCACGATCCCGATCGCCATCGTGTGCAACATTGTTCGGGTGACGATCACGGGATTGATCTACGTGTTGTGGGATCCGCAATATGCGCAGGGGATCTATCATGATATGCTCGGTATGCTGATGCTGCCGCTGGCGTTTTGTTTATATGGCGGTCTGGCCTGGCTGATGAGCAATCTGTACGTGGATGAAGCAGGCGAACAAAAAGAAGATATTATCGTGCGAAGGTCCTTGGCCTCGGTGAAGGAGGATCTTAAGTGACCGCTTCCGTGAAAACCCATTTCAAACCTGCGTTTATTATCTGCGCAGTGATCCTGCTGACGGCCGCGGCTTCCAAGGAAGCCGTGATCCGTGTATTTGGGGTGCACATGACGAAGGAAGCGATCGCGCCGCAGCATTCGTTTGAGCAGTTCAGTGAAGCGGCCCTGCTGCCCTATGTTGTAAAAGACAAGAGCAAGATCGAGAACCGGGATGTGCTGGAGAGCCTGGGAACGGAAGAGTATCTGCAATGGATCGTAGAGGACCCGACCGCGCCGGCCGGCAGTCCAACGCGCTATGGCTCGATCTTTATAACCTATTATACGGGCAACCCGGACATGGTGCCGCACGTGCCGGATGAATGTTACGTCGGCGGAGGCAACCTTTTGCAGGGCACTGAAACGCTGGCGGTGGACATCCCCATTCAATCCCGTCCGGAGAAGATTGCGTTTCAGTACGCTCTTTTCACGCGGACGAACAAGGAATGGATGAAGGATGAAACGTTTTCCGTGCAGTATCTTTTCCACGCCAACGGCGATTACTGCGGCAGCCGCACGGAGGCACGCTGGGCGCTTGGCAGCAACTGGTTCTGCAAGTATTCGTATTTCTGCAAAGTGGAATGGAAGTTCTATGGATTTGATTCCTTTGGGCTGGTCTATCCCGACCGGTCCCAAACGCTGGAGGCCAGCCGGAAACTGCTGCCGCTGCTGCTGAGCGAGCTGGAGCGGAATCATTGGCCCGACCGGCAGATTTTCAAGGGACCAAATGAATAAGAGAAGCGGCGGCTTAAACCGTCATTTTACCAACGCGAAAGATTGGCAAGTTATCTAAGGAATTACATTCATGGCAAAAAAGATCAACCGTAAAGTAGCCGTGATCGGCATCGTGCTGTTCGTGCTGTTTGTGGCGGCCTGCGCCGGTTATTTGGTGCACCGATCTATTCAGCGCAATCCCGAACGGGCGCTGGAAAAGGGCCGAGCCGCGCTGGCTGCGGGCGATTACAAGAAAGCCGAGGGCTTCCTGGGCACTGCCTATTATTACGGCAAGACCGATCAGTTCCAGATCGATCGATTGTTTGAGCTTGCCGATTTTCATTTGATCCAGAATGATCAGCACGAAGCGGATTGGACCAAGGCGCTGGGGTGCTGGAAGCAGATCATCACGAATGATCCGCAGAATATCGCGGCCCGCAAGAAGCTGCTGGACTTCTATTTTCAGGCGGCCGATGCCGGCAGCGCTGCGCTTTGGAAGGACGTATACGATAATACCAGCAAGATCATCGAGGTCCTGAAAACGCAGAACCTGGAGCCGGACACGGCCTTGCTGAAAACGCATTGCCGGGCGCTGTTGGCCATGGCGGATCGCGGCGAAACGACCAACCGGCGCAGTCTGCTCGAACAAGCGACCGCGTCGCTGAACCAATTGGCCGAACAGCAGCCGCAAGATCAAGAGACGTACCGCCTGCTGGCCGACGCCGCCTCGATCGAAGGCAAGCTGGATGAACTCTCGGGCGTCATTGACGCCTCATCAAAAAGCAAGGAAAAGGCCCTGGCCTGGCTCGCCAAGGGAATTGAACAATCTGACGATAAGGTGACGGCGGCCGCGAACCTGTTCTTCTATAAACGACAGACGCTTACGAACGATCCCAATCAGCTTAAGGCGCTGCGAGCAGAGATCGAAACCTATGCTCAGCAGATCCAGCCCAATGATAAGTTTTGGATCGCGATCTCCAGCCTCTATGAGATCCCTGCAGACGCGGCGCCGGAAGCGGAACTGAACCGGGCCATCGAAGCGGTTCGGCAAGCGGCGCAGCTCAAACCGCAGAACGTGGAGTACGCATTGCGGATGGCGCGGCTGCTGTACCGCAAGGGCAGCGCCTTTAATGACGCTGATGCGCTCAGTGACGCGGTCGCGACGGCCAGCGCCGCACTGGCTTGGCCCGACGCCCAGAACATTCCCGGGCCGCTGAACGGCCGCAATCGCAGCTACCGTTTTGCCTTGAATACGTTCCTGGCAGATTCCTACCTGCAGCAAATCCTGTTGTCCGAATCGCCTGTCAGTGAGTCGGATAAGAAAGCGCTGCTGGAGAAGACCGAACAGTCAGTGGCTCAGATCAATCATTTCCTGGGTTCAACGGATAACCCGATCGCGGAAAAGTACGCGGGTTTGCTGATGCTGGTCAAGGGCCAACGCGAACAGGGTATTCGGTTATTGTATAAGACCTACGAGCGGTCGCGCGCCCTTGACAAGCCAAACGAGTTGTCCAACGTTGACCCCCTGCTGTGCGTCGTACTCGCCCAGATGATGAAAGAGGATAACCAGATCGGTCTGCAGCATGAATTTCTGGATCGCGCGCTGCGCAACAGCACGCCGATCATCTTTCAGAATCCGCGGCTGATGCTGGATTATGCGGACATCGTCGCAAAGCTCGGCAGTTGGAGCGTCGTCAGCGAATTGGCAGGCAGCTACCAGAACCGGTACGGTACCACCCAACGGAGCCTGCGGCTGCTCATTGAAGCGACCATTGGTGAAGGGCTTAATTTATTCGCACAACAGAAGCCCGAAACGGCTGAGAGCAAGTTCAAGACCGCCGCCGAACTGCTGGGTTCAGCGGAACTTTCCAAAGAGGCTCAATTGGAACTGCAGCTTCAGTTGGCGATCTCGCGTGTGGGCCTGCTTCAGAGGAATTCCACTGCCGCGTCGAGCGCGGATCAACCGGCACTGACCGCCGCACAAATCGAACAGTTGAAGCAATATCGAAAACAGCGTGACCAGCTCATGACGCAAATACTTCAGAGCTGCCCTGGGGTTCTCAAGCCTCAAACCTTGTACGTCACGTGCGTTGACCTGATGCGAAACGGGCAAAAGGCCCAGGCCATCGCCTTTCTTGACCAGTATCTGCCGGCGCATCCGGATATGCTGAATCTGAAAGTGCTCCGCGCGCAGACTGACACGGAAGATCCGCTGAACCTGAGCAGCGAGCAGATGGCGACCCTGCAGGAGCAAGTCTATCAAACGATTGAAGACCCGAAGCTGCGAACCCTGGCGCTATCGCAATTTTACCGCACGCACGACCGGCGGGACGACGCGTTAAAGGTGATTGCCGCATTAAGCGGTGAAGCGGCCCAGGAGCCGGATATCCTGCGCGAGCGTTTTGAAATCGCGCTGGAAAAGGAGGATACCGCGGCGGCCGAAGGGCTGCTGGGTTCCCTGCGGTCGAAAAACGCCGATGGCTGCGAAGGCACTTTAAACGCGGCGCAGCTTGAGATCATGAAAAAGAATTATCCGCTGGCGCTTCGCCGGCTGGATGAATGCGTCGCCTTAAAGCCGCTGGACAGTACGATCTATTTCCTGAAGAGTCAGATTTATCAGCAGCAGCAGGATTTTCAACCGGCTTGCGAGAGCGCAACCAAGGCCGTGCAGATGAATCCTCAAAATCCTGTTTTTGCCCGCAACCTGGCGTCGGTCCTGTTCGCGCGCAATTCAGGATTGGGCACGAAAGTGACCGTGGAGCAGAAAAATGAAGCCCAACGGGCAATCACGAATGCCATGATCCTGAACCCTTCGGACTGGCAGCTTCAGAGCGTTTATGCCGAGAGCATTCAACTTCAAGCCCCTGACGATGCACTGCGGATCCGAAAGAATCTGCTGGAAAGCTATCCGAACGCCTCCAACGCGGTTATGCTCGGCAATATGGCACAGCGTATGGCCGCCTCCGAATGGGATCCTGCCAAGAAGAGCGGCCTGATCGAGACAGCGGGCAAGTCGTTTGAGAAGGCGATCGCGCTGGATCCGGACTATCAGCCGGCACGCCAGGCCTATGCCGATTACCTGCAAATGACCAAGAAGGAAGACCAGGCGGTCGAACTGATCAAGGACGACGAGAACATGCTCTGGAAGTTCTATTTGCGCAACGGCCAATTTGAGAACGCCGCCGAACTGCTGGGCAAGCTGATCCAGAAGACTCCTGAAGACCCGATGCTGCTGCGCGGATTGATCATGGCGACTGAGGGCCAGGGCGATCGCGGCAAAATGAAGGGTTACCTGGACCAGTTAGCGAAGGTTGACACGAGCAAGGATACGGAACTTTTGATCCTTCAGAAATACCTGGACATCGGGTTTGAAGCGGAAGCCGAACAGCGGCTTGCGGGTTTTAAGGAACGGTACCCGAACGAAAAGGCGGCGCTGCTGATCGAGGCCTGGATCCAGATGGGCCAGGGACAACTGGACGAGGCGATGACGCTGACCAACCGCTATCTGGAAGGTGATACCAATCACGCCGGAGCCTGGCGGCTTCGCGGCCGGCTGGACCGGCTGATGAATCAGCCGCAAAAGGCCATTGATGACCTGCAGCGCAGCAAGAGCCTGCAGGACACTCCGGCGATTCGAATCGAACTGGCGACGGTTTACATGGAAGCGCGGCAAACGTCGGCGGCCATCGGGGAACTGACCTCCGGGCTTGAGAATCCGCAGGCGCCGATCCAGATGCGGCTGATGCTGGAGCGCATTTACGCTCAGAATCAACAGACTTCGAACCTGGAAAAACTATATAAGGATTGCCTGACCAAATATCCCGAAAGCGTCTTTTGGCACTCGCGCGCGGGCCGATTCTACATGTCCACCGGACAATTAGCCGCTGCACAGCCGTTGTTCCAAAAGGCCTGGGACCTGAGCCGAAAGCAGGGTCCGGGTGATATGGCGGTCCTGTTCAATACTTTGGATTGCCTGTGCCAAATGAAGAAGTACGATGAGGCATTTTCACTGGCATCGGGTTTGATCGATACCGATTTTGCGCCTGTGGCGTACGCCTACATCGGACAGATCCAGGTTCAAAAGCAGCAAAAGGACAAGGCGATCGAGAGTTTCGGCAAGGCGCTGGACCGGATCCAGGGTGATGAAACGCTGCAGCAGGTCGTCCTGGGCAAGATGATCACCAACGTGGGCGAAGAACCTGTGAATCAATGGGTCGCCGCCTCACTTGCCGCGAATCCGAAATCGCTCTCAACTCACCTGCTGGTCAGTCAACTGGCCCAAAGCAAAGGGCTTTTCAATAAAGCACTGGAATCGGTTGAACAATGCCTCACGATCGCCGGCAAAGAGCACCCGGCCTGGCTGGGCCTGATGATCAAGAAGGCCAATTTGATGATCCAGGTCTATTCCAACACGTCCGACGCGGCTTATTTGAGGCAGTCGATCGATCTGTTCAAGACGATCCTGGAGATTCAGCCGGAGAATGTCTCCGTTCTGAATAACCTGGCCTACCTGCTGGCCGACAACAACCAGGACCTGGATGTGGCCGTGGACTATGCCCGCAAGGCCTACCAGCGTGAACCGGGCAATGCGGTTTACCTGGACACGTACGGGTTCGCCCAATGCAAGAAAGGGCAATACGCCGATGCCGAACGCAACCTGCTTCGGGCAATCGAGCTTTATGAGCGGGCACAGATCGATATTCCGTGGGACCTTTACAAGCATCTGGGAATGGCCCGCGAGGGCTTGGGCCGCGCCAAGCAGGCAGCCGAGGCTTATCAGCAGGCGATCGATCTGTCAGCGGATTCGATGGGCGACAAGAAACAGGAAATCCCTGCGACTGAAAAACAGAAGATGCAGGAATTGATCCAGAAACTACAGCAATCCTAGGCAGCATGGAATACAGTGGAGATAGATTCATGGATAAAGCAATTCAGCCGGTTATGAATATGCCTCATGCCATTGCGGTGACTCGCCCGCAGGCGATGCCTGCGGGTCCCGGAGCGGCCGCCTTGACCCCTAAAGAGATCCTGGGGATCGTGCGGCGACATTTGTTAATGATCTTCTTATTTGTGTTTATCGGAACCGCTTTAGGCGGCGGCTCCTGGTTCCTGCTTAGCCGCTACATGCCGAAATATACGTCAATCCGGCCCATTGATGTAGATCCGCCGATCGACACCGACCCGCTGCAAATCGTCGGGAATCAGCCGCAAAAAGATATTTACTACCAGTTCCGATTTACGAAGGCTTCTTTGCTCAAGCAGCAGAATATGCTCGAAAGCCTGCTTCAGCAGCAGGTTATCGTTGATACAGAATGGTTCAAAAAATTCGCTAAGATCGATGCCAACGGTCAGATCATCGGCGATAAGGACAAGGCGATCAAGAAAGCGCTTAAGGACCTCAAGGATAATCTCCAGGCGTCGGCACCGCGAGACCAATCGTACCTTTTGGTTTCGATGACTTGCGGCAGTCCCAAGGAAGCCCAGAGGATCGTGGATGAAGCCGTGCGCTTATTCCTGCAGCAGCAGCGTGACCTGTCACAAAGCGGTCTCAAAGGTCTGCTGGCCCAGCGTACATCCCAGCGCGATGAAATCAAGAGCAAGATCGATCAATTCGAGCGCAGCCTTGAAGCGATCCGTCTGGGAACGCCATTTGCACGGCTGAACATGGGACAGGGCAACCAGACGTTTCGCGATTATATGGATCAAAAACTGGCCGACATTGAACGTCGCTACAGCGACTTCGAAAGCGAGAAAGGCAGGATCCAGAGTTATATCGCAATCTACACGGCGCGAGTGAACGCGCCTGATTACGACGAGTATGTGAAAGAGCAGATCGAGAACGACCCGGTCTCGCGGCAAATGGTCTCCAATATTGCGGCGGTCGAGCCCTTGCTCAACCGCCAGTTGGCGCGTTTTGGCGAGGATCATCCGCTGGTTAAGCAAACGCAGGCGGCCCTGGACCAGATGGCCGAAGCGCTGGTGAAGCGAAAAATTGAAATCGGCGACATCCTGAGACGGTCCGACCTGCAGACGATGCAGGAGCAGTTGGCCGCGATGACCCAGCAGTTGGACACCGTGACGCAGCAGCTTCAGGCCGCCCGCGCCGAGTACAAAGAAGTGGACCGGGTTCGCAATCAGTACGCGATCTTCGAAAAGCAAAGGGATGAGCAGCAGGCGATGCTGCAGCAGATGAATACGCTGATTGAAAAGATCACTGCCCAGCACGATGATCCCAAGATCAGCAAGCTGTCCTCGCCTTACAGCGCGACGGTTCCGCGCGAAACGAGCTTCCCCAAACTGTTGATGTTTGTGCCTGGAGGCTTTATGCTGGGTCTGCTGGCGGGTCTGGGACTGGCGTTTCTGCTTGAGTTATCCAATGACCTGCTGCGGACGCCGAGCGAGGTCATGCGGCACGTCCGGGCGCCGCTCATGGGGTCGATCTGTCATCAGGACGATGACGACGAAATCGACGGGGTCGATCTGTACCACGTGGTGCGTCAAGCGCCTTATTCGATCATGAGCGAGGGCTATCGTCAGCTTCGGCTGAACCTCAAGCTTCTTGGGCCGGAAAGCAATCTTCACAAGACGCTGCTGGTCACCAGCGGTCAGGCGGGCGACGGCAAGACCACAGTAGCCGTTAACATGGCCAGCACCCTGCTGGCAGAAAACCGGCGGGTTCTGCTGATCGACGCCAATTTCCGCAGACCTTCGACCGCGCGGCTGTTCCCGCGTTCGCAGGCCGACGGCACGCCGGCGGAGTTTGCCGATCACGGCCTGAGCAACTACCTGATGGGCCAATGCGATGCCGAGCAGGTGATCCGTGCCAGCGGCATTGAGAACCTGATGATCATCGACAGCGGTCCGCTGCCGGCAAACCCGGCCGAATTGCTGAATAGCGAGCAGATGAAGACGCTGCTTCAAAGCTGCCGCCAGCAGTTCGAGTATGTCATCATCGACGGCCCGGCGGCACTGGTCAGCGATTCGAAAACTCTTGCGACGCAAACCGATGGGACCATCGTTGTCTTCAACGCACAAAACACGCACCGCGGGGCAGCCATACGGCTGCTGCGCGAGCTTAAGGACATCAACGCGAATGTCATCGGCTCGGTCCTGATGGGCGTTAAGAGCCGCAAAGGCGGCTATTTCCAGGAAGTTTACCGCTCGTACCAGGAGTACCAGCGGGTTCACGTTCAACAGCCTGTTTAATGCGTTACCGCTTACAAGAGGCCTGGCCGCAGACTGGTCGGGCCTCTTTTTTGCGCCCAGGTTTGGGTTGACTTTGTTCTCGATATTTAGTATATTGATTATAGGAGAATATTCCTCAGCCTGATGGCCGTTGACGAGGTGATCATCCGGGACGAATGATAAACGTTGACCCAAAAAACTGCCTTTGGATGGGCAAGCAAGAGGGAGTGGTTCGCGGGGGCCGCATTTCCTGCAGAACGTGTCAATCCATTCAAGAGTGTGTGCAGCTCGCAAGCAATAATCCATTCGAAAAAGTTTTTATCGTTTTTTCCGATCTTCAGGAACCCAAGCGCCGGAACCTGAAGGCGTTCTGCCAATCTTGCGCCGATACCGAGATCATTGTTTTGGCACGAATGCACGAAGAACCCGAGGTTCGCGAGGCCCTCAGGCAGGCAGGGAACAAGAGAGCGGATTATTTAATCTGCCCGATCGACGCGGATCTTCTGACATTCGACCGCCGCCGGATGAAGCCAGCGGAATTTGCGCACGAAAATGAAAAGGATCGAAGGATCAGGGAATTAGAGATCCTGGTTCTGCAGGATGATTTGACCGGGCTGAAGAACAGGCGTTACCTGCGGCATTTTCTTCCGGCGATCCTGCAGGAGGCAGTTCGATGCAGTTTCCAGGTGACCTTATTGCTTTTCGATATCGATGATTTCAAACATTATAACGACACCTATGGCCACTCTGTCGGGGACCGTGTGCTGCGTCAGACGGCCAGCCTGATGCGCCGCTGCTGCCGCACCCAGGACGTCGTGGCCCGACTTG
Organism: Planctomycetaceae bacterium; assembly: GCA_021372945.1. Lineage (GTDB taxonomy): Bacteria > Planctomycetota > Phycisphaerae > Sedimentisphaerales > Anaerohalosphaeraceae > 4572-13. The sequence goes on along the minus strand of JAJFTK010000123.1, from coordinate 79,135 downwards.
GAGGAGATGAATTCGCGGTCGTCTTTTGGGACCGGTCAGTGGAGCGAGACATGGCCGAACAGACCGCCGAGGATCGACGCACCGCCAGAGACCATCCGAAAGAGGCATTCTTTATGGCCGAACGCTTTCGGAAGGAGATGAGTGCCGCTTCATTTGATATGCTCGGGATCAAGGGAAAGGGGTCATTAACCATCAGCGGCGGACTAGCGACTTTTCCCAATGATGCGTCCAGCGCCGAGGTCCTATTCGAAAGGGCTGACCAGGCCATGCTCGAAGCCAAACGCAGCGGCAAGAACAGGGTTTACCTTGTTGGCGAGCCAGTCAATCCAGCCAATGGCCTGCAAAAACCGCAACATCCGTGAGCGTGACTTGCGCTGAAAGATCCAGGTCCGCCCTGCCGCACCACGCATTCGTAACACTGCATTCGGCCATAAGCCAATGTTCAACCACATAGCGCAGATCGATTGCGTCAATGGCGTTGTCTCCATTGAAATCAGGCGGGCTGTTCGCATGAAATCCTTTGGCTATCGCATTCAATAACGAAGTCGAATCCGTTGTATCTTGCGTCAGCTCCCAGCACATAATCCCGCCGTAATCATTTTGCACCAGCCAGGCAGTCTTGCTTTCGATTGTGGCCGGGCCATTGTAACTGATGCCGGCAATCATATCCTGTTCAGGGGCCGGATGATAATCTTTAACAATATCCGTATAGGCAAAATAGCCGGGAACAGAATCCCGTCCGTAAAAAGGAACACCAAGCACAATCTTTGACGGTACAAAGCCATACGCTCGCCAATGATCGACGGCAGACATCGCCGCGTCATAGGTCGAATGCGGATACCCCAGGTCATAGGCCATCACGCTGATCCAATCGATACTGCTGATGGCGGCGGGCAAGAATTCCTGTCCTTGCGCGAAAACGGCAATGCTCAGACTAAGGCCTTCGGCCGCAAGCACCGGCTTCATCTGCTGGATCAAGAGCGTGTAGTTTGTGCGGTCGGTTGACGACGAAACAGGCTCCCAGTCCAGATCCACACCGTCCAGATGATACGTAAGACAGAAGTTCTTCATATTTTCAATAAATGCAGCGCGTGCGGATGAACTTGCGGCCATCGGGCTAAAGCCGCCGGACAGATTCCACCCTCCGGCGCAGATCAGGACTTTCGTGTTTTGTGCATGAGCCCGCGAAACAAGCGAAGTTAAATGATCCAGGGTAACCTGACTGAAATTAAGACTGCCATTTGAATTGGGATAGATGGAAAAGAAGATCACGTGCGTGAAATCATTGAAGCGAATGGAAGAGACCGGAAACTGCCTGGACGCATAATCGGTTGACGACGAAACAGGCTCCCAGTCCAGATCCACACCGTCCAGATGGCATTGGGCCGGCAATTTCAAAATGAATTTATACAAACCATGACGGATGCCGCCATTTTGTCGCCTGAGGAGTGGGCTCTCAACCGAAATTACAGTTATAACCGAGTCGGTGACGAGCCTGCAACCAACGGTAACCCGGCTGATCCCAACTACCCTTACTACTCTGTTCCCACAGATCTGCCCGGCGGCAAATCAACCCCGATTACTTTGATAACGATTCCAAAAAAGATCTGGAATGCGTATGGTGACCCTGACCCGATTCGCTGGATGAATGCTCGCCTCAGCAATCCTAACCTCGAAATCGGCCAGCACGGTACATACCACGCGAACAATACGTTAAAAGGCGACTGGGCCGATATGACGGATCGGAATTTCTATTCGTGCGAGACGTGCGGCTTTAACGCTGCTGAAATGTTCCAGTACCTCCGTGTCGGGCAGCGCACGCTTACCGGCGATTACCTCGATATGTGGCTGGCAGATAGCGGTGCTGACCCGGCCACATCGCCGAAAGTGGACTGGACGACTGCTGCTAACCCGCTGATCAGCTATTCGCCGCCCTATAACGCGTACGATACTCCCAGCCGTCAGGCGGCGGCGGAACTTGGATATGTCGGCTTCAGTGCCAGCTTCTATGATGAAGATAACCCAATATTTAGCCCTGAGGGCAACCTGCACGAACAATTTGATCCTTACGGATTGTTCCATGCCAGTGCCGACCTGCAAGTGGACCCCGACACACACGGAAAGCCCAGTTACGAGGCCTATCTGCAGTCGATTATGCAGTCTGGAGGTCTGAATACATGGCTGATCGAAGAGGTCGAATGGTCGACTCGGTATTGCAACGAACTTCCTCGATTGGTCTACTGTTCTGTTTCCGGCGGCGACAACCGCGAAAACAACATGGTTGACCCAGGCCGCTGGGACATGTGGATGACCCTGCTGGATTTTGTGAATGCCAACGGTCAGCCGATGACCATGGGCGATTACTCACTGGCGGTTGCGTTCGACAATGCCCCCACGGTATTCAACCCGGATCAGGCGGATAGCGATCATGACGGCATCGGAGACGCCATCGACAATGCCGCTGTCGTGGCTGATAATGTTACGCTCGCTTTCAACGGGACCGTTGCAGAAGGCACGCTGCGAGCCGTTTTGACGAATGGCACTACACCGCTGGTTGGACAAACGATTACGTTCCTGTTCGACGCCGATGGCAACGGCACGATGGAAGAACAGACGGCGCAAACCGATGCCGCGGGCGCAGCCACCCTGCTGATCCAGACCTCACTGCCTACCGGCGAATATCCCTACATTGCTGAGTGGGACGGCATCCTGGTGCAGCCCCATGCGGATGCGACGTTTACTGTACCGTGCACAAAGCAAGCGGACCTGACAGGTGATTGCCTTATCAATATGGACGACTTTGCTGTCCTGGCCGCACAGTGGCTTTCGGCCGGCGATCCGGCAGATTGCTCATTGACGGCCGACCTTGCGGGCGAGGATTGCCAGGTGAATCTGGCCGACCTGTTGGTGTTGTCCGAACAATGGCTTAATTAAAAGCTGCTAACACAGAAAGGACGCCGGGGATTTGCCCTGCGTCCTTTTTTATTTTAAAACAGATCACATTCATTGAGCCCGCGCTTTTGCCCACGTACCTTGCACAGTCTTTACAAAATTCTCCAGATTGAAGATCCGTTCCTGCGCGTACCATTCGGCAAAATCATCATGCGCGGCCTGCAGGATCGCGTCCTGTGTCTGCTCGGCATACTGGCAGGCGAGCTGCAGATCTTTTTTCCGTTGGGCTGGATCGCCTTGCTTATAAGCCAGACAATAATTGTAAAGCGTGTTGTTCAGATTGAGCATGAAGTTCGCTTGGGCCCTGAGATTGTCGTTGAAAAACGGTTTACTTGGCGCATCAAGCTTTTCATAAAGTTCATTTGCCTGCCGCACGACCGCTTCAAATCTGACGGCGCTGTCACGCGTGCCATTGAGGATGGCGTCCACCTGGTTGTCCGCGTTGTTATCCTTCGGTTCGATGCGGAAGGTGCGGCCGGGAAACTGTTCGTTGGGAAAATCGCGGAGCGGGTTGGGATTATACGGCGCAAAGAACACCTTCGCCAGTTGGCCGATCGCCTTTTGATAACGCAGGTCCTGGAAGATGTACTGACGGTCAAAGCCGGGCAAGTCGCTCTTTTTCGGCAGCCAATACGCATTGAAGAAGTCCTTATAAAGGCCCGCCGCAGCCTGCGCATGGGCGGCGCCAAAGTAATCACTGCAGAAATCCAGAACATAGTTATCCGTGCTGTAGTTGTTCCAATCCCAGAGCATGTCGGCATTGGCCGACAGGCCCAGCAGGTGCTCGCGGAGATTGCCGGCGTTGAGTTCGGAAAATGCCAAATGGCCCTTGCTTGCCACATAGCGGTAATTCTGTTCCATCTTCCAGGGGCCTTCGGCCTGCGCCAGGTGAGAGCCGGTGGAAGTAAACTGGAGGTTCATATAGTAGCCGATGCTGACGTTTTTCGGAATAGGCACCTGCTGGATATCAAAGTTGGGGAAGTGGTCGCGTCGGGCCGCCACAAAGGTCCACATCAAGTTGTCTTGCACGGGCGGTTTTAGCAGCCCTTGTGCCAGCAAATCGGAAAGCTCATTGTAGAAGATCATTCGGATGGGCGGATTGGACTGGCCGGTCTCCTGGCGGATGATCTCGACCTGGTCGCGAACCATACGATTGATGATCTCGGCGCGTTCCTTCATGCCGGTGGGCGCATCCTTGAAGGTATCCCAGTACGGACCATCGGTATTGCCGCGGAAGTTAACGACCCATATCACATCCAAGCCGTTCTTCACCAGTGTTTGAACATTGTAGCGCCAGTAGTCCTTAATGAGGTCTTCATTGGACAAGAGAAGCTGTGGCGGATCCTGTTTTTTGTACTGCGCCCAATAGTCCTTCCAGCCGGAGAAACAGGCGTTCATGGGGTTATGGTGATGGAACGTGACGTAAAGCCCGTATTTGCGGATGAGCTTGAAGTCGTCCGAGACGGCGTAGGGTTTGTCGAAGACGGCGCCGTTCCAGTTGACCGTATTGAGCTTGAGGCGAAGCATCGTCTCCAGCCAGACGCCGTTATTGAAATCCGACTGCTGGCGCCAGGGCGTGAACATATCCATATCGTTGGGGAACCAAGCGCGGTACTTAACGCTGGGCGAATCAACGGACAGCAAGAAATCCGCCGCAACTTCGATCTGCTCCTTCGTTTGCGGTTGCAGACAGGCCCAGTACCATAGGGGCTTGATGCCCAGAAATCTCTCGCTAAATGTGAAAACGGCGAAGATCGTTCCTCGCAGATCGGCTCCCTGAATGATCAGGCGGCCCCGGTCGGCAAAGATCTTATGAGCCTCGAATCCTTGCATGGCGGGGATCTTCAGGTCTTCTGAGCCGCCGACGATGATCGCAGCTCCTGATGCATTCAGAGCAGAGACATCGTTTATGATGATGGACTCCTGACCCAACACATTTTTTATATCCCGCCGGAGAATATCAATCGCATTCTGAAGCGAAATGGGGGCGTCTTTTTCCACGTAGATCTGAAATCCCGGTTTGAGCACAATCGCATCCGCCGCGACACAGGCAGAGAAAGCGGCAAAAAACAACATAAGGCTGCTGATCAATAGTTTTGACATGTCTTTTCCATTCTATTTAGTGGGATCAATGTTACCTGAGTTGGACAGAAGGCTGATTGGGCGGAACCTTGAGGACCGACAGCCCGCCAGGAACGCCGGCAGCATGCCCATCGCGGAAGTCCGCACTGAAAGATCAAGAAATTTGCGTCGCGAACACGGTTTTGGTTCCATCCACGGTGCCTTCGTTTGTGTTTAGTTCTTTGTCAAGCGCAGCATTTCAACGCCGTGCGCGGGCAATGTCATGGTGTAGCCGGTCTTGTGCAAGCCCAACTCACGCTGCCGCCACAGATCTCGCACCGACTGGCGACCTTTCAGGTCGAGCTGCTTCCAGGTAACCTCGATTGCCAGTTCGACGGGAGCCTTGTTAAAGATGCCGATGGCCGCCGAACCGTCGGACAGCGGCTTTATCATCACGAAATAATCCTCAGTCTGGATGGGGATACCGGCCTGTCGGCCGAGAATATCCTGATTGACGGCAATCACTTCCGGATTGCACAGGACATTGAGCGTAAAATCATCCATTCGCGCCATATCGCCGGAAAAGAACAGCGGCGCGGCCATCAGCGACCACATGGACATGTACTGGTACTGCTGATTGGGCGTGAGGTTTACGGGGGCGCCTTCGCCCATTTTGCGGGCGTCGCCCACCCACCCGATGAGGATGTAGTCGGGGTCGTTCCAATGGCCCGGGCCGGCGTAGGCAGCGTACTGGGAATTTCGAAGGCCCGCGTCCAGAAATGACATGAAACCGACGTCGCCCATGGTTCGCCAGGACTGCCCCTGGACGGCGGCCCCCCACTCCCAGACGCTGTCCATGCCGTACTGACAAAGATTGTACACTATGTCACGATCGAGGTTCTTGAGGATCTCGCCCATCAATGCGTAGGGCTTCATGTACTCGTAGCGGCTCTTATCGAGAAGGTACTGTTTGGAGCGATGATAGGAACATGAATCGTACTTGAGGAAATCAAAACCCCAACGGGCGAACTGCTGGGCATCAAGCTGCTCATATCCGTAGCTTCCGGCGTATTTACCGCAGGTCCATGGGCCCGGCGACGTATAAAGGCCCGCGCGGAGGCCTTTGCTGTGAATGTAGTCGGTCAGGGCCTTCATGTCGGGGAACTTTTCATTGGTCAAGATATTTCCGCACGAGTCACGATAAGGCTCGTCGCCCTGCTTCTTCGACCAGCAATCGTCAAGATTGACGTAAAGATAGCCGTAATCGGCCATTCCTGAGGCAATCATCACGTCGGCCGCCGTCCGCACGTCGCCATCGGTGACGCGGTTGTAATGGATGTACCAACTGTTCCAGCCCATGGGCGGAGTCAACGCCAGTTTATCGCCCACGATCAGCGTGAAAGGCCGCTGTGCCGTGCCGGAAGAGTTTTGGGCCGTGAGAGTCAATTTATATTCGCCGCGCTGCTCCGGCGAAGAGCCGGTCAATATCCCGTTTTCAGGATCAAGCCTCATTGACCCCGGCAGGCCATCCGCTGAAAACCGCATTGGACGTGCACCCGTTGCCGGAATGCGATAGATGAAGGGTTTCGACGGCCGCGCACCTAATACGGCCGGATGATTCAACTGCGGGGCCGCACCCGGACGGGCAGTGCGAATCTCTTTGGATTCAGCGGGGGCTTCGGCAGACTGCGGCCGTACCCCGGTTACTTCAAAATACGCGTCGGCCCAATCCGCATGATCCATTTCGCTGCCGCCGGCGGCCGAAGAGACCGCCAGAACGAGCTTTGAGATGCCGCGCGTGGAAACATCCACAGGTTTGGCACGCTCGCCTGCCTTGACCATGCCGCTGTTGTAGAGGGGCTTACCGTCTCCATAGACCTTGAAGCAAGCACTGCCCTTGCCGCCGGTTTCGTCGTCGATCCCTACGTTTGCAGAAAACCGGCTCGAACCGCCATTAAGATTGACACAAAGGATGCTGTCAGCGCAGGTGCCTACCCCTTTTTGAAAAACCTGCGAGGCGATGGTCAACTGCTTTTGTTCGATGCTTCGATCCGCTTGGGCCTGCCCGAAGCTGCAGGACATCCGCGAAAGATCCAGTTCAGAGAGCCATACGACCTCAGCTTGGGCCGCGATCCCGAACACACAGAAACCTAATATCAACATACCAAGATACATCGATCCATTGATCCTCATTGTCTGCCGCTCTCCAAATGAAGTAAAGATTAATAATTCCGACGCAAGTGTCAGTGCATTTTAACCCTTAGGGGTTGACGGTCAATGGCGAGGATTTTGCCCGGCTTATTCTTACACAATTCCAGCAAAAACCGCATCCTTTAAGCCTGCCGTTCATCCATAGTTATTAAAAACAGACATTGTTCAGAAAAGTGAGGGCAGAAAACGTCAGAGTCGCATCCTTTGTCTCAGTCCTCTGTAATCCTAATTAGTTATGACGAAATCAGTCTATGAATTAACGCAATAATTTCTTGAATTCCGAAAGAGTCGTCAAATTGAGAAGAATCAATATTGTATCTCTTCTTTGCCTTCTTAGTGTCTTTTCAATTGGGCTGCTCCTTTTGGCCAGGCCGATCTTTGCCTTGGCTTCTTTTTCGCTGCAGCTTGGCACATACGATCCGAATGATCCAAACGACCCTAATCAGCCTTATGACCCGAACGACCCTAACGAACCTTATGATCCCAACGACCCGAATAATATCCTGACGGGCGATATCAGCCTGGATGGGATCGTTAATTATTTTGATTTTGACATCCTTGCGTCTTACTGGCTGAACAGCGACTGCAATGTTCCGGATTGGTGCGAAGGAGCGGATTTTGAGCATGATGGGTTGGCTGACATGAATGACTTAATGATCATAGCGGCTAACTGGCTATCGGAGTTCACCATTATTGTCCCCGACCTGACGGGCATGACGCAGTCCGATGCTGTCCAGGCAATTCTGGCCGCCGGATTGTCGCCAGGAAGCGCCAGCCAGGAGCATAGCGGCGTGATCGCAGCCGGTTGCGTGATCAGGCAATCGCCTGCGCCGGGACAATACGTGAAGGCCGCGGCCACGGTCCACCTATGGATTTCGATCGGACCAACGTGTTTTTACGTCTCCAAGCAGGGAAGCGATTCCGCTAATGGATATTATCCAACGCCGCAGGGCGGCGTAAACGGTCCGTTCGCAACTATTCAAAAAGGGCTTACGGTCCTGGCCCTGCGGGATTCTCCCGGCGATATCCTGTCTATCCGGGGAGGCATCTATTATGAAGAATGCACGAGTTTTGGAGGCATCAATGCCGCCGGCCCGGTCATCATCCAAAACTATGGCGATGAGCAGGTGTACCTTGACGGCGGAGAACCCATCACCGGTTGGGTGATCTGCGACGCCAATGAGCCGAACTTGGCGGTCAACGGTCTCATGCCGCCGGACTGGGCAAGCAGCCGCACCAAAATCTATAAAGCCTGCGTTGACGTCAATGCCGTTTATACGGCGATTGACCGGCCCTACTATGGAGTCAAGCTGGCTTACGACGGCGAACTGAAGTATCCCGGCAGTACGATGGACATGCCCTACGCGGTGTTCCCGGATCTGGAGAACTACGGTTGGAGCATGACCTCCTCAACAACGACCTCCTTACGGGACGATGTGCATCTGACGCAAGCGAACGATTACTGGAACGGGGCATTCGTCTGGTTCATAGGCAGTTGGGATAACGTGGCTTATTGCCAAGAGATCCTGGATTTTAACGCCGCCACGCACACCATCACGTTTGAACCATGTTTGGCAGGCGTAAATCGCAATAAAAAGTACTGGATCTTCAATCATCCCCATTATCTCAATAACCCCGGGGAATTCTATTGGGATCCGAACGAGACGAAAGGGCATTATGTGGTTTACTATTATAAGACGCCGCAGGAAAGTCCGGCGGATCTGAACGCCCATATGCGGGTTCTTTCAAAATCCGCCGGGATCCGCTTTTCCGTCAGCTCTGGAAACTTGATCATCCGGGGTCTGCATTTCAGGAACTATCAAACGCGCGGCGACATGGATTTTTGGGGACGAACGATTGAAGGCGGCCCGATCGGCGAATGCGGATTCATCTGCTGCACGAACTGGTGCAACTCACTTTCCGATATCACGATCGAGGACTGCACCTTTCGAAACTTTTACGGTAACGAAGGCGGCGCCATTGCCTTTGGCGAATGCGAGGGCAATATCATGCTGAGAAACTGCACTATCAGTGATGTGGGGCGAGGCGCCGGCATACGGCTTTATGGCCAGACGAATGATAAGATACAGGGCGTCACAGTGGCCAACTGCACCCTTTCACGCGTATGGGGATCCAACATCCGGCCTTACTTTGCGGCGGATGTGCAGATCACGGGAAATGTCATCACTCAATTTGACGGGGTGCACGGCAACGCAGTGACCGTTTATGGTTCCTGCGACAACGTCCTTGTCGCCCATAATTTTGTTTCAGGCGGAACGAACGCCATGGTGATGAAGGACATGAACAACATGTATCTGTTTGGAAATGTATTTCGGTGCACGGATGAGTCCGGCAGTGTGTCGATCTGGGATGTCGATTACAGAGCCGTAACGGGGAACCTGTATATCCTGCAGAATACGATACTGACGTCGAGTCCTTCCCAGACACGCGCGTTGTTCTTTTTGGACCAGAACAATAGCTTCCTGCCTGCCGGCGCATCCGTTGTAGTAAAAAACAATATCATTGACGGCTTCGAATATGCCTCGGACTGGAATAGCGTGACGTTCCACGATTACAACCTCTATCTTGAGCGATCAAGCCATCAGGCAGGAACCTGCTCGAATTGCGCGCCCTGGGTTTATAGAAGCCATGAAATCACCAATTTCAACGGGCACACGAGCGAATTCATCGATTACTTCAATGAAGATTATAGAATCAAGTCAACCTCGCACGCCTTTAGATCAGGCGCAAATCTTTCCTCAGAACTAAGTGTGATCGGCCAGACCTTTCCTTCCTACAACTGCCAACGCGATATAAACGCCAAGGCATGGTCCAATCCTCCAAGCATGGGGGCATTCGAGTACTAAACCGCAACACGCCAAACGTGTCAAATCGCAGCGCGAGCCGTCGTGTAAAGGGAGCAAATGGCTTCGAAGGTTCATCGTTTGAATCAGCGGAATCCAGGAGGGTTGCATCCAGACAATGGAATCATACTAATTCCTTTCGCTTTTTTGCAGAATCCAGGTTAAAGGAAGGCCATACAACTGAAAACTGGCATTTCACTCACGAGATTTTAAAAGAATGCCTATTGGGACGAACGCCTAGGCCGGCATTTTGAGGCCGCCGCAGCAGCGGCAATCGATCGAAATGGAGGCGAGATGTTCGTTGACGACGCCCCGCGCCCAGACGGCCCCCGCCGCCGCGGAGACGCGGTAGTAATCGTCGATGCGGTCGGGAAAGAAGCTCAGTTCCGCCAGGCCGGAGGCGTCTTCGATAGTGGCAAAACCCATCATGCGGCCATCCTCGGTGCGGGCGGTGGCGACGAAACCGGCGACGGTCACCTGGCTGTTTATGAACTTATACAACTCGGCCGCGAGGACATGTTCGGTATCCAGGTAGACGGCCGGATGCACGCTGAAGCCGATGCCGGTGATTTCGATCTCGGCCCTGAGCCTGGCCAGGCGGTCGTAATCGAGCAGGCGCTGGCTGGGATTTTTATAGAGATCGAATAGGAGCATCTGGCCGGCTTGCACGGGCGACGAGCGAAGCTGCATGAACATCAGCGGGCGGGTTTGGCCAAGCCCATCGCAGGCGCCCAGATGAACGAGGTTCTCGATCTCGGGCCTGCTGCATTTGACGCGCGACCTGAAATCGTTGAGATCCGTGAAGGGCTTTTGCTGACGCTGCTCGACAATCGCCCGCATGGTTTTACACGTCAGGCCGCTTACGATCCCAAGCCCGGCACGGATCGCGGTGCCTTCTTTGGACCATTCGGGCAGGCTGTAATTGACATGCGGAGGCAGGACCCGCACGCCGGAACGAATCGCGTCCCAGACATAGACTCGCAGCGGGTACATGCCGTGATGGTTGTTGAACAGGGAGATATAAAATTCCCGCGGGTGATGGGTCTTTAGATAGGCGGTCTGCCAGGCGATATTGGCATAGACGGTTGCGTGGGCCTTGCAGTAGGAATAGGCGGCGAACTTGAGGACCTGTTCCCAGATGGTTTCGGCGGTCTCCTTGTCGATGCCGGCCTGGTTGGCCTTGTGATAGACGAAATTCGTGTACTGCTGATGAAGCTTGATCGAGGAGACGTGCTTGGAGACATCAGTGCGGAACTGATTGGCCTCGGCCAGGGTGTAGCCGGCAACCTCGACGGCGATCTTCATCACATCTTCCTGGTACAATAACAGGCCGTACGTATCCTTGAGCATCTTTTCAAGCCGCGGATGAAGATATTTGAATGGTTTGCCGTTGAGACAGCGTTCGATGAACTCCTTTTTCATGCCGCCGGAAGCGGGGCCGGGCCGGATCAGCGACAGCGCGATCATGACATCCTTTTGGCTCTTGACCTTGAGCCCGCGACAAAGCTGGCTCATGCCGGGAGATTCGCACTGAAAGACGCCCATGGTTTTTCCGTGCGTGAGCAGGCGGCCGATTTTCGCATCGGTCCGGCTGACGGCATCGATATCGAGCGGCTCGCTTTGATTTTGATTCACCAGCTTGACGGCTTCATTGACGGTGGATAAGGCGCGGTTGCCCAGCAGGTCGATCTTGACCAGGCCGACGGCCTCGGCGGTATCTTTTTCGTACTGCGTTACGATGACGCCCTTGTTGGTGTACTGCAGCGGGGCCAGTTCGCCGACGGGACAGGGCGTGATGACGATGCCGCCGCAATGAATGCCGACGTGCCGCGGCATACCGGTGATCTTGCGGGCGAGTTTATAGATAATGGACTCGTCCGGCGTGCGGCGTTTTCGCACGTATTCATCGACCTGGTGCGGCGGCAACGCCAGGAACCTGCCCACGTCGCGGATGGCACCTTTAAGCCGGTACGTGTTCATCGTCGAGATCATCGCCACATGGTCATGGCCCCAATGCTCGTAACAGAATTGAATGACTTCATCGCGGCCCCTCCAGCACAGGTCGATGTCGATATCGGGGCAATCCTTCCTGCCGGGATTCATGAAGCGTTCGAAGTACAGGTCATACTCCAGCGGGCATACGCGGGTAAAGCCTAGGACGTGGGACACGAGCGAACCGGCCGCCGAACCGCGTATTTCGACGGGGATGTTCCGGCTCTTGGCGAAAGAGACGATTTCGTTCACGAGCAGGAAATAGTCGCTGAAGCCGTTGCCTTTAATGACGTTCAGTTCGTGCTCGAGTCTTTTCAGGATGAGCTGAGTGAGCGGACGATATCGGCCGGCGATGGCCTTATGGCAAATCCGGGCGAGCCGGTCATCGCCGCTCCTGTCTTTTTCGATTTGGATCTTGGGCAACCAGCAGCGGCCGGTAAACAGTTCAAACTCGCACCTTGACTCGATCTGCAGCGAATTGGTTACCGCGCGGGGGGAACGCCGGAACCGTTCCTTGAGTTGAGCTTCCGGCGGCAGCGGCACAAACCCGCATCCATCCGCCGGGCCGGGGCCTTCGACGCCCAGTTCCCTGATGCGGTTCAGGATCCTGCCGGCGACCACGTCTTCCTTATCGATTATCGTATAAGTATCGGCCGCAACCGGTTCGACGCGATTCGCCATGGACCATTCGGCATCGGCTTCGCTGGTGCAGCCGAAGAAGAGAGCTTCCTGCGGCAGAAGCGATTTTAACTGAATTGAAAGATCCTTTTGAAAGCAAATACAAATCAGACCCTCGGCACTAACGGACAATTCTTTCAACAAGCAAAATTCCGTATCCAGGTTGCAGGCGGTGATGATCCGGCAGAGATTGCGATAGCCCTGTTCGTTTTCAACCATAAAGAAGGCACGCTGCGAGGAAGTCAAAACCTCAGCACCAACAATCGGCTTGATGCCCGCTTCTTTGGCGGCGTTGAAAAAGTCTTTGATGCCGTAGAGATTGTTGGTGTCAGCCATGGCCAGCGCACCATAACCAAGCTCTTTGGCGGCCTTTGCCCAGCGATCAGGCGCAACGGCTCCGCGGAGCAGGCTGAAATAACTTCGGCATAGAAGCGCCGCGGCCCTCATAACAGGCTGTCGCCCGGCAAGTGCTTCGTCGAGGCGATCCGTGCCAGTTGCGGGTATTCCTTGAGCAGACCCGGCGGAACCGATTGCGGCAGGCCGGTCAGCATCCATTTGAGTTCGAGGGCGTTGGCCAATTCTCCGCCGCGATAATGATTATTCGCGATGACGGTCAACTGCTCGAACGATTCGGCAAGCTGCTGCATTCTCGCAAAAATCTGCCGCAGTTCGTCTTCCTTGTAATAGTAATGATACACCTCATCGCGGCCGGCGTTTTTGGTGAACCATTTTTCGGCGTTTCTTCCATGCAGCCGAAAATAGCCGTGCTTTCCGACCGTGCACAGCGGCAGGTCGAAGGCGGTCGAGGAAAGAGGGTAATCCAGATTGCAGACGGCCACACCAAGTCCGCACAGAAATTGCAGCGCATCGGGCTGCTGCCAACTGCAGTGCCGGACCTCGAGGGCGATATTGAATATGCCGCAGAAAGAACCAATGAGTTCCTTTAGGTAATTGCGATTAGACAGAGTATCATTGAAGTCGTACTTAAATTGCATCAGAAGCTGTCGGAGTTTACCCGCCTCCAGCATTGGCTCAAAGCCGATGCAGAACTGGCGAACCATTCCAGGATCGATCTTTTTTTCGTGCGTAAAATCCTTGTGCAGCTTGGCCGTAAAAAAGAATTCCGGAAAGCCCGAGACCTTGGCCAGCCATGAGCGGCAGATGCGTTCTTCCGGCGGCCGGTAAAAGGTATTATTGATCTCGACTACATCGACAAAACGCGCCACGTACTCCAGCGGATCGACGCCGCGGCCGGGATAGACAATCCCCTTCCAGTCGGGGTACGACCAGCCGGCGATGCCTATGTAAATCGGATGGCTCATAGCATTCTAAAACAGCCTGCGACTTTGCCGACGATTCGAACGGACTTGTCGCCTTTTTTAAAAGATTTGGATTTGTATTTAGGATTGGCGGGCTTGAGGATGACCTGGCCGGATTTGAAAAACACCCGTTTCACCGTCGCTTCATCCTCGAGCAGAACGACCGCGATCTGATCGTTCTCAACCGTTGATTGCGGCCGCACGATGACGTAATCGCCATCCATGATCCCATCCTCGATCATGCTGTCGCCGACGACCTTGAGCAGAAACGCATCCCGGTACTGCTTTTTGACTAACTCGGGGATATCGATATAGGTTTCAATATTCTGTTCGGCCAGGATCGGTTCGCCCGCAGCCACCCTGCCGACCAGAGGAAGCCCCCGCGTTTGCTCTTTGTACGCAAGGTATTCACTTGATAGCCGCAGTCCCCTATGAAAGCTATTCTGCTGCTCGAGATAGCCTTTCTTTTTCAGATAACCTATCAACTGGAAAGCGGCATTCTGTACAAGACCAAAATGTGCGGCAATCTCCTTTTGGCTCGGAGGGACATTTTCAGCCAATCGAAGCTCAATAAATTCGAGGATTCTTTGCTGCTTTTCGGTCAATAATTCCATACATAAAGTATATGGTCAAACAACCATATATGTCAAGAAGAAAATGCTAGCAACCTCCAAGCAAGATGAAATAGTAATATCACGGGCGAGACGCCCGTGTCACTGCTTAATTGGCGAGCCATTCGGAAACAAAACGATAGAGATCGGTTAGATCGACGCTTCCGCTCATGTCAAAATCGGCCCCGCCGCAAGAATCCCAATTGTCGCATGCACGCAGCCACTGCTCGGCAAACCGAGCGAAATCCTCGAGATCGACGCCGCCGTTATCGTTCAGGTCCGGCGACGTTCCCTGCGACAGGATGATGAGCGAATACGGACCGATGCCGACATTGGCATTAAAGGACAAGCCGTCTTTAGCGCCTGCCGAGGCGAGCGTATCGTAAGAATTCCAATTGCCGAATTCAGCATCGTAGCCGTTCCAGTCGCTGTTGAACCGCACACGCCATCGGCCCGGCCGCGGCATTCCAATATTGTAGTTCGTAAAGCCCTGGTTCTTAAAATTGGCGACCACAACAACATCGTCGCCGGGGCCGCCGTTCCACCAGCGGTGAAAGGCGATCACCTTGCCGGTATTGTTCACGTGGAACACGTTCGTATTCTTCGCCAACAGACCGCGTGTATTGCCGGAAAGATTGCGGCGAAGCCCTATCAAATGCTGATACAGCATCTTGATTCCGGCGAAGGTCGTGTTCTTCGACCAGTCCAGCGGGTCGGTATCCTGCCATGCGCCGTCTTCGAGGAATTCCTGCCCCATGAACAGCATCGGTATGCCCGGACTGGTGAATACCAATCCTGCGCCCAGCGTCGAGCGCTTCTTGGAATAGTAGCTGTCAGCGTTGCCGGGCCAGATCTGCTCGGGCACGCGGGACTTGTCGCTTGAGGAGCCGACCTCATCATGGCTTTCCGTATAGATCACGCGCTGCGTATCCCAGCCATTATAGAGATGCACAATCGCATCTCTCACATCCCACATGTTGCGAGAATTGTCATCCGATGTCGTCAGCGCTGGGACGACCTTGTGATGAAAGCCGGCATCCCACTGCGAATCAAAGCCCGCGCCGCCGGCGCCCGTGGTCTTGGTGATCCACTCATTATCGCGCATGTCCTCGGCAATCATGATCTTCTGCGGCAGCGCCGCATCGACGTCGTTATTGATCCATTGCATCAAAGACCAGCCCTCGGGAATCTCGGGCTCGCCGATGCCGCGCTCGCGGATATATGCGGTGCCGTCCATGCGGATGCCGTCCATATTTAAATCGGTCAGCCAGTACATGACGTTATCACGGATCAAAGATCGCACGGGACCGGATGAAAAATTCGGGCGCGTATCGCCCCAGGGCGTAAACCGGTTGTCATCTTCGTAAAAATAGATGCCGCCGGTATAATCATAGGCGCTGTAGCCGTCAAACTTCCACAGGGAATGGCCCAGGTCGCTGGGGCCAAGATGGTTGTACACTACATCCAGCAGCACGGCGATCCGGCGCTGATGGCATTGGTCGATAAACGCTTTCATTTGCGCCGGGCTTCCGTAAGCGCTTTCCGGCGCGAACAGGTGTGCGGGGTTGTATCCCATCGAATAATCGCCGGCAAATTCACCAATCGGCATAAGCTCGACGGCATTGACGCCGAGCGATTGGATATGATCGAGCATGGCGATAGCGGAACTCCAGGTCCCGACAGTTCCGCCGGGTGCGTCATTGTACGTGCCGATATGCATTTCATAGATAACCATATCGTTCCACGCCGGCGGCTCAAACGGCGTCCAGGGGTATGCCGTATTGACAATAATTCCGTTGTATGTTGAGTTGCCGGCATTCCAGACAACATCCTTGGCGCGCGGATCAACCTTCCACAAACTGCCGTTGATGACGTATTTGTACGCATGCGGCACCGCGGCCCCCGGCACATCGACCGACCACCAGCCGCCCGGCTCGGCCGCAAGCGGTCTGGATGTGGTGCTCCAGGAGTTGAACGTTCCGGCGACGCTGACGGTAGAGGCATGCGGCGCCCAGACCCGAAAGGTCGTGCCGCCGGCATAAGGCGTTGCCCCAAGACCGGGCCGTGTTGACGGAACAGCGGCAGACAACAAACTGTCGCACAGCAGTGCCGCAGACAAAAGCAGGACGCTGCGCAGGCCGCGCAAAGTTGATTTCGCTCTCTTGGATGCTGTAATCATACGTCATTTCCCGTCCGCACTTTGACGCCGCTGATGATATCGCCAAAGCCGTAGTAGTTTCTGCCGTCGCCGACGATGGTCACTGAAACCAGCCGCTTTTGCAATTTCCATTGCCCCTCCTGCCGAACGCATTGGACGGTGACAGAATCTGGCGTTTGGCGTGCTTCAAAACCGGAAAGGCAAAACTCTCCCTTGAGATAACCGTATCCATCGCCGGCATCCTCATAAAGCGTCCCGCGTGCCTGTCCTCGCTCATCCAGTACGACCATCAATGTCAACGGCTGGTGATCCGTAATTTCTTCCGTGGTCTGCACGATCGGCCCAAGCGGCACGATCGCTCCGCCCCTGACTCTCAGCGTGCACTGGTACTCATCGGCGGCATCTTCAGGAACGATCGATATGTGCCGCCAAATTCCTGTCGGCATCGGCAGATCGTCTGCCCAGTTTGGCGTCACCATCAAATCCTGGCCGACGAGAAACGATTGATCCTCTAAGCGCAGGCGGATGTCGGCGGGATCGGCAAAAAAAACCGGCCGCATGATCGGAAGACCTTGTACGTGCGATTCATGAAAAGCCGTATACAGATAAGGCATCAAACGGTAGCGCCGCTGCAGCGCAATGCGGGCCGCATTCTCTGTTTTTGGTCCAAACGACCACGGTTCATGGTCCGCAGTGTCTTTCGATGTATGGGCGCGGCTGAACGGGAAGAACGCCCCGACGGCAATCCACTGCGCCCACAAGTCCGGCGTTGCGTTATCGATAAACCCGCCGATATCAGGCCCATTAAACGGCTGTCCCGACAGGCTCAGGTTCAGCGACATCGGAACCGACCACTTGAGATGTTCCCATGTGGATTTATTGTCGCCGGTCCACGTGGCCGCGTAGCGATGGCCGCCCAGGAAATTGGCACGTGACAGAACGAACGGACGTTTGTCCGGGTTGGCCTTCTGGATACCATCGCGAGAGGCCTTGACCATGAGCATGCCGTAAACATTATGATACTGCTCGTGCGGTCCGGCGGGCAGGCCGTCGCCTCCGCGATGATAACAATCCGGCGACATGGTCCAGCCCGTCTCTTCCTTAAAAACCGCAGGCTCGTTCATATCATTCCAGACGCCATCGATGCCCATGGCCATAAAGGCTTCGTAGAGACCGCCCCACCATTTACGAACGGCTGGCACAGTGAAGTCGGGAAAAACGCAATCGCCAGGCCAGACGGGGCCGACGAAGGGATTGCCAAAAGCGTCTTTAACCCAGGCGCCAGCGCGGGTTCCGCCTTCATAAACAAAATAGCCGGGATCCCGTTTCACGCCGGGGTCGATCATCCAGACACTCTTGAAGCCGCTTGCATGCAGGTAATCGTTGATGGCTTTGGGATCGGCAAACTGGTTCGGGTCGAATGTAAAGATGCGAAAGCCGTTCATGTAATCGATGTCGAACCAAATCACATCGCATGGGATCCGCTTGGCGCGAAAGGTATCGGCGATCTGACGCACCCGCGCATCGGGGTTGTACGAGTAGCGGCATTGATGGTATCCGAGCGCCCACCGCGGCGGCATCGGCATTTTGCCCGTCAGTTCAGCCAGGCGGCTCATGACCTGCTGGGGATCGCGGCCATCAATCACGATGACGGCAAAGAACGGCGCCGCCTCCGGGATCGTAAAAAGCACGCCGGAGCGCAAATCCAGTTCCGCTTTCCAGCAGGTATCGAAGAGTATGCCCATCGCGGTTCCGTCCCGGCGAAGGCCCAGCACCCACGGGTGAGATTGATAGAGCTGATCGGGTTTGCCATAGCCATAATTGTCTTTGTTAAAAAGGACGATCTTGCGGCCGTTGCGGAGCAGGCTGCCGGTCACCTCGCCTGTGCCATACAGATCGATCTCGGGATCGATGTCAATGTAAGCGTATTTTTTGCCGCCGGAAATTCCAAACACAGGCCTCAACGGCCATTTCTCGGTCACAGGTCCGACAGCCTTCAACGACTGCTCCAGCGCCAATGAAGGAAGAGTGTCTTTGGGATCGACCCCCTCCGGCCAGAATCGGGTGACGCCCTCGCCAATCCGCTCTGTCTTACCCGGCGGCATGGAAACAGCGGTAAGATTCTCGATGTAAACGCCGGGCTCATTGTCGGACGGTGTTACCGATTGCCAATTGGTCCCAACCAGGAGTTCATCAAACTCCCAATTGCAGTCGGTATTGCCGCATCGCAGTCGCAGCTCGTCAAAATTCAATTCGCATTCGTAATTGGTCCAGATGTGGTCAGGCTGGCGGTCCTCGGTCCGTTGACAGAATGGATCCAGTCCGATCTTGATCTTCTCCGGCCCGTTCGGGTTGAAATCGACTCGCATAACGATCATGTGCACGTCATTATCAACGATGGTCGGGATTTCGCCAATCGCAAGACCCTGCCCGTTGGAGGTCCAAAAACTGAAAAGCTCAGAGGCGTAGTCGTTGCCCAGCCCAAATACTTCCCTATCCTCATCATAGAATACCACGCCGGCGAATTTATCCTTTGCGGAGACATTGAGGCTGCGAAGGCAGAAGCTGAGGTAAAGCGTTTTGTATTGAGCCGGGTCAAGCGGGATCGAAGCGAGATCGTAAACAACGCCGGCCGTATTATCTTTGAGTACAAGCCTGCCGTCTTTTTCACGATGAAATTTATAATCTAGACTGCCGTTCTCCATTTGAGCCCCGACGGCTGTCCGCGGAGAGAAGCTTTCCTCAAACAGCACCTGCGCCGGGGCAAAGCAAAGCGTTAGTTGAGCAAAAAGTGTACAAACAAACCCTTTAAACACAATAGACCTTTCTAAAGTGCTTTACAAAAAGCCCCTCCCGGCCTGTTTACCGGGAGGAGGCTGTTATTGTGCTGCGAGACCGCTTACTTCCGGCGCCGAATCGCCATGAGCAATGAGCCAAGTCCCAGCATGGTCATGGTCGCAGGTTCCGGGACGACTTCCGTCTTGACGACGCCATTGAGCGCATCGACATAAACATTTACGACGGAGGCCGAGGCCAGATTGACATACATGTTCCATGTGTTTCCGGAACGTCCGTTTTCGGCGATCGAATCCCACGTACCGGTCACAACGGGTTTAAACCAATGTTCACCGGCGGATAACGTCTGGCTGAACAGGTAAATGCCGCCGCCCTGCGGGGTCATATTCCCTTCGGCGTTGTTCCAGCCCTGGAAGCTGCCTGCAAGAGTCCATGAACCGGGATCGGTGCTTTCGCCGATGCGGTACTGTTCGATCTTCCAGCCGTCCGCAACCCAATTCGAGTTGAACGTGATGTCAACGCTGCCGGAGGCATCCGCATAGAGCCAACTGTTGTCCCCTGGATAAGCCGTTGACCAATCTCCAATGGTCACTTTGAACTCGTGCCTGGAATCGGCAACAAGACCCGTTATCGTGACAGCGTAGGTTCCATCGCCATTGTCCGTCATCAGGTTACCCACCGCGTCCCAGCCGTTGAAGTCGCCCGCAACGTAGTAGTCGGCGTTGGCCGACACAGCCAGCCCTAAAACCACCAGAATCAAAATCAAACATTGTTTCATCTTTCGATCCTCCAAAAAAAGTTGTTAAACACGTAAACTTTGCGTCTTGTACACACAACACGTATCACGGGCATCTCGCCCATGTCTTCCGCCGTCCAACGCAATTACTCGTACTTGCTGCCTTGATACAGCCATTTTGCCGCGAAATCCGCAAAATCGGCCAGGTTCACGATACAGTCGTCATTGGTATCATAGTACCCATCAAAGTCGTCAGCGGGATCGGCCTCGGCCGCTTCTCCGCAGGTTGCAAAAATCCGGTGAATACCCTGGGCTCCTTGCACCGTGCCGGTTCCGTCGGTCACCTCCAGACGAATCGCCCAATAGCCCGGAAGCACGGTAGTGTTGTCCGGATCGCCGCCTTCGGCCCAAATGGTCCTATATACGGCGGTGACCGTCTTTGCCACAGGATCATGGACTTGGCTGACCTTTGCGATACCGAGTTGGCCATTGGCCCAGTCCCAATTCAGATTGACCATGTTGACATCGGCAATCGGACTCTTGCCGTCGTCCGTGTACGATGCCGTGACCTCGAAATATCTGATATTCGGATTGGTGTCGCCAATGCCGCCGATCGCGGCGTCATCCTGGCCCAGCCACATATACTGGTCAAGCGGTTTACTCGGCTCGGGGGCCGCATCTCCGGCAAAGAAATACCATAGATACCCCTGAGCAGTCACCGGATTGCCCGGCGTGTTGGGATCGGTCGCATGAACCTTCCAGTAATAGTAATGATCGTCCTGGAGCGGCAAAACCGAACCGGGCAAGGCAACTGTCTCATCGGTAATATCATTTGCGATCTGAATGACGCCGGGATCTGCAATGATTGGCCCCATGTTCGGGTCGGCCGTCAACGGTGACGTTCCAGCATCCAGAAAATAGACATCGCACGTGATCGTGTCGGCCGGATTGGTCGGGGCCGGATTCGTCCAGCTCAATGAACCGATATTGGTCCCGACGATTTCACCATTGGCAGGAGCCGGAGCGTACGCCTTGTCAACAACCACGGTGTAAGAAAGCGAAGAGGTCGAACTATACGGAACCGACCACTCCCCAGCGGTCTGGAGTGGATCCGACAGGGCATCGGTGGCGGTGTCCTGGCCGCCGCCTCCGGTTGTGAACACATCGAACACGAAAGAATCGCCGTGACTAAGCCCCAGTGAGGCCAGGGAAGTTTTTAGAGTGATGGAGCTGGTGGTGATCACCGGGATTTCGATATCGCTGGGCGATGAATAAGTGGCGTTGTCGCGATTCCAACTGTCGCCGTCCCAACTGTATGTTTCCGCTCCGCCGCCCGAGTCGGCCCAGCTTCCAATAAAGTAATCCATACCGGCAGACATCGCGATAGCCCGACCCCAGCCATTGCTGGCGGTATCGCCGCCGGCGACATTGTCGATCCCGACCAGGTACTTGCCCCAGTTCGTTGCGATGGGATCGCCCCCTAACGTAATAATAAAGGTGATATGAGTTGCATCGTTAGAGACTTCAACTGATACGATATCCAAATGCCCCCAATTGCCAAGCGCCTCTCCAACTGCATCATTGTACACGGTCGCGTTTGCCGGAACAATGCCCATCATACACAAAACCAATACCGTTAAGCATAGTTTTTTCATCATACTACTCCTTTCCTGAATTCTTATTATTTGCTCATTGCAACGCCGCATTTTTCTAATTCTATTTTCCTGTTAACTCTAAATTCAGTTCGGGCTGCACGAATACCGCCCAGTCAAACATAAACGTATCATCCGATTCGGTTACTGCCAGCGTCAGAAAACGCGCTCCGTCATCGATCGGGATGTTCAAGGAACCGCTTTTGCCGCCGCTCAGGCGCCGGTCATGCAGCACGTTCTTGCCATCGAGAAAAACCCAAAACTCCGCGGCGGACCGGCGCACAGCGGCGAGCCTGTCGAATTCAAGACTCGCAGTCGCCCCCTCGAATGCGGCGGCTTTGAGCCAGTTGTCAACTGTTTCGGAAATGCCGTAGGAGGCACAGAACGATTTGATCCTCAGTTGCGGCAGCGACCGGCGGATGGCCGCCAGATCGTACGTGATCCCCAGGTTGGAATGCATCGCGATCGCAGGATTATTCCTACCGTCCAGAATCTTGCCGTCGAGCTGCAGATTATGATGCGGCGCATCAAAGCTCTCATGCCAGGCCCCATTGAAAACATAGCCCCACACCTTACCGGAGGTGCGTGGGAAGTTCGCCACCAGGCCGGTGGAGGTAATTTGTGACGCGGCTTGCGCGTTTGCGGGGACAAACACGCCGTCTATGAAAGCGTTTTCTACGGCCCGCAGATAGCCTGCCGGCGCGGCATAGACGTCAGTCGTGCGGAGCGACTCGACCGTGCGGCCGCTGAGCGGGTCCAGTCCGCGATCGAGCCTTCCCGTGCCGAATCCGGAGCCTCCGCCGACAATATCCGCCAGATCAAGCGGCTGCCCCCGCCAGGCAAACGCGGCCGTGGAATCGATCTGCCGGACCACCAGATCGCGCTGCAGCGCAATTTCCCTCACCGTCGAATCCGCACGCTCGATCTGTCTGGCTGACCCGGCTGACAAGATCTGCGACGTTTTTATTTCATTCTTGTGGCCGCTGAACAAGTTGGCCGTGCCCTTGTACATGTGCACTTCCGTGTTGCCGTCAAGGTGTGAAAGCACGCTGAACTCGGTACCCAGGTCAACGATCCTGGCGTTTGGAGCGGCCACGAGAAATCCCCGGCCCTGCTCCGAGACATTGGCGAACAATTTGCCGTAACCGAGAGCGATCTCGGAATAGGACACAAAGTGAAATTCCGTCGGGGCTTCGAGCACGACTTGTACGTTGTCATCGGTTACGAGCTTGACGATACCGCCGGTCAGGCGGATGGGCTTGATGTTGGAGCAGATTCGAGCGCCGGGCCGCAGCCTAAGATCGGATGACCATTCGGCATCCATGCAGTCGACCAGCGTTGCCACTTCGTAAGGGGCGGGCCCGGAAAGGTGGACATAACAGACCAACAGGCAAAGGGCTGCCATGGAGGCAACCGCCACGGCAAGCGATGTCTTATTAACGGTTCGCACGACGCGGCTCCGGTGGACCTTGGCAATGGGCGCCGCTTGAACCGGCGGCGCAGCCGACGGCTCTATGCCGGGGGCGCTTTCCTCTTCCTCCGACATGAGCGTCCAGAAATTGCGATCCAGCAATTCCTCCTGCAGGAACAACGAATCGGCCTCCTGAATGCCCGTTATGGGCCGCATGGATAGCGTGCTGTAATCGGTCATGAAACGGCAGTAGTAATCTTTTGCCGCTGGATCCGAATTGACCCAATTCTTCAGGCGGGCGAAATCCTGGTCCGTGATCTCGTTATCCAGCAGCCTGAAAAGCAGCTCATTGATGATCGCCTGCTCGGTACGCATCAGGTCCTCTCCCATTGGAGCATCGTGCGGTCGATGCAATCGTGCAGAGCGGTATAGATGCGCGACAACCTTTTATAAATGGCATCGGCCGAAAACTCGGATATCTGCGAGATCTTCTTGACCGTAACCCCCTGCTCGAAACGCAGGTGGATCAACCGCTGATTCTGGACGGACATCTTCTTGCTGCAATCCTGCAGGGCTTTTAGACGCCTGTCGGTTTCGGCGGTTTGGGCGGCTGCAATTTCCGAGATGTCCCTGTAAAAACTGTCATCGAATAAGGGCCGCGAGGTCTGCTTGGACTTGAGAAAATCAAAGGCCTTGTTACGTGCAATGCCGATGCCCCAAGCGGCAAAACTGCCTGTCTTATCGAATTCGTCGAAGCGCTCCCAGAGAACACTGGCCGTTTCCTGAAATAAGTCGTCGGCATCGTTCTGGTTATGTACTAGCATTAAAAGGTATGCATAAACCCTTTTCTGGGCGGCATTATAGAGGCGGAAAAACTGCTCGCTTTTAAGTTCCTGTATGCCCACCACAACACTCCTCTAAGTTCGTGCAAGACTGCATTATACCCGATTTGGGGCTTATTATCGAGTAAAACCGCCTAAGTCGCCAACACTAGCGGCGGCAGCGTCACGGCAACACTTATTAGAACAAATGGGCCGAATCTGACAGAATTTTTGAGTTGAAAAACCGCTTTTTTGCTATTTGCATTATAACGGCTCGACTTTTACCCTTTATGCAAAAGCAACTAGCCGTCACGTCCTGCAGATAATTACTTGAGGGACTCTCATCCTATTTTGCGGATGTTTGCTGTTTTTGGATATTGACCAGTTGTTCCAAAGAGTCAATAACCGTCCAGCCGTTTGCGGCGGGGTCATCAATGTACTGCGTTGCGGCATAACGGGCGAATTTGGCGTAAATGCGGCCGGAACTGTCTGCCAGCAGATGCAGCATTTCCGCCCTGCCGTCGCCCAGCGGAGCCGCCATAACAGCCCATTCCTTTTCGTAATCCAAAGGCTTGATCTCGCCGGTTGTCGGGATGCTTCGATCCTGCAGATTAACAAAATAGTAATTGTCAATCGCCCGGGCAGGGTCGATCGCAAAGGCCAGTTTACGCGGGAGCAGGTCGATCAAAATGGGATTGCTTTGAAGGTCCACGCTGGTCCACAAATGCGTGTAATATCCGGCATACGTCTTTTTGCCGTCTTTGTCCCAATCGGTCTTGATGTATTCGCTTTGAGCCTGCGAAATAGATTTTAGATTGAAGTATGCCTTCGGCGCGTCCGAAGCGGTACTTGTCTGCAATTCGTTTTTCGGTCCGCCCGCCAGCGCAAACCATTCTGCTGCCGCCCAGACGAACCCGACCGATACGACCACGGTGAATAATGTGCCGGTAAAATTAAAATGTTTTTGCGCGACAGGCTTCAAACCTGTCTCTTGCTTTGTACATACGTTCATGGTTGATCCTTGCGAAAATCGACCACCCGCGGGCAATCCGGATCCGCAGCGTTAAAGTCCCCGGTTACAAATTCAGAAACCGCGTGACAGCCGCCTTTGCAGATATCCAGGTAGTCGCATGACCGGCACGGCTCAGGGGCATCATGCGTCCATGCGGCGATACGGTCGGCATCTTGCCGGCAGGCGGGGTCGGTCGCCAGATCAAAGACGGAATGGCCGCTGCTTTGCATGAACGAACAGCCTGCCACCTTGCCGTTGCTGCGAATGCCCAGCAGGACATTGCCGGCCTCGCAGCCGTAGGTTGCCATCGCCTGCAGCAATTCGCGCGGCGGACGATGATAGCAGAACATAGGCACAAACGAACAATCGATCTTGGCGGCGATCTTGAATTTGTCCGACAGGTCGGCCAGCATGGGCGTCAAGGCGCGGTTCTGCAGAACCGTCGTTCGTTCATTGAAGTACTTCTGCCTGCCTCGACCCGAGGGTTTCAGACGCAGGAATTCGATTTCGTTGACTTTCTTTTTGGCGGCATACTCGAATAGTTCTGGAATGCCCTCAAAATTCTGTTTACCGACAACGCAGTTGATCCCAGCGGAGACACCTGCTTGAATCAGGGCATCGAGAGCGGAATCCGCAGCGGAGAACATCTCTTTGCCTCTGAAAGCGCTGTATACGCTGCCAACGCCGTCAAGCGAGACGTTGACCTGACCGAAAACGGTCATCTTCTCGGCGACTGCTGCCGTGAGATTGGCGCCGGAAACGGTTAGATTGGGTATGAGGCCTTTTCGCCGGGCATATTGAGCGATCTCGAAAAGGTCATCCCGTTCGAGGGCTTCACCGCCTCCGAGCGCGATGTGGAACACGTTCAATTGGGCCAGTATATCGAGCGCCTTCATGAGCGAGGACGTATCCAGTTCGCCTTCATCCGGAGCGCCGGCATCCATATAGCAATGCGGACATCGAACCGAACACCGGTTGGTGATCGCGAAATGCACTTCGGTCGGCGCCGATAAACGGCCGATGGATTCATCCTGCGCATTCCACAGAACGGATTCATCCAGCCCAAGCTGCCGCATGTAGTTCTTGTCCACGAATACCAAAAACGGCGGCTGATCGCCGGCAATGATGCCGCCGAAGTTTTCAAAGCGGTACTTGATGGCGTTATCTTTTGGCAAATGCTGCATCTATTTACTTTCCTTCTCGGGCGTTGAAAACGTGCAATAGCGTTTAACCCACTCGTACATGTGAGCATCCGAGACATTTTCAAGCGCCAGGTCCGGATACGCCTTGGGATTGGTCAGGATATACGGTTCCATCCCATAATTTACGAAATAACTGGCGCCATTCAGTCTGCCCAAAGAACCCTGCTGAGCAACCGAATAGAAAACGCTCTTTTCATTACAGTTGTACATGTAGAAGATTGTCAAAAGCGTTCCAAAAAGCAGCACACTGAAGATTCCATTGCCCATAACAGCCATCCACCTGCGTTTGAATTTTGCGGCCCCGACAGCAAATACAAATACGCCAAGCGTGCCGACCAACCCATAGATACAAAGGTTTTGAGCCACATGCCAATAGGGACTGCCTGGTCCGAAATCGGGATAAAACGGCGGCACGATACTGATCTGCGTCTGGCTCTCGTCAGGAATGATCTGCCGCGCCGCGGTCAGCTTATAGAAGACCGCAAACACAATGACCCACAGCGCCGCACCTGCAAACCCAATTGCCAAATGCCGCATGCGCACCCATCGCCATGGCCTTGCCGCATAAAATGAAACGATCGTCACGGCCAGCAGAACGCCGACGGAAATGAAAGAGCCTTTATTAACATTGGATTGAACCCACAGCCGGTGCGCCCTTTCTCTGCACGTATGCAAGGGCAGATAGAAGTTTATGGCCGGTTTCAATTGCAGGGCCCGATCGAGCAGTTCACATGATCGGCGATAATCCTGCGTCACAAGGTAATGCCGGCCCAGATGATAAAACACTTCGTAGTTCCTGTAGTAATCCGGTTTGCTTTCCATAATGGAACGCAGGAGCATGGTTTGCCTGTCGCAGCGGTCCGGCTTGGCCACCTCCGGCGGCTGCAAGCTGCGCAGCAGCACATCCTCGGCCCGATAGCGAGATTTCAGCTCGATGATCCGCGCCATTTGTTCTTTGGCGTCTGCCTTAAGAGGGTCATCCTTGGGCAGATTGTTCTTGAGAATGCTCTGGTAAAGCCGTAAGGCATAATCGTAATTGCCCACCAGTTCTTCCTGGTAACGCGCGAATGCCTCCAAAGCAGCGGCTTGTTTGACTGCGTCGGGGCTGTTGAGTTCGGCGGTCAGCAGATTCATGCCCGCAAGGTAATCCCCTTGCTTGAATAACGATTGTGCCTGTTCGACCGGATCGGTTTGCGCCCAGACAACCGCGGTACAGATCAGAACGAGGATGCAAAAGGCATGTTTCACTGGGGGTTACCTTTCTGTACGTCTGTATTCTCGGGTATGCCGGGGGCTTCATCGGAATGCTTAAGCGTTTTGGCCATAATGACCGCTGAGACGATGCCGAAACAGGCGGTAACGGCCATTAACGACGCCGGAAGAATAAATATCATCGAGCCCATGGAACTCGAATTCGGATTGTATCCCTGCTTGACGCGGAGGATCCGGCCTTGCGCAATTTGCTTTTCCTGATTTTTCTCGCGATCTAATGTACTCATTGGAAAAGACCCATATTAAAAGCGATCAAAACTCCCATACCGATAAACAGCAGCGCCAAAGCGAGTTTGACCAGCGCGACCCGCCGGCCAAAAAAAGCACCCAGCCTTTGCGAACTCACTCCAAATACCGTCAGCATAAAGACGGCGATCAGCGGGATAATAAATGCCGCATTATACGAAAGCAGATAGCCTGTTGCCGCCAGGCGGTGCGTTGGTTCGGAGATCATTGTGATGATGGGCAAATAGACCTGTCCCGTGCAGGCCAGTTCCATACCTGTCACCATCACGCCTAACCCGAACGCGGCGCCAAGGACCGCCGTCTTATGCCGTGCGAAATCCCTGATCCGCTGACGTATCTTGTTTTTGAGCAATTCCGGCAGTTGCAGCGTCATGTCCCTGGGGTTTCCTTTCAGGCAGCGGACAAAATCAACGAGTGAAAAAAACGCAAGTGCGGCAACGGCGATCAGCAGAGCGGCATTTACGATTGTTACGAAGATCGGACCCTTCAAGATCACTTTGATAAAACCAAAGAATGCCAAGCCGATGATGAAATACGTGATGAAAACCGCCGCCGTAAAGACACTGCCGGTATAGACCATCTGCCTGCGTCCGCCGCCGACCAGGCCCAGGTAGGAGATCAGCAGGATCACCGTCGTAAACGCGCATGGGTTGATCCCATCCAGCAATCCCGCGGTCAGCACCACGCCCAAGGTCAGCGCATTAAAGGCGCTTTCCTTAGCGCTTTTTGTATCGTGTACATTAGAAAATGGCGTAATCATCTGCTCGACGTAGGACTTGGGATCTTCTTTAAATTCTTGCAGCTCCTGCGGCAATTGGCTGTCGATCTGCTCCTGGCCGCCCAAGGCCTGCCGCCCGATGAAGATGGCCGGAACATCCAGATCCTGACGGCCGAAATCCATTCCTGCGCTGAGGAAGAGATCGTAAATGCCTTCCTGGCTCAAATCAAAATAGGTTATTTTCAAAGAGACGTTGTTGACGGCAGCCCATCGAGGCAAGTCGTGATTCAAAAGCCTTCGACAATACAGGCAGTCCGTTGAAAAGAACGTCATCGGAACCTGGGGACAGCCCGGCTGAGGCTCGATGATCATCTCAGCCCCAAGCCGTTTGGCGGCACGTTCCATGAGGCCCGAATCAAGCTGTTCCTGCGACCGCGGCATGAGTGTAATACTGTCCAGTACGGTTCGGTCAGTCGTGATCGCGCTGATGGTCATCATATTGGAGCTGACGTCCACCTTGCAGAAATGATATTGCCGCGCTTCGGCTTGTGAAGGATACATGGGATCGGGATCCATCCAGATCAGCTCGGCGCCGGCACCGCCGGAGATGATGTAACTGACGCCCTCGTGCATCGAACGCTCGTACATGTGCCAACTGGCGAACACGACATCGACTTTGTACTTTTCGAACAAGGGCGCCCAAACACGGCGAAGGATCTCCGATGAGCGGCCGCGCGAAATAAAAACCGGGTCATGGAGAAAGACCACTCGGAATGGCGCGCTTTGCGCCGCCGCGGAGGACAGTTCGCTTTCGAGCCACTTGTACTGCTCGCTGTCGGCTCCAAAGGATTGGCCGGACTGGCGCGTGCCCCACGCCTGCAGGCCGAAAAAGTAGACGCCGCCCCATTGAAAGCCGTAGTATCCTTTTTCGAGAGAAGGAAAATAGTCGCCATAGAGTCCCTTGCCGCCGGCGAAATCGTTATCACCCAGCACCGGATATACCGCTGTTCTGCGAAGCAGGTTTGACTCGACATCAAAGAATTGCCGCCAAAGCTCCCCGCGGCTGCCATCATCGACCATATCGCCCAGCACCAGCGCAAAGAGCGGCTCTTCCCGCGTAAGCTGGTTCATGATTTCCTGGTGGTAACGTGTGGTCTGGTTGTCGCCGGGGCGAGGGTCCCCATATACCGCAAACGAAAATGAATTCCCGGGCAGGCAGGCGGTTCGTATCTGGAAACTTTTATCCCCCAACCCAGCTTGCGTCATGCCGTCGGCGCAGATGACCTCGTAATCATAAGTAAAATCCGGCTCCAGCCCGTGCACCTCAACAAAATGCGATGTGCTGGGCTGAGGTGAGTCAAACTCCATCCAATCGGTCCCGTTGAAAACCCGCACCTTGGCCGCGAGAGCCTTTTCAAGATGAAACGCGACAACGGCCGAATTAGTGGTAACATTCAGCAAGTAAGGCCCCGCCGTAAATCCGGGCAGCGCTGCAGCCCCAGACAGACCGCATAGAAGGGTCAACAGGATGGCATAATGAATCGTTTTCATTTTGTAAGCTGCTCGATACTTTTGCGAATCTGCTGCATGATCGCAGGATCAAAGCCCTCCCGCTTTAAGACCGTATTGCCTTCGGGATCGAGCACCAGCGTGGTCGGCACAGCGGTCAGGCCCAATCGTTTGAACAGATCGCCCCGACTGTCAAGCAGCACGGGGTAATCGATCTCAAGGGATTCGACGACGGATTTGAGATCGCTCACGTTTTCAGGATCGGTGCAAACGGCCGCCGCGACCACGTTTTTATCCTCAAGATCGGCGGCAAGCGTCTTCAATTCGAGCAGTTCGGTCTTGCAGGGTTGACACCAGGTAGCCCAAAACGCAAGCACCACAACCTTGCCGCGATGGTCGTTCAGATAGAAACGTTCATGCCCGATCGCATCAAGGCGGAAATCCGGAACATGCAGTTGGTTTTTCGCAACCGGGTCACGGTCACGACAGCCGCTCGCACAAAGACACAAAAGGACCGCTGGTATTATCCTCACAGCCGCCTTCACTTGGTCTTCTCCGCATCTGGAGCCGATTTCTTTTGACCGAGATGCGCCTTCACGGCACTGGACAATTGCGAAATAAAAACCGCCAGAGCGCCCGTACCCACCGCGTAAGCAAGAAATGCCGGTATCTGGCTGCCGATCGAACTGGAATTCGGGTTATAGCCGGTTTTGACGCGGAGAATTCTGCCTTTTTCCGTATTCTGCTGCATAGTTTACTTTAGTGGAATGGCCAGGCCCCGGACCATGTATTTTTCAAGTTCGACGGCATTCCACGAGGCGTAATTGCCGTTGAGCATGGCCAAAATGGTCTCATTCGTTTTGGGACTGCGTCTTTGAATTCGCGACTGAATAATGCGATAGTACACCGTCGCCTCGGTTTTTTTGATATCACAAAAATGAAGGTCGGTATCGCGCGATTTTTCGAGTTCCCCTGCTTCGTACAAGACCGACAAGGCAATTGTTCGCGCAATAACATCTTCCAGGTCTCGCGAAGCGGAGAGAAACTCCGTTTCGGGTGCATCGATTAGACGTTGAATGCTTTGGTCGGCGGCTGTTTCGAGCGGCTTTTGGTCGCCAAAGAATCCTTTATCCCGGCGGACAAAGGTCGGGCGGATATGTTCGAAGTAGATCTTGATCCGCTCGCCGGAGGCCTTGCGCCCGGCGGCGGCAGCGGCGGCCATGATATCCAGTTCTCGCCGGATCGCCTGAACCGTGACATGCTGCAGGCCTTTGCCGATGATCTGCTGGTTGATATCCATGTTGGTGTTTGACAGGCATTGCTGCAAGGACTTGGAGATCTCATCCTTGTACCCGGTTGCGTAATAAGCGTCCACACTGTTGATGACCGGCAGCATCGCGGCAAATAATAAATCGATCTTCTCACGGCCCCCGACTTCAAAAATCCGCCGGCTTGCCAGATCCCTCGTTGCTTTGACGTACTGCTCCGCAGCCGCCTGGTCGGGCACATTAGGCTGGTCTGCAGCCACAGCAGCGGGAATCAACAACATCGCTAAAACACCTGCAAGTTTAAAACGCATCTTCATAGAGCATCTCCTGTCACAAATGTACTACAATGAGGTAATGCGCATAAGAATAATAAACAGCCAGGTAAATCGCCGCAGGAAACAGAATGACCGAAGCACCGCACCCGGCAAAAAAGCTCATCAAGGGCCTTCTTGTTTTGCCCATTTGCACAAGGCTTGAAGATACTTTCACAGCGCACGCCGCGCTCAAGCCGGAGGCAAGCGCAAACAACAGTACGATCGAATGCATTTCACGCACGGAATTGAACTGTTCTCGGATCATCCAAGCGCCGGCGTACAGCAGCACCGCCGCCGCAACAAAGACCACGCTCCCATGCAGCAAGACATCGTTTTGCAGACGCCGGGGTTTTAGGCAAATCGCCAGTAAGCCAATCACCGCAACGGCTGCCCAGCAGCCGTACGCAATGCAGTCTCGCCGAATGTTGCGATAAGAGCGCGCGACCTGGGCTTTGATCGTATCGCTCAGCGAAGGCAATTCGGTCATGGCCTGCTCGAAGGCGGCAATGGCCTGCCGATACTGCCCGGCATCGTAATAGGTCGACCCGATCTCAAACGCCGCCTCTTTTGCCTCGTCGCTGGGGCCGTAATTCTTTTTGAGCAAGAGGTACGCCTCGACGGCTTTGGCCGGTGAGAAGGTGCGGTATTGATTTGCAAGCCAAAGCTGCATAACCGGCGCAAGCCGACTATCGGGATATTGCCGGATCAATTGTTCGACATTCGCGAGCAATTGATCTCGCTGGGATGTCTGCTCTTTTTTTCGGGCGTACTCCACGGCACGGATCCTCTCGAACCGCGTTAAAGGTTCGTAGCTGAAATCGGAGTAAGCGGTGATATGCTTGATCCGCTGATTGGCCAAAGGTACAAGCGTGCCGTTGGGATATTCCTTGATCAATTGTTCGTACCAGGAAACAGCCTGCTCAAACTCGAAGAGCTTAAAATCATAGATATCGGCGATCGCGTAATAGGCATCATCAATCTGAAAATGTCCTTTGTTGGCTTCGATAAACTTCAGATACGCTTGGATGCTTGCTTCATAGGCGCCCTTGTCGGCCAAACGACGGCAATCCTCACAGGTCAGTTTCTCGCCAAGCGGCGGTTCCTTGAGGACAATTTCCTTGTTTTCGCCAAGCAGCACGGCCCTGGCGGAATCGACATCGACATCGATGCGGATCGCCCCGGTGTCATTCTGCCCTGCCGTACCGGGCCCCAAGTACCTGATGCCGTCTGTTTGAACCCCTTCAGCTTGCCGGTCCGCAATGGCAACAAACGCCACGGGGCTGTTGGGGTATCGTCCATTGTGCTGCCGCAGGCGATCATGAAAGTCCGATTTGGACAAAGCTTCGATATCTATATTTTGCCCTGCCGGAGTAACAATCAAGCCAATCGTGTGTGCAGCCGGCGCATTCAAGAGTTCATCCGGAAAATCGGTCTTGTCTGTAAAAATGAGCCGCAGACCCGCCCAGTCCAGAGACCACGGATCCCTGGTTTTTTGCTGTTTTGAATCGTTCAGAAGCTTGAGAAAAGGCGAATCCACGCCTTCTATCGTGTAAACTGGAACATACGGACGAATGGCCGCAAAGGCATCCTTCTGATCTTCTTCGACTTCACGGTTCAGTGTAACAACAAACTCTGGCACCTCTGACCTTAAGAGCGAGGTTAATTTGCCAGACATATCGCCCCAAAGCAGAAGCAATGAAAAAGGACTATTCACAGGCGGTTGGGTCTGGAACTGGCAGCGGGTTTGAGAACCCTGGACCTGGTAGATATAA
This sequence comes from Planctomycetaceae bacterium, assembly GCA_021372945.1. Classification (GTDB taxonomy): domain Bacteria; phylum Planctomycetota; class Phycisphaerae; order Sedimentisphaerales; family Anaerohalosphaeraceae; genus 4572-13. The sequence goes on along the minus strand of JAJFTK010000123.1, from coordinate 45,560 downwards.
CGCGTCCCTGCCCGCAGACCGGTAAGCTTAACTTCATGCCGGCGGGAAGCGCCTGGGAAGCTTTCGGCAGCGGTCATACGTTCCTGCTCTTTGCCGGCGGGCCAAAAATCCACAGCGCCTTTATAGCTATCTGCGGATATCCAGACAATCATTGCTTGGGAAGTTCGGATATCCAAAATCTCCGGAATCAAATCTTGTTGGATAGGTTTGTCTGATCTGACCCAAAAGGCCACGCAGACTGTTGCTAAAAGAGCTGCCAGTATAAGAACAATACGTTTAAGCATCGACAATGCGACCCCGGAAAACTCCGATTCACCTGAACATCAGGAGTATTATATCAGTTTTGCGGCTGGTTTCGTTCAGGAAAATCGGTCGGAATTTCTCCCCTGATCAGTTTTGCCCCCTGTCCGGTCAGCCATAAGTAGTGGTCGCTTGGCAGTCCTTCATAGGTAAGAAACTTCGATGGGCCGGTCGGCGGGTCGTTGGTGACCTTGAAGATCGCCGTGCCTTCGTCCACTTCGTCGAACATGGCCTGGTAGACCATCGCGGCGCCCACCTTTTTGGCCGCCACGTACTGATCCCACAGGAACCGGCCGCCGTTGCGGGGGATGGCATTGAAGGTAGATGGGTCCTGTTTGAGGTTGTACCAGCTAAATCCGGGGAACACCACAGGCAGATAGTCTTTACCGTTCTGTTTGCACCATTCCAAGTCCGGTTTCCAAATGCGATTGTAGGCAAATTCTTCGACGTCCGCCTTGTTTTTCACCCTTCCGACCATCCAGGGACTGAGCACATCGGCCTTCTTGACGATCTGATGCAGGAAGGGATCCGTAACAGAATCGTTCCGGAGCGTCCGCCAATAGGTTGGGATGCCAAGCATCACGGTCAGTCCGCCGTACGTTTTATCGTTCTTGAGAAAATCGACCAGAGCCGCGCATTCCTGCAATGTATAGTCTCTTCCCTCAAAGCCGATACCCCACACAGCGATCACTGGCTTACCATTATGTCGCAGATACGCCTTGTCATTGGGGTCCTGAGTGAGACGCATGCGATCCACGAGCATCTTCCAATCCTGGATCACTAACTCGATCTGCCCTTTCTGCAGGCCGGAAATATCGTACATCAGCGCGTAAACTCGGCCGTTTCGATTCGCTGCACTGCGGCAGTTCGCCAAAACCGTGTTCGCATGTAAAAGCGACCTGGGCTGCTGTGTTTCGGTGATAAAACGCTGAACGAACGCGCCGTCAATGCCGTAATCGGCCATCCACTTAAAATGACGGTTTACCGTCGCCGGATGCATGGAACTAAAGACGTACGCCGTGCTGCCATCGGCATGCTTAAACGACGTGGCAAACCGTTCGTCGGGTCCGTACTCGGTCATATCCGGCCACATATCGATCTTGCAGTTGCCCGGCTCAAAAACGTCCTTGCCCCAATGAAACCAGCCCCGCCCCGAACCATCGCCAGGGCAGGTAAACCATCCCTGGTAGCCTGTCAGAACCTTGCCGATCATCGTGTGCCTGTCAGTCCCCTCCGCATGCGGACCATCATAGGATTTTAATGTCATTTCGATCGCCTGCTGTCTCGTGAGATCGGCCGATTCCGTTGGCATCGTTGACGTTGCGCAGCATGACACGGGTAAGATGGAGCAAACGGCCCCAAACAATGCGATAGCCCAAAAACTCTTACGATGAATTCTCATTTTTTCACTTCCGCAATTTCAGGCTTCACGTGCACCGCCGCTTTGGCCTTTTCGGAAGGTACGGTCGGGTCGAGGATTTGCGCGGCCCTCGGCTGCACGGAACCCTCAAAGACCACCTCCTCGCCCCACTTCCTCAGCCAGATAAAGTAAAGACCCGCCAGCGAAACCGCAAAGATAGACAGCGTGATCCAAAACGCCGACCAATTCTTGATCAGAAGAAGCATCGGCAGCAGGAACAAGGTAATCTGCCAGGCCAACGCGAACGGCAACGCGACAACATCGCGAATGTGTTCCTTCTTCACCTCGGCCCTAACCTGCGGACTGAGCGTGTTCAGAAGCGGTTTCCAGAACCCGAACGGACGTGTCGTACGGTAAAACTGCTGCAGTATCTTCTGGTCGGTCGGACGGGTCAGATAGGTGCCAATGATGGTTCCGATCAATCCGATCAGCACAGTAATAAAGAATTGGAGCACGGGATTGCTCAGGATCATACTGATCTGGGGGCTGGCGTCACCGTAATAGACCTGGGCAATTCGAAAAACGATAGCGCCGATCAGACCAACCATTGTCCCGATCGCAAATCCGCCGCCGTTGAACCGCCACCAGTAGAAGCGCAGGATGCTTGGGATCACAAGTCCTCCGCCCAGCGCCATAATGAACCAGTCCCAGATATCATTGATGTTCTTTACGGAATAAGCAAACAGGAAACTGGCTACCACAAATACAAATCCGAATATCCAACTGACTCTCAATAATTCCTGATTTGAGGCCTTGGGCCGCAGGTAAGCTTGATAAAAATCCCGTGTGAAAAATCCAATCGTCCAGTTGACGATCGAGCCGAACGTCGACAGCGACGCCGCGATCAGGGCCACCAGCACGAGGCCCTTGAGCCCCACCGGCATATTATAGAGTATCACCGCTGGCAGGATCCGCTCGGGATCGATCGTCCCTTCATAACTCAACAGGTGCATTTTGACCTGCCACTCCGCGCCGAAAAGGACCTGCAATCGCTCCACGAATTCGGCCGGAAAATTCTGCGGCGAATTGGAGATACTGGCAAGCACTTCCGCCCAGCGGCTCTTGTCAACCTGCCCAACTTGCGCCTTAACCAGCGTCGCGGCCTCGGCCAGCACGGTCTGGTCCGGAAACAGGTTCTTGACCATGAACAAACCCAGCACCGCAAAACCCATCATCATCGGCCAGCGGAACATCATGAGGTTGGTCCACAGGAAGGTGAGCTTGCCGCATTCTTTATCGTCCTTGGCGCCAAAGTACCGCTGGTCGCCGCCGGAGCCCATTCCAAAAATGATGTTCCTGAACAGGTAGAACGCCGCGACGATGAACAGGAAATTATATTGTTCATAGCCCTTAGGCATTGGGGTTTTCCAACTGCACGAAGAAGTTGTCCAGGCAGCCTGGCCGGTAACCTCTTTGGCCAGTGCGGCGATCTGATCCAGGCTTTCTACCTTCATAAAAGCCATCACCGAGATGAAAACGACCGCCACGAGGATGATGCCCGATTGGAAAATGTCCGTATAAACGACGCCGTAAAAACCCGAGGTCAAGATGTAAATCGTCGCCAGGCCGATCATGACGATCGCGCACCATTCCGGCGAGATCGGCAGAAACATCGCCACGAACAGGCCGGAACCCTTGATCAGGTAAGCGATCATCCCAACGGAACTAACGATGGCGGCAAGGGCACCCGACATACGGGCAAATCGTCCGCCCAGCGTGTCGCCAAAGCGATAGACCATCCACTCGGCGCCGGTGATGCAGCCGGAACGACGATGCCACTTGCCTGTCCATAACATCATCACCGCCAGCACGAGCACCGCTCCCCCGCGAAATTCGACAAAAAGCCCGCGCGGGCCCATCATGTATAGAAAGGAAACGATGATCATCGTTCCGGTGAGGTCCAAAAAACTGGCCATCCCGGAAATGCCCAACGCCCACCACGGCAACTGGCGTCCGCCCAAGAAGTAGTCATCCATCCCGCCGGAAGCCTTTTTCTTAAGATGCAAGCCCAGTCCGACGAGACACACAAAATAAACAAAGATGATGACGCGGTCCACCAAGTGCAGTGAGCTCATAGAAACTCCATTTTGGGGTTATGTCGCCAAAAATTCGATCGTCATGATTTTCTTCTTCGTCAATTCAAACTGGACCCAGCCTTCCGGATCCATTACCAGGTCGTATTCCGGCAATTCTTCCATTGTAACCTGCCGGACGGTTTCCCATTTGCCGGTTTTTTCGGTCGGAAGTGAAAATTCCAATCCAACCCGCTCCACCGGCGAAAGAACCTTTGCCGGCTCGGCAAAACCCTTGTTCAAGCGGACAGCGCCCTGGATCGTTCTGTTAAACGGATTGTAAAACCGCACCACCCAGCCTTTACCGCTTTCACTGCGCTTGACGCAACTGATGAGCAGCACATCCGGTTTGATCTCAAGAAACGACTTTGTCAAAGGCTCGGTCCCGTGATGAGTCGGCCCGACCTGAGCCGCCAGGAAATCAAGGTTGAAACGATCCGCAGCCTGCCAGACCTTCGCCTGCTCCCAGTCGCCGGCGTGCGGCATCACGGCATAGCGGAAAACGTGGCGGCCAAGACACTGCGAACCTTTATCGACCTGGCTGTAATCCAGCATGTCCTGTGTGACGCAGATCCGTAGCGGGAAACATCGAAGCAAAGTCAAACTGATCGTGCGCGCGGGGTCATCGGCAGCTTCATAGGCCTTTAGCCCTTCATTGAGCAGCGCCAGTCCATGCGCAGCGTCACTGATATCGACAAACGAATTCATCGGCTGTTCGGTTTGCGGCTTTTCATCGAATAAAGATGGATCCGGCGGGATGACCGAACGTTCGATCGTATCGAACTGCCCCTGCACCATGACTTTGTCGCTGAGAATATTTGTCGGGAAGGCCACCTGCAGGTAGTGGTCCTCAATGATATTGTCGATCGCCGTCGAGATCTCCACCCAGGGCTGCCCCCAGCGAAGTCTGACATGATTGACGATCTTGAAGGGTACGAGCTGTTCGCTGCGTGCACGGTCATCTTTGGTGCGGCCCTGCGGCAGCATCATGCATAACGTCACCCGAAATTCCGTCTCCAGGGGTCCTTCCTGGACCAGCACCACTTCGGCATTTTCGTTCAGGCTGGTATAGCGGGATTCACTGGCGACTGTGTGATGTTCCCAGGGATTGCCGATCTCGCTCGAATCGCGGAAGTAGCCCATGTTGTCAAAAACCTTGCCGGTTTGTTTGTCCGTCACGCGAAGCGTTCCGTTAGAGTTGATCTTGACGGCAAGAAATTCGTTTTCCATCATGTCCGGCCCGGTTAAGAGGCTCTTGGGCTTGCGAGCGCAGAATTTCTTGAGCGGCTTGATCATGAACGTGCGATAACCCATGGAGGAGATCTCCTCCAGTTTCAAACGCACGTGATGCCGTTTCATCTGCATTGTGTTCGGCGTATCATTCGGCGATTGCACGATCGGCGTGCTTTTGGAGGAAGTGCCGCAAAGCTGCATGCCGACGCGGTTGTGATGTTCATCCTGGACCTCGAACGCGTCACATTCCCACTCTTGCGGAATATCGATCACCGCGGGCATGATCTCGGTTCTCTTGAACGCAGACGGATTATAAACGACCAGCGTCATATCGTTTGGCTTGCACTTTGACAAGTCAATCGAACCGACAAGATTCATCATCGCGCGCTCGGTGACGCAGGAACTGATCTCGCGGCTCTGGCGCGTTCGATGAAGCATATCCATTCCGATGATATCGCGGCTGCAGCCCCCGATCGAATCGTGCCCGTGGTTTTGCAGCAGCCAATTATAGGCGTTATCGATAAAGCCCTGCGGGTAGCCCGCCCCGAGGAGGCCGGAAAATACGGCCAGCGGCTCGGCGTAAGCGGTCAGGGCTCGTTCGGTGATAAAGTTGTCTTTCTTGAGGTCCATGCGGGCGGAAATAACCCAGCCGAACAGAACGCTGGTGCTGCCGGCAGTGTAGTAGTGCCGCATCTCGCCCTTGGCCCTGGGAAGGTCCGTGGAGGCGTTTTGGCAAACGCCCTTTTGAAATTCCTCGAAGCTGCTGTGAAAGACATCCGCCTCATCCTTGAGGGCGGCTCCACAATCGGCAATCATTCGGACCTCGCGAATATCCGGGCACGAAGAATCATGCCCACACGACCAGAACCGGTGAACGGTCGTCCAGTCGCCATCCTGTTCGTCGTAGGCCTGTCGTGCCCGCTGCGGCAGATTGTCCTTGAAATAGTCAAAGCGGGGATGAACGTATTGCATATCCAGCCCGTAATGCGCTTCGTCGGCGAACTTGAACGGGCCGTGGCCATTTTTCCAGAGCATCACGCGGTTATTGACGTCCTGCTGGTTCCAATACGCCGGACGCTGAACGACATACCAGATATTGTAGCGCGGCCGCACGGCCAGCCGTGACGCGATCAGGGTTGTTCCATCGGCGCCCTCCCACAGATATTCCGAACGGGGCGCGACGATGGTGTTGACGCCGCGGTAGAAGGCGGCGAACTGGATGCCGAAGTTGTTATAGATCTGCGGCATCTGCGAGATCTGGCCCCAGGAAAACGGCGAATACCCGGTCTTGCTGACGTGGCCGAATTCGCGGGCGATCTTGTGGCCCAGCAGCAGGTTGCGCACCAGCGACTCGCCGCCGACACAGAATTCATCCGGCAGGCAGAACCACGGGCCCACAAACAGCTTCTTTTCGCGCACATATTTTTCAAGCAGCGGTTTTCGTTCCGGCCGGATCTCCAGGTAATCCTGCAGCGGGATCGTTTGCGAGTCCAGGTGGAAGGACTTGAAATGCGGTTCCTTTTCAAAAATGTCCAGCAGCATGTCCATCATATAAACGAGCATGTGACGCGTGCGCTGCATGGAGAATCGCCATTCCCTGTCCCAATGGGTATTGGATATAAAATGACATTGAGCGCGCTTCGACACGGCTTTCGGCGTCGATGCGCTTTGGACAGTCTCAGGCGTAGTTGCGTCTTTCATCGTATCACTCTCCAAATCTCTTCAAACGATTCACAATAATGGTCACAAAGACCCTTGGTTCCACTTTCGATAATATTGCCGCCGCCAAATCCGATGACCGAAAAGTTGGCCAGGCGGATGGCACACACGCCGGCGCCGCTGTCTTCGATGCCGACAACATGGCTTCGCTGGTCAGCGCTGAGTCCCAGACCCACGCGGCTGGTTTCCGCATAGAGCCACGGGTGCGGCTTGGGCGACAACTCGCCGAGCGTTCCCACTTCCCCTTTCCGCAACGGGTAGCCGGCGGTAATGATCGCATCATAAAAATCTTTCGGATCGCCCATCCCCAGCGTGCGAAACGCCGACACGATCTCGGGCCAAGCCTTCTCGTATAGGCCGGAAGTCACCAGGCCGATCTTGATGTTAGCATTCTTCAACTCCAGCAGGAACTCTTTAAGACCTGGCGAGGGCGTAAACGCGTTGGCCTTGCCCCGGCCCTTAACGATCTCTTCCATTTGAAAATGCGTATGCTCGAAATAATAGCGCCGCGCCTCTTCCAGCGTCTTATCGGGGCAGTACTTGCGTATGCAATGCTGTAAATGCTCTGATACGCTGTGCCCCGATACGAAGGGGGTATCTGATTCGTCCAGCTCGAATTTGGGGTTGTTCAGCAGGCTTGCGGTGGTCAGTTGTATGATCCAAATCCAAAATGATTCGCTGCGAACGCTCGTCCCGTCCAGGTCCATCAGCACAGCCTTGATGGGTTTTGCCATACTCACGGGCTCAATCGGATAGTAGGCCGGGTATCCCAGAGCCGAATGCACATACGCCAGCATATGCTGGTGAAACAGGATGAACTCTACTTTTCGGTCGCCTGTTGCCAGCACGGCTTTCACGCCATCTTTGCCCGCGATAAAACGGCCGTCCGAGCACCGCTCAAGCGGAATAAAGTCAGATTCATTTGCCAAAGAACCCAGAAAACGAACGTCCATAATATCCTTTGTAAAAAGTCGCATCCGAAAGTACAAAAAGTGTTTAACTTAAAATATTTTAGTCCATTTAGGCATACAAGTCAATGCCCTTTTGCCTTTCGGGCTATTCACGCTTCGACAAAAAGGGCTGGGTACTTTTTACCCAGCCCCTCACGATTAAACTATTTGAACGCGGCCAAGCTGGTTATTTACCAACCAGCCAGTTGCCTACGAGAACCGCCAGGTCATTGATATCGACCTTGCAGTCGTCATTGAGGTCGGCTTCGGGGCTTACGCAATCCTGTTCGAGCCGGATCTCATCCAGCCACAGCGTTCCCATGCCGCCTCTGAATTCCTGGCGATTGTTCAGGTAGAAGATAATGCTGCCGACATCATATATGTCATCCGCGCCCGTGGTTGACCGATTCCTGAAGACCAGGTCATTCTTAAGATCGATGACCCACTCGGTCCATACGCCGCCCGGCGTCTTCGAGGAGCCGTTGGCACTGAGAATCATGGCTTCCGCCTGCGTCTTGCTGTCGTGGGGCTGATCCGTCGTACCCGACCACATGAATTTGACGCCGAGATAATTCTCTAGGCTGTTGGTCGCATCGCGATAGATCCAGACCCGCATCTTGCTGTAATTCCGCAGGTCGACCGGCGTCGCCAGTTTGTAGACCAAGCCCGATTTGTCATCGCCTGTCACCACGCCCGGATCCAGGTCATACGTCCATTTCAGCGCCTTCGTGCCGGACTTGACGATTCCCGTTTCCAGGTAAAGCTTATTGTAATACGAGCTGGTTTGGCCGTCCCAGTTGAACCAAACCGTGTTAGGCAGCGACGCATACGATTCGAACGTCTCCAGCGACTGCATCGGCATCGTACCGCTGTTGTCGAGCGCCCAGTTGCCTGCCAGCACCGCGAAATCGTCCAAGTCGACGTCGCTGCTGTCGTTGAGGTCGCCCGCCACGTTCGGCAGGATGGTCCCCAGCGCGTCCAGTTCTCCAAGGCGAATGCCCAGGTTGTCATTGCCGGTAAACTCGGCACGGAACTCACTGGCCACCACCGGCACGGCCAGGTTGATCCACTTATCCAGCACCGCCGGGTTATACGGAGCATTGTAGGGTACGGCCACGGCACCGCTGTAAAGCGTCAGGTCATACGTAGTCGAGCCGGCGCTCTTGGCCTTCAGGACAAACTGCTTCATCGCCCGCTTCATCGGTGTGATCGGATCCGTCACGGCATCGTGTGTCGCCAGCAGATGGACGGTGTTGACGCACACCCTGGACTTGGTCTTCCATTCCACGTAGTAAACGCTGTCCGCCGGGAAATCCTCGAAGATCGTTGACGCGAAGTTCGGATCGATCGCTTCGCCGCTCTTCTGGAACATATTATCCACATCATAGAATTCATTGTACACCTGGAACGGCGTGCGGTTGCCGATGATCACGTTATCCGGGTTCCACACCGGCTCGATATCCGAATCCGTTCCGAAGGCGTTGAGTTCGCGAACCCGCACGCCCAGCGCGTCGTTGCCCGTGAATTCGGCGCAGTATTCATAAGCGATCACGCCGCCGGGCACGTCAAATGTCGTTCGAAACACGTTGTTTTGATACGGCACCGCGATGTCGGCGTCATACAGCACCCGGTCATAGATATCCGAACCGATGCTCTTGGCCTTCAATTTGAAATGCTTGACGGCGCGCTGGTAGCCGTTATCCATATTGTCATGTTCTGCCACAAACTCGATCGAACGAACGTCGCCCGGATGGACCGGCCTGAACACGACGGTATACACCGGGTCGACTCCCGCACCGTCCATGAAGATGGTCGCCAGGTTATCCAGCCGCTGGTTCTCAAACATGTTGGCCAGGTCAAAGGCGCCCGGCTGGTTCGGATCGACCACTACCGGGCTGCCGCCCGCGGTCATCGTCAAATCGGAAAAGTTCCAGCGCTGATCGACCGTTCGCGTGCCTGACGCGTTCAAACGCCGGATGCGAACGCCGCGAATATCGTTGCCAGTGAATTCGGCGCGGAAATCCTGCGCCGTCACGGCCTCAGGCAAGGCATAGATAAGTTCGGTTACATTGGTGGTGTAAGTGATGTCGCCGTTGTACAGGACCTGGTCATACGTCGGCGAGCCGGCGCTGCGGGCCTTCAGGGTGAAGTGCCGGACCGCGCGTCCGAACGGCGGCACGCCGCTTTCGTTATCGCGTTCGGCCGTCATCTCGATCGATTCCACCGTGACCGGTCCCGCCGTCTGCCATTCCACAAAGTAAACGGCGCCGGCTGGGTCATCCAGGAAGATCGTCGCGTTGGGGTCGGTGACGCTGGCCTTGAACATGCGATCCAGTCCGCTCCAGCCCTCGTCCACCACGATGCTGCTGGCGCTGACGTTAATATCGGAATAATTCCATAACAGCTTCTGACCCGTGACGGTGGTCTGCTGAGTCGCGGCGTCGAAACGAACGATCACGTCGCCCTTGCCGTGGTACGCGGTCAGTTTGCCGGCATCGATCATCTGCTGATAGACCGCCGGTACGGCCGTGCCGCTGTGCACGATCGAGCCGCCGGAAAGGTCGATCGCCGCAATACCCGGTCCGCCGGGCAACGGGATATTCGGGTCCGCTTCGGTAAAAGCAAACTCATACGTTAACTGGTTGATGTGCAGCGTTCCGCCGTTGAGTTCCACGCGCCCGTCGCCGCCCTGGAAAGCAACCGCGAAGTTGCCGCCCACGGTCAGGTCGCCGCCGTTCATCACCAGCTTGCCCTTGCCCATGCGTCCCACGAACAGGTGGCTGGCGATATTCACGGTGCCGCCGTCGATCTGCAGAATGCCGGTATCCAGCGGGTAATAACCCAGGATCGCGACCTGCCCGATCTGCAGGTTGGCGCCGTCCAGCACCTGCAGCGTGCACGGTGAATACTCGAACGCGCTCAAATTACCTTCGCTGACGAAAAGTTGGTAGATGTTCACCGGGCTGTCGATGATGGGGCCCGGAACGCGGTTGACCTTGGCTTTCTGCGCACTGGTCGGCAGCACGTTGTGCCACCAGTTTTCCGGGTTGCTCCAGTCCTGCCCGATGGGACCGCCGCCCAGGGGCTTCCATTGCTCATCCTCGTCGTTTGCATAATGGAAAGGTGCCACTTTCAACGCTGCCGCACGGCCTACCAATAATGACACCATTACGGCAACCGATAGATAGACAAAACGCTTCCGACTCATACTGACTTCTCCTGACTTTGCACGACAGCATTGTTTTTTATTTACAGGTCGATACTAAAAAGGGCGCACCGGCGGTGCGCCCTATGCACGATCGTGAAACTTATCTCTTTCTTCTGAGCAGACTCAGCATCCCCATGCCCAGCAGCACCAGGGTCGCCGGTTCCGGGATGGCGGTCACAATCGTCTTTTCGTTGACCGCGTCCCAGGTAATCACGACGTCGCCGGTTCCGCCGTAAGCGGTGATCTTGCCGGCATCGACCAAGGCCTGGATCTCATTGACCCAAAAATGATTCTGGACCCACGCACCACCGGTAATGTCAAACGTGTACGATGAGGCGTTGCCAAAATTCCAGCCTTCGGTTTCCAGGCTTCCGCCGTTGAGCTGCACGGTGGCGCTTCCGCCGTTCCAACCCAGCCCGAACATATTGAGCACGGTGAGCGTTCCGGCGTTCACTTCCAGGTGACCGATGCCGCCGAACCCGACGAACAAATGCCCGCCGCCGGGATTGGTGGCGCCGGCGCCGATGACCATCGTACCGCCGTCCATCACCAGCCGGCCTTCATTGGCAGGCAGCCCCGCGCGGGAGTCCGCTCCGGAATAACCCAGAATGACTTGCCCGCCATACACCGCGCCGCCGGTAATCAGGTTGCCGCCCGTCGCAATCGTCAGGCTTTGCTCGCCAATCGTGCCAAGATCGCGGTCCTCGGAAATGAAGATCTCGCCCGCAAAACCCGCGTCATTGACACTGGGGCCGGCGTTGGCCCAAACGTAATTCAATTTGACCTTGTCGTTGGCCGTGGGGATCGGGCCGCCTTCGGGACCCCAATTGGCCGTGTTGAACCAATCCTGATCGTGCGCGCCGCCGAACCACTGCATCTCCGCAGCTGACGCAACAACCGAAAAAGTGCACAACATGAGTACTGCGATTGTCTTCATCTGACCGTCCTCCAAAAATTGGATTTTATACGCCCCCTAACGGCAACACGCCGTTACTTTCATCTGACGATTATGGCCAACCGACCTGCGTGCCTTCGACCCATTCGACGTGGGTATCTCCCATCAGCACATTGGTCCCGCCGCTGCTTCCCTTCTTGTGGCTGCCGTAATTGTAAATCCCGTTATGCGCATTGGAACCGGTGGAATGGCTGTCATTTTGCCCCTGCTCACAATAAACGATCGTAGCATTGGCCAATGCACCAGCCCCTATCCGGCGAAGCTGCCGCCCTGTCCACTTCACAGGCGTCCTATCTAATGTAGCCCAGTCTGTCGTCATCAGATCACCGTAATTATTCCATGACAATGCACCGTATTTGGGCGCCCCGTGCGGAAAACCATATGGGTGATTGGCCGTCAAAATGGTAGTCGGGTCACCGGTCGATCCGCGGCGACGTTCCCATCGCCAGACAGAGTAACTCTCGCCCGCCATTTTCCGATCAAGCGAACGATATGTTTGTGTCCCGGCCGGACCGGTTAACGTGATCGTTCCGGCATCCTCAAATTCAACTTGCGTATCGCGTCCCCGCACGAACGGGCAGACATAAAAATCGGGAAGGTATCTGGAAAAATATTCGCCGAGCGTGCGCCGATCCGTATTCCAGCCCCAGGATCTGTTCGGATCGAATTTTCCGTCTTCCACGCCCGCCAGGTCAGCCGTTTCAGGAGAGTAAGCTGCAAATGCCAGCGAAAGCAGGCGTGCCCGTGCGGGCACGGTTGCCGTCGCGTCAAAACGGTTGAGCATCACCGGGACCGCCTCTTTGTTTTCGGCCTGGTACAGGGAAACATAAGTACCGATCTGTTTGGTATTAACGCCGCAAATGGTGATCTTCGCTGATTGGCGAACCCGGCTCAATGCGGGCATCAAGATAGACATGAGCAATGCGATAACAGCAATGACAACCAATAACTCAATCAGGGTGAATCCATGGTTCTTTTTGTTTGCCATCTCAGTGCCCTTACCTAAAGCAGTGTGTCCGTTCCTCATTTCACCCTCTCAGGCAAATATGCCAAAGTGTTCTATGTGTTGACCAGAATTGTACCGCCTTGGTATATTCCTGTCAATCCTAATTTTTAAAAATCAAACAAAATTTTAGAAAATTATAGCGATATACTACATATATTCTATCGCCAATCAGCAAGGCAGGAGGACAAACACACGGAACAGGCCACTCGCCGTTTCAGCACGCATTTTTCCGCCTAGAACCTTGATAATCCTCTTGGCCAACGCTAAACCCAGCCCAAAATGAACGTTCGTTTTGCTCCGCACAAGGTCTGCTCGCCAGTAAGGATCAAACACGTTCCTGACCTGTTCATCCGTCAATTGGCTGCCGGTATTCTCAAATACAATCTCGACATTTTCTTTCCTCTTTTGCGAAGTAACCCATATCCTTCCACCTTTGTTCGTATATTCGACAGCATTTCCCAAGAGGTTTGAGAATACAACCAAGAGCCCGTCGGCATTGGATCTGCACAAGATGTTTTGGTTCAGATTATTCTCGAAAACGATCGCGGAGCTGTGAGCCTTTGCAGCCATCGCGGCCCAGCATTTATCCACCAGCGGCGATACCCTGAGCAACTCCGGTTCAAACACGGCCTGGCCGGTTTCGATCTTGGTCATTAGTAACAGTGTTTCAGACATTTGATTCATGTCGTCGATGATGGGAATCAATTCAGCCAGGGCCTCACGGTAATCCCCTGCCGCACGCTCTTTTACCAGTGTGACATCGATGATCGACCGCATGCCCGCAAGAGGCGTTCTCAGTTCATGCGCCAGGTTTGCGTTGAGCGAACGCTCGCGCTGGAAGGACAACTCCAGACGCTCGAGCAGGCTGTTGATCCTGTTTTGAATAAGAGCGACCTCCGCAGGCAGCCGTTCTCCCAAAACGCGTCTGCCCAGATTCTCTTCGCCGACATCCTCAATTTGATGGGCGACGGATGTCAGCGGCGCCAGGGAAACCTTCACGACAATCGCTGCGACGCCGCAGGCAAGGGCTATGATCGCCGCCGACGCGGCGGCCAGGAGATATTTCAAAAACGCCAATTGCTTTGCGATTTCTTCAAAATTCCTGGCGACCGTCAAAACAAGAACGGGCGCTGCTCCGGGCTGCTCACTTTCGGTGCGCGGATGAAACATGACCGCGATACCGCGTACTCTTGCGGCATCGTTCATCGCCCATGTCCTGAACGCAATGGGCCGATTCCCCGGTTCAAAATGGATGGATTCATCTTGCTTAAGCGAGGGGGATCGCTCGAGGATTTCTCCGTCCGGCCTTCTGAATTCATAATAACATGAAACGCCATTCTCTGCGTACTCGGAGGATTGGACGTCGAACTCAAATTCAAGGCCGTCGGTTGACCACTCCACGGCCGCGCACATCAGGTCCGCCGAGGACCGCAGCATCGCATCGAACTGACTGCGTATGGAACGCGACATAAAATGATACACCAGCGTGCTGAAGCAAACCAGCAGCAGCACCATACTGGCGATCATTCCGCAGATCAGTCTCCATTTAAGCGATCGCATGATTATCCGTTTCCAAATCGATATCCTTGTCCGCGAACCGTTTTCAGCAGCGGCACAGCACTATTCTTGTCGATCTTTTTCCGCAAGTAACCGATATAAACATCGACCACGTTGCTGGACGCGTCGGATGTGAATTCGTAAATATGCTCCCAAATGTCGGTACGTGAGACGACCTGACCAGCCCGCATCGCCAGGTATTCAAGCAGCTTATATTCCCGCGGCGTAAAAATGATCTCCGCGTCGGCCCTCCACACCCGGCGCGAGGCCGTATCGATCCTCAGGTCGCAAATTTCAAGCAGCGGGTTCTTCTGCATATACTGCCTTCGCACCAGGGCCCGGATGCGCGCCAGCAGTTCATCGAACGCGAAAGGCTTCACGAGGTAATCATCGGCCCCGGCATTGAGTCCGCTGATGCGGTCCTGGACAGCATCCCTGGCAGTAAGGATCAGCACATGACTCTCTTTGCGTTCGTTCCTTAGACGCTTGAGGATACTCAATCCATCCATGCCGGGCAGCATCCAATCCAAGATAATCACATCATAGTCATTGGACAGAGCGTACCAGAGACCTTCTGCGCCGTCGCCGGCGGCATCGACCGAAAAACCCGCTTCTCCAAGTCCCTTGGTCAAGGACTTTTTGAGCGGCTGATAGTCTTCTACAAGCAGTATTCGCATTGGGACCATAACGCAAAAGAGATGTCGGCTCTTCTGCCGCTGACGGCATGTGCCGGCACGCGGGGCTATTCTATACGGTCTATGATGAGAGTCGGATGAGAACCGACAGTTTTCTGCAATCCATCACTCTGTTTTGCCGTTGCCGCTCCACAGATGATTCACACTGCCCGGGTCATCCGGCAAGACGTTGCCTTCTTCATCCGTAACATAACCGAGCTGCGTCAATGTCATACTTTCGGCGTGCCCATCGACAAATGAAACGTTGGCTTTATTCGAATGCCTGGCGTCGGCCGGTGACTGCTGGACGGCGGCTCCGCTTTTATAGAACGCAAAATGCGTAAAGCCTGTACTGCGGGCGATCCGAGGCGGATCCAGGGTATAAGAGTGCACGCCATGCGGGATCCCCGCGCCGCGGCTATCCGCTACAATCACGGTTTGACATGGACGGCAGATCGCGTCCGATCGAACCGGATAATTGGCACAGCGTCCATCAACGATGTTCGTGTTGCCCAGATACTGGTAATTGTAGCCGTAAGAGCCATTGCGTATATCATTGGGGTTGTAGTCGGGGTTCTTGAATGAAGGGCAGAAAAAGCACTTATTGGTCATGATCAATGTATCTTTATCGTTGAACGTCCGCTTGGTTTCCGTCAGATAAAGGGCCGGATCGATCACGGGCCCTACGCCGTGATCAAAAAACCACTGCCAACGCGGCTGTTCCCGGCCATATTCATTGACATGGACGGTCGGATCAGTCAAACTCATGGTCGTCATGCGAAATGGTGGAAACGCCTTGTGGTCATTCGTGTACAGCATGCCGGCAACCGCAAGACGCCGGACATTGCAGAGGCAGACAACCGATCTTGCCGCCGCTCGCGCGGCCGATAGAGCCGGAAACAGGATTGAAAGCAGCAGCGCAATGATCGAGATCACGACCAGCAGCTCGATCAGCGTAAAGCCCGGCGGCTGTCGGCGATGGACATGCGCAACGTCTTCATGGATGCGGAGTGGCTGCTGCACGCTCGAAGCTCTCATTTACCGGCTGGGCCGCGTTTGGGTCAGCGGGATCTCGCCGCGCAGCGTACTGCCTGCCTGCCCGGTGAGCCACATGTAATCGTCGCTGGGAAGTCCTTCATACGTCACGAACATTGTGACTCCGCCGGGTACGGGCGGCGTATTGGTGACCTTGAAAATGGCGGTTCCCTCGTCCACTTCATCGAACATCGCCACGTAGAGCATATTGGCTCCAACAATCGCGATATTGGCCTTGACCTGGTCCCACAGGAATTGCCCGCCGTTGCGCGGGATTTGATTGAGCGGACCTCCATTCAGATTATGCCAACTGAAGCCGGGAAACAGGACAGGCAGAAAATCTTTGCCGTTAGAGGCGCACCAATTCTTGTTTGGAATTCCCTTTTGATTCGCCCAGCTATTAATGCCGGCGGTGTCCGAGAATCGGCCCACCAGCCAGGGACTGATGATATCCGCCAGTTGCAGCGTTTGCTGCACGTACGGGTCGCTGTTGGATTGCCAGTTATCATTAACGCCGATCATCACGGTATTGGCGCCATAGACAGGATCGTTTTTCAGAAACGCAACCAGATCACGACATTCCTCGTTCGAATAATCACGATCGCTAAAACCGATGCCCCAGACCGCCACCACAGGCTTACCTTTGTGATAGGCATAAGCCGTATCAGCCGGGTCACGTGTAACATCCAGGTTATCGACAAGGTCCTTCCAGTCATTGATGACGGTTGCGGTGCCGCCCAACCCGAGTCCGGACAGATCATACATCACCACATATTTGCGGCCATAGAGGTTGGCGCCTTCTTTGACGTGCGACAGCACCGCATTGCGATGATTCAATTCGGCGCTGCCGGGCGTCAGTTCAGTGGCGAATCGCTGAAGGTAAACGCCGTCGATGCCGTACTGCTGCATCCACTGGAAATGCCGCAGAACCGTGTTTCGATTATAGGAGCTGAACACGTAATGGTCGGTCCCATCGAAGAAATCGGGCGCAAGATATTTTTCATCCGTTCCCATTTCCGTCATATCGGGCCACATGTCAACCGTACAGTTGGTCAGTGAAAAACCGCCCCTGCCCCAATGGACCCAGCCGCGACTGGCGCCATCCGTGGGCGTATTGAACCAACCCTGGTAGCCGCACATGATCTTGCCAATCAGAGTGCCTTCGCTGTCGCCGGCGGTTGTCGTAAAAGTCCATACATCGCCCTGCCTGCGTTCGGGTCCACAGACTTCATCCACGCGCCAGTAATACGTTGTATTCGATTGCAGCGATCCAGGAGCGTGTGTTAAGCCATAGGTGTTGCCCTCGAAGAATGGCGCCGACTGCGCCATCCAGTTGCCCGCCAGCATCGCCGCATCCAGCATATCCACCATCGTTCTGCCGGGCAGAACGCCGGCGTACGGTTCGGTCAGGCTCGGATCGCCAAGCCAGCATTCAGCCAGGATCATCAGATCGTTGACCTCCACGGCGTTGTTTCCATCCAGGTCGCCCGCGAGCCGCTGAGCATTTCTGACGTCGCGAATATCCGTACCCAGGAAGACATCATGTGAAACGGCGCCATAGCCGGCCGTCCATCCAAGGATCTTATCCAGCGGCACATTCATGGTTCCATTTGCCGGATTAGGCGTTTGAGCCAGCCCGGAAGATGTCGTAAATGACCAGACATCGCCCACGGTGGTTTGAGTTCCGTCGAATTCATCGATGCGCCAGTAATAAATCGTATTGAGCGCAAGGGTTGGCGGGGCAAAGGTTGTCGATTCCTGGGTGCCCGCAAACTGCGGCGTATTGCTGGTTCCTAAGTAAACATCGTGCGCTACGGCCCCGACCCCGGCCGTCCACGTCAGCAGCGTATCCGGCGAGACAAGAACAGCCGAATTGGCAGGCAGCGGGTTGGAGGCCTTCTCAGGGTTCAGCGAGGCTGTGACCGTCGTTTTACCCGGGTTCACATTATCATAGTCAACCGAGAACGTGCCTTCGCCGCCGTACGCTGTCATCCAGCCGCTTTGGATATAACCATTTACAAGCGTTGTTTCGTCATCGTCGATGATCAAGACGCCGCCGGTCATATCAAGCGTACAAGATGAGGTCATCGAAAAATCGCCGGCGTTGATGACGCCTCCATCCAGGTGCACTGTTGCCGCGCCGCCCGTGGAATACCCCAGGCCGAACCTGCCGGGTGCATTGATAGTTCCATTGCTCATCGTAAACGTGCCGACACATTTATACCCGATCCACAAATGCCCGTCCCCCGGCGAGGAACTGCCCAGGTTGACCGTACCGTTATTCATGACAAACGTTCCCGGCTTGCTGCTTTGGTCGATGCCGATCATCAGCCATTGACCCACATTCAGCGTTCCGCCGTTCATCGTGAAAGTGGTCCCGCCGCTTCGGCCGATGCGAATATCCTTACCGGTCGCGGCCGTGGGCGCATTGAGAATCGGACCCGAACTGATGGAGACCGCAATGCTATCGGTCAAGCTCGGCAGCGTATTATTGGACCAGTTCAGAGGGTTTGACCACAGGCGATCGCCGCCGTCATTATCCCACGTCGCGGCCGAGGCATGCATTGACACCGCCATCAGCGCTATACAAACGATCTTTGATCTCTTTATACGCACACTTTATCCTTTGGATTGCGCCTGGTCAGAGCACCTGTTATGGCCAAATACCTGTTTCAAGCCAATTTCCGGTGAAGATGTCCAAGTCCAGCGTATCTACTGTTCCGTCCTCATTGAAATCACCGTCCAGCAACGGCGGTGTAAGCTGGAACGCATCCACCGGAACGCCTG
Organism: Planctomycetaceae bacterium; assembly: GCA_021372945.1. Classification (GTDB taxonomy): domain Bacteria; phylum Planctomycetota; class Phycisphaerae; order Sedimentisphaerales; family Anaerohalosphaeraceae; genus 4572-13. The sequence goes on along the minus strand of JAJFTK010000123.1, from coordinate 26,644 downwards.
TACTGTTCGGTATCGCATCGACGGTCATATAGCTGCCGTTGATCGTGACCTTCACGGCCAGCGTTTCGCCGCCGTGCCATGTCGCAAACAGAGGATTGACCGAACCCGTGTTGAACGATGCACCGCCGGCTCCCGACGTAATATAGATCGGGCCATCGCCGTGATCGACCACTTCGCCATTGACGATCGAGTATGACCGCTCGTAGAAATGGTTGTGACCCGCAAATACCAAGTCCACCCCATATTGCTCAAACAGCGGGCTCCATGCCGCGATCTCATCGGTTCGATTCGGACGCTCTGTGTCAGTCGTGTAACACGGAGCGTGCATGAAGACGATAATCCATTTAATATTGCTGTCCGCCGCTGCCACCGCCAGGTCCGTCGCCAGCCAGCTCGCCTGGCTCGTCAGACTGATCTGGAAACTGGAAAGGCACACGAAGTGGGCATTGCCATAATTGAAGCTGTAAATGCGGCCCCTGTTTCCGGCCGGACCGTTCGCCGGATTAGCGCCCTCGTACATGTCATAATAATAGGTGTAATCCCGTCCGCCGGGCTGCACTTCATGATTGCCCATCGTCGGCATGATGACCTTGGTCCGGGAAAACTCCTTCTCGATATCAAAAAATGTCGTGTAGTAATCCTCTACAGTGACCTTCGTGGCCGGATCGCTTGTCAAGATGGCCCCTTCCCAGACAATATCGCCGGTTTGCAGCGCGAAATCAGTGTTCTGAGCAAGCATCCAGTTGACCAGCGCACGATGGCGATTGTGATACATTGCATTCGCTGCGTAAGAACCGTCACCGCCGCGCGGATCGCCAAAGACCATGAACGAGAACGTCGTGTCATTGACGGTTACCGTCGTAAACGTGTTGTCGGGGCCGACCGTTCCATCGCTGGAACGGATGCGGTAATGATACGTCGTAGCCGGGGTCAGATTCGTCAGTTCCACATGATGGAAATGGGTAACTGTCGCAACGGTTGCAGTTGAACCATAAGAGCTGGTTAGGCCATAATCAACACTGCTGTCGCCCGTACTGACCGGATTCCACCAATTGACCATGATCGACGTGGTCGGGTCGCTTCTCCACGTCAGGTAAGGATTCACCTGCGGCGAAACGCCGGTCGTGAAGCTCCAGACCGTACCCGTGGTAACGTTGTCGCCGCTGTCGCATTCGTCAATTCTCCAATAATACTTGGTGTTCTCGGCCAGCACACCCGGATCGAACATCGCGGCGGCCTGATTGCCCCTAAACGTGCCGGGGCTGGTCGTACCGAAATAGACGTCGTGCGAGACGGCGCTGGCTCCGGCGGACCACGTCAACGTCTTATTCAGAACCACGCCCGTGGCGGCGTTGGCGGGTGACGGATTGTAGGCCGTCAAGCCTCCAGTCGTAAAACTCCATACGTTTCCTGTAATAGGCGTACCGTCAATGATCTCATCCACTCTCCAGTAATAGGTTGTATTCGGAAGCAATGTGCCTGGGTCGAACGTGGTGGCGGTTTGATTGCCTTGCAAAGCGCCGGGGCTGGTGGTCCCGAAATAGACGTCGCGAGACGTCGCTCCGGCAACACCCGTCCAGCTCAGGGTGGCGTTTACCGAGACATTGACGCTGCCGCTTTCGGGGCTCGGGTTTATAGCCTGCCCCGTAATGGTGCTGAAGCTCCAGACCGGTCCGGTCGTCACGACGTCGCCGGCCGCTCTTTCATCGATCCTCCAGTAGTAGGTCGTCGCGTATTCCAGCGTTCCCGGATCGAACGTCGTTATTGTTTGATTGCCCTGGAAAGTGCCGGGACTGACCGTACCGAAATAGACGTCGTGCGTGATCGCGCCATCGCCGGCCGTCCAGCTCAGGTCCGTTTCAAGCGGCACCTGATTGGCGTTGTTGGTCGGCGAAGGATTGGTCGGCTCAGGCACGGCCAAATGCCCGCGAACCGTCGTCTTGCCCGCGTTGGTTACATTGTAATCGACTTGCACCGTTCCGGCGCCATGATAGGCAATGATCTTACCGCCCAAAGCGGCAACCGCCGCCATCTGGTCCCCATTGAGCACCAGCGTTCCGCCGCTGATGTCAAGCGCGCCGGCCGCCGCAAACGGCATCAACAGATTGTTGGCGTAAATGATGCCGCCATTCAGATTCAGTTTGCCCGTCGCGGTCGATGTGTAAGCAAGCCGCAGGTCGCCCGTTGCGCCGTTGGCGGTCAGGTTCACCGTTCCGCCGGTCATGTTGACGGTCCCGGTGCCCGCCTGCCCGATCATGAAATGTGCATTGCTCGGCGTAAACGTACCGGTCGTCACCGTTCCCCCGTTGATATTGAACGTACCGTTCTCGCCAGAGCTGACGCCCATGAAAAGATACTGTCCAACATTCAGATTGCCGCTATCGATGGTTAGCGTTCCGCCGGCCGTGCCGCCCAGCGAAATATTATACGCTTCCGCCGCCGGGACCGTGGTATCGGTAATGACGGGCCAAACCGCCATATTGCCTTTGAAGCCCGCGCGAATATTATCCGCGCCAAGAACGATCTTCGGCACATACCCGTAATTCCAGTTGGCCGGCGTATTCCAGTCGCTGGTACCTGCCGTGCCTCGCCATTCATTATATATCGTCGCCGACCAGACGCTGCCGCCTAGAACCATCAGGAGAACACAATTCAAAATTGTTCTTCTAGCCATTTTGGACTCCGTTTAAGGTGTTGACAATCGGACTACAATCCAGAGACGCCCAACCAGTTTTCGGCCATGATGGTAAAATCATTCAGGTCCACAAAACAGTCGTTCGTAAGGTCGCCAGTGACCTCAAATAAACAACGCGGCGGGAACAGCGCGATATCGTCGAAGTAAACCGTGCCCGTTCCGCCCGCGGCCGGATTGGCCCGGTCGCCGAAACCGACATAGAACGTCTTAACATTCTGCAGATTAACGCCCGCAAAGTCGGCCAGGTCAATTCTCCAGACGGTCCATTGGTCCTGCACGACGGCATCGGCGCGATCGTTCACGACCACGGCAACCGCATTTCCGTTATTGTCTTCAAGGGCCGCGTACATCGGCACCACTGTATTGGAAACCGCGCCTTTGTACCAGATGTCAACCGCTTTGACGCCGGCAATCATCCAATTGGCGGTCGGTCCGGCGGTCTGCGCTTCCGAGTAATACGCTTTGCCGCCGGCGCCGCTGTTATCATAATCAAACTTCAAAGCCTTGGCGGCATCGTGACCGCCCGCAGCCGCAAGCGACAGAGCCCCGCCGCCAACCGGGTTAGCCCAGGAGGCAAGCAGCGCAGCCGAATCCGCATAGGATTCAAAATCTTCGACGAGCGCGAAATCGGCGACCGTGAACTGCCACAGGTTGCCCTTGTACGTATTCGGATCGGCGAATGAATCGATTCGCCAGTAGTATTTTGTGCCTCGTTCCAGCCCGGCAGGAATATACGCGCAGTTGTCCGCCGCCTGTGTGCCTCGGTAGATCCCGGCCGTAGAAGGCGTCGCGCTCAGAACGGCCGTTTCGTCCGTTCCGAAATATATATCCTGTGCCGTCGCCGTATCGCCGGCCATCCAGCCAAGCGCCGCATAGGGCGCAACACCCGCCGCATTATTGGCCGGCTGCGGAACCCGTGCGATATTCGGATTCATCTGCCCGGTAACAATCGTATTGGTGCCGTCATAAGCCACGTTCACGATTCCCATCCCGTTGAACGAGACGATATAGCCCGCATTAACGTAGCCATTGACGGTCGTCCGCTTGTCCCCTGTAAGGGTCAGTGTGCCGCCGGAAACATCCAGCCGTCCCAAAGCGCCGGCCGGTGACGACATAATGAACGTCCCACTGACATTGATGTTGCCGCCGTTCAGGTAGACGTAGCCGCGTCCGGTGTTGAACGCCGCTTCGCCGTAACCGATGCCGAAGGTTCCGCCGATGTTGAACGTGCCGCCGTTCATCACGATCGTTCCGCTGCCCTGGAAGCCGACAAACACGCGGTTGCTCGTGGCGATGGCGCCGCCATCCACCGTAAGGGTTGCCACATCCGCCGGACCGTAGGCAATGATGGTCCAGCTATCGCCCGTGCCCGAGACGTTCAGCGTGCCGCCGGTCATGTGCATGGCCGCCGGAGAGCCGTCGCCCAGCGCAAGCCATTGACACTGCGCCGCCATGCCGTCGCTGATAAGCGGGCCATCCATGCGGTTGATCTTAGCCTTGTCCTGGTAGGCGATCTCAGGAAGGTAAGGCGGATTCCAGTTGCCCGCGGTAGTCCATAAACCATCCCCTGTGCCGTTGGTCCAACTGACATCAGCCGCCAAGCTGACACTTGTCAAAACGGCCATTATGAGCGATGTCAATAACACCACTTTTTTACACATGATGAATCTCCGAAAAAGTTTTTATATTTACACGGACTACCGTCAGGTCCTCAAAGACCTTAAAAAACTTCATTTCGATATCAAAAAACGCTAGATACTAACTATCTTTTTCTGCCAAAGCAGCCAAGCAGCCCAACCCCCAGGAGGCACAGCGTTGCCGGCTCCGGGATCACGGCCATCACCGTCGTCTTGTTGGCGGTCGAATCGAAGCTGGCCTGAACCGAGTAGCCTTCCAGCGAGGTCACGATCTTGCCTGCATCGATAAACGACGCGATATCCGTCAATTGGTTGCCATTCAGAACTAGTTGACCGCGCCCGAAGTTGAGACTGCCTGCCGCAGCGAACGGCATTAGCAGGTCATTGGCATTGATGACACCGCCATTCAGATACACCGTGCCGCTTGAGCCTAATTGGTCAGCAATGCGCAGGTTGCCCGTCGAAGGCAGATTGACAATGCCGTCGTTCATATAAAGAGTTCCCGTGCCCTTTTGGCCTACAAAGAAATGAGCGTTGGTGTAGCCCACGCCCGTATTGATCGTTCCGCCATTGATGTAGAATGTTCCATTTTCACCAACGTTAGCGCCCATCGTAATGAACTCGCCGATGTTCAGCGTTCCGCTTTCGATCCGCAGGAATCCACCGCTGGTGCCGCCGAGAGTGATCTGGTCGGCCTGTGCAGCCGGGATCGTGGACGATGTAATGATCGGCCATACGGTAACGGAGGCATTCACCTTGAAACCGGCCTTGATCTGGTTTGTGCCGTCAAAGATGAAAGGCACATAGCCCAGCTTCCAGTTGCCGGCCGTATTCCAATCGGTTGTTCCGGCAGCGCCGTTCCACTCGTTGTACACTACCGCCGCCTGCAACCCGGCGGCCACCACTAGCATAATGGCAATACTGATGTTCATGCGTTGAGACATAATCTCACCCCTTTCTCCAAAAAATTGTTGATAGTTTCACTTTCCTATTCCAAGATTCTGTTTTTTTATTAGTTTGCTGCTAAACTACTGTAATTTTTCTGCCGGACAAAGTCAATCTGTCATGCCGTAAGTACGGGCCGCACAATAACTTAGAGCCTACGGCCATATACCGCTTTTCAGCCAGTTTTCGTTAAAGACTTCGAGGTCCTCAATATCGCAAATTCCATCGCCTGTAAAATCGCAAGGCGTCGAGTAAATGCAGTCCAGACACTTATAGGTGTGCTCGATGTGGTTCTTGAATACCTTAACGATCCTGAATCCCGGCGGATCGGCCGCCAGCGGGCACGTGGTCGAACTGGTAATGATGATCTCCAGGTCGCCGTCGCGCACATATCCATTCTGGTGCCAGTGCCCCGTGAGAACCGCCCGTACGCCATATTGATGGAACAGGCTTAACAACTGCGCCCTGCGGGCGGTCGGCATGTTGTTCCAAGCGTCCGGCTCACTCACACTGCTCACACATAACGGGTGATGCATGAAGACAATAATGTTGTCGTAGCCGGTTGCGCTTGCCAGCGTGTCAGTCAGCCAGTTGATCTGCTCGACATCCTTGCCCGGATAGTTGGTCGCATCCCTTAGGATGTTGCTTTCCAGCGAGATGAACAGGTTGTTGCCGTAAGTGAAGGAATACCACAGGTCACCAAAGTGCTGTTGATACCAGCCGTACGACGTCGAACTGGGCGCATCATGCACGTCGTGATTGCCGGCCAGTTGATAAAGCGGGATGGCGGGCTTCAGGTCGGCCTTTGCGCCAAAATACATATCCGCCTGGAGTTGGCTGCCCGGCGAATTCAGCAGGTCTCCTGTGACCACCGCAAATGCCGGGTTGCAGACGTTGAGCTTGCGAATCGTCTGTTCCCAGTTGACCAAGGAATTCTCACAGAACGTCATCTGCGGATCGGTTGCCTGGATAAACGTGAACTCAGGCTCCTCCTGTTCGGAGTAGAAGACGTCGATGACGCTGCCGTCCGGCCGCAACGACTCCACCGTTAATGAATTGGCATCGATGCTGACCTTGCTGAACTCCAGCGTCTTTTCATAGAGGACGATATTGGGCTGGCCGCCCACCGGGTTGTACAGCGGAGCCCCGCCGCCGCCCGCCGTCACATGGTGGATGCCGTTGACGACCGCGCGGGCGTAATAGTGATTATGCCCGCCAAACACCACCTGCACGCCGTACTGCTCTGCCAGCGGCTGAATGTACGTCTGCACGTTCGTGTCGTTGGGATGACTGCCGCCGGCGCTCCAGCCGTTCTGGTGCAGAATGATGAATTTCCATTTCTTGTCGCTGTTGGCCAGATCATTTTCAAGCCACGTCAGTTGCGCCGAGCCCGCGCTGTAATCCGTAAACTGGTCAAGGAAGGCGATATGTGCCAGACCATAATCGAACGACCAGTAAAGCCGCGTGGTTACATAAGGATAGGGATAGTATTTCTTGAAGAGACTTCCCGTTTCCTCATGGTTGCCGATGGTCCCCAGGATGGGCAGGCTACCCTGAAGTTGAAGCATCTCCGGATAGGACCGAACAAAGAACTGGCTCGTCCAGTCGCTTTCGGAATCGGCGGCGTTGACCCAGTCGCCCGTATGCAAAAGCATCGTCTGATACTCCGGCTCCAGTCCGATAGTATTCATCATCCCTTGGCAAACACTGGCATGAAGGTTCGCGTTGCTGCGCGTATCGCCATAGACCAGGAACTTTACGCCTTGCGCATCCGATGCCGGGGCGGTTCTGAAGGAGCCGCTCGCCTGTGCGGCCCCGGCCGTAACACGGTAATAATATTTCGTGCCCGGCGTAAGGTCCGTGATCGTGTACTTGTGCTGGTGGTCTGCGCCGTATTCGGTCGTAGCCGCCGAACCGGTCGAATAGGTCGTATCGGTTCCCCAGGCAATGCTGCCGGCAACCGTATCGGCGACCTGCCAAAGCACGGTCATCTGCGCGTTGCTGCCCGGATAGATCAGGTAGGGACCCTTGCGGAACGATGCTTTGGTCGCAAAGCTCCAGACGGGACCTTCATAAACAGTTTCCCCTTCTACCGCGTCGACGCGCCAGTAATACGTGGTATCCGTACTAAGCGCGCCGGGATTATACGTAACTGCCGTTTGATTGCCCACGGAAGCGGGCGGATTGGAGGTGTCGAAAAAGACATTGTAAGACGAGGCGCTTGCCCCCCCCGTCCAGCTCAATTGCGCCGTGACATCGACGTTGGCAGCGTCATTGGCTGGATTAGGAGCGCTGGCCGTCAGCGATCCGGTGGTAAAAGACCACACATCGCCGGCGCTCGTACCCGATTCGGTGACTTCATCGATTCGCCAATAATAATGAGTGCTCGGCTGGAGCCTGCCGGGATCAAACGTCGGCAAGGTCACGTTGCCCTGCAGCGTTGGCGGACTGGCGGTCCCGAGATAAACATCATGCGACAGCGCTGGGACAATGCCCGTCCAGGACAGGTTTGTCAAAACACTGACATTGGTTGCATTGTTCGCCGGCGACGGAGCCCCTGCTTTCTGGGGTTCAGAGGCTTTTATGGTCGTCTTGCCCGCGTTCGTCACGTTGTAATCGACCAGCACCTGGCCGGCCCCGTTATAGGCCTTGATCTTGCCTGCGCTGATATAGGTGTTGACGGTGGTCCGGGCATCGCCATTGATGATCACAGTACCGCTCGAGGTGATATTGATCAAGCCGCTTCCGCCGTTAAGCCCGATGGACAGGCTATTGCATGTAATCGTCCCGCCGGCCAGACTAATCGAAGCGGATGCGGTGGCATCGCGTGCAACGTAGAATGTTCCGCCGACATTCACGGCCCCGCCGCTCATGTTCACCGCAGCCGTTCCGGCCCGCCCGCAAAAGAAATGCCCGCTGGCCCCGCTCATGGTAAGCGTACCGCTTTCCACGATCAGGGTTCCGCTGTCAGCGGCGGTATTGCCGACGTCGAAATAATTGTTGGTTGTCAGTGAGCCGCCGCTCATGGTCAGCGTACCATTGGTTTTCCATAACAGAACACGGTACGTTGTGGCAGATCGGCCTTCGCTGAATACGGGGCCTGCGGCGATCGGGATAACCGCCCGATCTGACGTGCTCGTCGTGGGAACGGCGCCGGTGCTCCAATTGGAGGGCGTATTCCAGTTGCCGTCCGAGGCATTGTTGTTCCAGGCTATATCCGCCGCGGCACAAACGGCTGTCATACAAAGGACCAACAGAATACACGCCCATGAACCGCTTTTCATATCTGGCATACATCTCTCCTGAGAAGTCACTGCGTTTCGGATACAGTCTGCGCGGCAATTCATTTCGTAAACGCGTGAGGCTGCCGCCCTAAAAACCAAAACCTCAGAACATCCAACGATACAAGCCAGGCCCCAAAGGCCTGGCTTGCAGATCAGCACTTATTTCTTTCGCCGAATAACGCCCAACAAGCCTGCTGCCATCAAACACATCGTGGCCGGTTCAGGTACCGCCCAGACTGTTGTCTTGCCCGCGTTGGTCACATCAAAATCGAACCGAATATCGTCCTCGCTGCCGTAACCGGTCAGCCAGCCGTTGGAGATGTATGTGGAAATAACTTCGCTGCGGTCACCGGTAATGATCATCTTGCCGCCGGTAATGTCCATGTATGCAGAACCTGAAAGCGTACCAACGATTTCAGAAGGATCTTTCATTGTGAAATTGTTGGCATAGATTGTGCCGCCATCCAGGTGGACAATCCCCGTGGTGTGACGTCTGCCGATCCCGAACGTGCCGCCGGCATCGATCACGCCGCCATTCATTTGCAGTTCGCCTTTAACCATTGCGGTGGATAGCATATTGGTGTAGCCGCTGCCGACGTAGAGGTGCCCGTTCGTACGGGTGCCCGTGCCAAGCGTGACCAAACCATCATTCATGACGAATACACCGCTCCGGTTGCCGGAACTGTCAGTACCCATCATCAACCAGTTGGCCGTCGTCAATGTTCCGCCATTCATTGTGAGGTAGCTTGGTGTGTTGTACGATTCTGTGCCGCCGCCATTACGGATCTCAAGCGCGAAAGCGTTTTCACCCGCCTGGATAAATGCGCCTGAACTTTGTGAACTTGACCCGTACATCTGAACCCCATCCAGGGCAGTCGGCACGGTAAGGGTACTCCAGTTAGACGCCGTAAACCAACTGCCGTTAGAAATACCCGTATTCCAGCGGCAAGTTAGGGCATCAGCATAGACGCCAAACAGGGAAACGATCAGAACCAACAGAACTGCAATCTTCCTCTTCATCGCACTTTCCTCCAAACATAGGGTTAAGTTAAAACATCTATCCTGCCTCACGTTTTAACACACTATAAACTTCAACTCGCAACCAGTGTGATATTCCAATTTTATCTAATTAGAAAACACAGTGTACCAGAATTGTATATATTTTCAAAAACGTTGTCAAGCATAGAATAGAAATTTATTAACAATAATATGCTGTTTTTTATATCCACAAATAATAAATGCAGCCCCCGTTGAGAGGCTGCATTTTCGAGACCAATTGTTCTAACCTTTTCGCCGGATCAGACCCAAAAGGCCTGCGCACAAAAGGCTAATTGTCGCGGGTTCAGGCACGGCCCATACCGTAGTTTTGCCGGGAGTGGTAATATTATAATCATAAACTATATTATCCTCGCTGCCGTAACCTGTGATCCAGCCATTGGCCAGATAGTTGGCAACCGTAGCCGTATCATCGCCCTGGAGGATCAATTTGCCGCCTGTGATATTCATATTTCCCACTGCTCCGACGTTTTGCCGCATCGAAAGCGTGCTGGCCGTGACAATTCCGCCGTCCAAGTTGACCATCACATTATTTGCCGTAGCATCACGGGCGATGAAGAACGTGTTCATAATATCCATCGTACCGCCGTTCATGTTGAACGTGGTCTGTCCGGCACGTCCGCAGTAAAAATGGCCATTTGCGCCCGTTAGAGTGCCCAGGCGAACGTAGCCGCTGTTCATCGTAACCGTGGCTGTATTGCCAACATGGTACCCGCTGGACAGATAGCCAGTTGTTGTGAGCGTTCCTCCGTCGATCGTAAGCTGGCCGTAGTTGGTTCCATCCATTCCCACAAAGACCCGGAAGGCCTCCACTATATCACCGGTGTCGATCACCGGGCCGGCGCCGATCCGGATCTTCGCCTCGTCCCCGTTAACGGAATCGTCTAAAGGCGACGGAATGCGACCTGTGCTCCAGTTTGCCGCATTGTTCCATTCGTTATCCCCTGCAGTGTTGTTCCAATAATTGGCTACGACGCTGAAACCATCGATTGAGAAGATTAAAAGAAGTGCGGTGCAAACCAAAATGACAGTGTTCCTCTTCATGATCACTTTCCTCCGAAAAAAAGTAGTACATTTATGGCACCGTACAGTTCAGTGCCGAAGTCATCTCTTTCTATCTAAACCGCCTTATTTGCCTCTGACCACGGTTTGATATTTCAAGATAGCGTATTCCAAATAGTATGATATTTGGCCACAAATATACCATTACTGTACACTAAAAATGACTCAATAGTCAAGTATTTTATTTTACTTGTGGATCAAAAGGAATATTATCGATGCGTGGGTCTTGACTGCCGGTTGGTTGTTAGGTATAATAATTCTGTTTTCAGACAATATTGGACTAATAAATTAGAGGCAATAAACCTATAATATAGATTTACTATGACAAAAACAAAACAAATACAAACCCTTCTTGAAAGGCGTATCAAGCACGGGGATTACCTATTGGGAGGATTACCCGCCGAGCGGGAATTGTCGCGAGAATCCGGAGCGTCCCGGATGACCGTACGCAAAGCGATCGAAGGTTTGATGCAGAAGGGGTTGCTCGAAAGACAAGTCAACGGGCGGCTAACCATCCGAAAGGACCTGGCGGATAAGACCCTGACAATCGCGTTTCTTGTCCCTTCAACAGCCTCCGGCAACGTTGAACGCTGGAGACTAGGCATTGAAACCGTAGCCAACGATATTGATGCACGGGTGCGAACGATCTTTTATGTGCATTGGGACGACCCGATGCTGATCGAAACCCTGGAAAATTTTGACGTCGTTTTTCTGTTTCCCAGCGGCGAAGAGATGCCTCCCCGCATTGTCAAACGGCTCAAAGAAGCCGGCAAGTCGCTGGTCTTTCTTGAACGGGACCTCACCGAACAGAATATCACCTCGATCTGCCTGTTTCCACCCTTTTTCACGCAGCGGCTGCTGGACAAACTGGGAGAACTGGGGCACCAAAGCGTCGATTGCTTCAACATTCAAACGGTTGACCCGGTTATCGCCAGCCGTATCGAACAATGGCAATTGTGGAGAGCCGCCCATCGTTTCGGCGGGGTGCTTTACGGAGAGCCGGTAAAACCGTACACGCCTTATGAAGCCCAATTGACCTGGGCTTACGCCAACATGGAAAAGATCATAGCGACGCAGAAGATCCATGCGACGGCGATCTTCTGCACGACCGCCCTCGGCGCGATCGGCGCGATGCGCGCCATGCGTGACCGCGGCATGGTGGTCGGCAAAGACTTCAGCATCTGCACGATCAACGACGAGGGATTGGCCAGGTACTTGTCTCCTTCACTGACCTGCATCGAGATGCCTGACCCTACGCCCTATATCCGCATGTGCATCGAAAGAATACAAACTCCGCAGGCGGCATGGTCCGGTTCACAATTGATCCAGCCGACTCAGCCTCAGATCTTCATCGGCGAATCCACCTCCCCGGCGGCAAAACCCGCTGCGCTCAGAAACACCATGAGCGGCGTCGGCCTTTGATGCGCTTGCCGCATCTCGGCTGTCGGTCACGGATGAACGTTTTCGATCAGTTTTCGTCGCTAGCGACGGATCGCGGACTTTCTGCTGCCCACAACCATTGATGATCCTGGCGGAAAAACGGTACTTCCGTCTGCCACGGATGTTGCGACACCGCCATGCTGTAGCCCAGGTCGTACATTCGTTTCATCTCTTCCGGATCGAACATCTCTTCGCCTTTTGAAATAAAGTCCTGCGGGATGCAGGCATAATGAAACGCCACACCGTCACGCAAGGCCTGATTGCGGATACGCAGCATGTCGCTCCAGGATTGCGATTTCATCAGCGTCCCGATCGTGCGCCCGATAATGCGGAAAGAACGCCGTTTTATCGGTTCGAATTCAGTATCCAGTTTTCCATTTTTGACAATATAAATGCTGCAAGGCGATTGAGGCTGCGAGCGTTCAAATAATGCGCCGCCGTAACCGAAGAGGCCTGTGATGACCCCTCCATCCACATGCATTTCGTCGTAGCTTTGCCCGTCCATCTCCACGTCAAAATAGACCGGCCCAAGCGCGCCGGGGATCGAGGCCGAAGCCAGCATGACCTTTCGAAACAGCTTGATGGCATCGGGATGGCTGCTCTGTGCGATCGCTCCCATATCCCACGCAACCAGCCGTTGAGCGTCAAGGTTCGTCGTGCCGATGTACAATCGCCTTCCTTTTTGGTGCGCCGCCGCGACAGCCTCCAGGACTTGGGGCGTGACCATTTGTTCGATCATTTTCTCAAGGGGCCGCGAACTGGCCGCTGACTCGCCCGTTAAAATCGCAAAAACTCCAAAATCCAGCAATCCTCGCATGTTCAGAATGTCTTTGGTTGCAACGGTCGTGTAGTTGTCTTTGAGCAGAGCATCATAATCGCTGCCCAGGAATGCCAGCGGCGCGATCAGGGCGCCTGTGCTGATGCCGGTCACGATCTTAAACTGCGGCCGGGTTCCCGTGCGGCTCCAGCCATTGAGAAAGCCGGCCCCGAAGGCGCCTTTGGAGCCGCCGCCGGAAAGAACCAGGAAATTGCAGTCGCCGCCGTTTGGATCGAATGCAACATCGGGCGCGTAGTCGATCTCCCAATGACGCACATCCGGGAAGCCGGCGATCTTGCCATCGGGCAGACGGGTGATGGGAACCGCCTTTCGAGAAGGAGCACAGCCTTGCAGCAGCAGTATGAAAGCAGCGGCAATGATGGCAGCGCAAAAACCTGCTATGTTCTTTTTGATCGGCGTCCCTGCAAAAGGCCATTCCATATAGGTCCCTTGTTTTAGACGGCGTACTCGGGCATTTTGGATTTAAGCAAAGTTGCCAGCTTGTTCCATGACTCGAAAAAGGAGTTCACTCCTTCGTCCTGGAGTTGAGCCGCCAGGGCATCGACGTCAATGCCGGCATCGGCAAACCGTTCCAGCGTATCCCGGAAATCGCCTCCGTCCGGAGACAGCACTTTTGCAATTTGACCGTGGTCGGCGAACGCCTTCAAGGTCTTTTCGGGGATCGTGTTGATCGTAAACGGTGCGGCAAGTTCGCTAACGTACAGGGTATCGGATGCGCTGGGATCTTTTGTGCCGGTGCTGCCCCAAAGGAGCCGCTGCGGCTGGGCGCCAAAGTTATAGGCCCGCTGCCAGCGCGGCGACAGTAAAAGTTCCTGGTAGGCCTGATAGGCGGATTTGGCCACCGCGATACCCAGCTTGTTCTTTAATTCAGGCGGCACATGGGCTGCAACCGCCGTATCCCAGCGGCTGACAAACACAGAGGCAACGGATGGAACATTAGCATTCAATCCTGCATCGATTCGACGCTCAATCCCGCCAAGCCAGGCTTGGGCGGCGGCCACGTAGTGCTCGCGCGAAAACAGAAGCGTCACATTGATGGGAACGCCGGCGAAGGCAGCCTCTTCGATGGCGTCAAAACCTTCCGCGGTTCCGGGGATTTTAATGAACACGTTCGGACGTGCGGCCCTGGCGTGCAGGTCTTTGGCTGAGGCAACACTTCCTGCCGTATCGTGAGCCAGCAGCGGCGACACCTCCAGCGACACCCAGCCGTCCATGCCGTTGGTGCTGTCAAACACCGGTCGAAGCAGGTCGGCCGCACGCGTGATGTCCTCAAGCATGATGTCAAGGATTAGACTTTCGCCCGTTTTGCCGGACTTGCTTTCAGCGTACTTGGCGGCGATGGAGTCATCATACGAATGACTGCTGTTGATTGCATTGTAGAAGATCGTGGGGTTGGACGTGAGGCCCGTTACGGAGAATTCGCGCATGTAATCGTCCAGCGTACCGCTAGACAGTAGATCGCGAGTGATAAAATCAAGCCAAATGCTTTGGCCCAAGTCGTGCAGTTTTTGTGTTGGATTCATGGGAGTGCTCCAGACAAAGGTTGAACTGCTCATGTTACGGGACACGGTGTTGCGTTCCAGATGTCGGACGCGTATTCCTGAATGGTGCGGTCGCTCGAGAATTTGCCCGAACCGGCGATGTTCAAAACGGCTTTCCTGGCCCATTGTTCAGGCTCGGCGTACAAGTTACATATTTTCGCGTCCGCCTCAAGATAAGAACGCAGGTCCGCCAGGTGCATATAATGGTCGCCCCCGGTCAGCAGCGAGTCGTACAACGGCATAAAGAGCCCCGGCTCGTGGCGGCTGAAGAAATCCGAGCGGATCATATCCAATGCCTGGCGGGTCTCGGGTTCGTTTTCATAATGCCACCATGGATTATACCAGCCCCGGCTATCGGCAACCTGCTGGGCGGTCAGGCCAAAAAGGAAGAAGTTGTCTTCGCCCGCTTCCTGGGCCATCTCGATGGTAGCGCCGTCGCGCGTGCCGATGGTGAGCGCGCCGTTCATCATGAATTTCATATTGCTGGTGCCGCTGGCCTCGTAGCCCGCTGTAGAGATCTGGTTGGAGACATCGCTGGCGGGAATCAGGCGTTCGGCCAAAGAGACGCAGTAGTCCGGCAGGAACACGACCTTGAGACGCCCTCGCACGGCCGGGTCGCCGTCGATCGTGCCGGCAAGATTATTGATAAACTTGATGATGAGCTTGGCCAGATGATACGCCGGCGCGGCCTTGCCGGCAAAGAAGAACGTGCGGGGCGCCATAACCAGATTCGGATTGGCGCGCAATCGATTGTAAAGCACGACGATGCGCAGCGCATTGAGCAACTGCCTTTTGTACTCATGGATCCGCTTGACCTGGGTATCGAAAATGCTCTCGGGATCCACGTGCAGATCATGCTTGGATGTCAGCCAGTGGGCAAACTGGTTTCTGGCCAGCCGTTTTGCCTCTTTGAAGGCATATTGGAAACCGGGATCGTCGGCCAGCGGGCGCAGCCGACTCAGTTCATCAAGGTCAGTGATCCAGCCGTCACCGATAGATTCAGTAATGATGTTTGCCAGCGCTGGGTTAGCCAGCAGGAGCCAGCGCCTGGGCGTGACGCCGTTTGTCTTGTTGTTGAAATAGGCCGGAAATATCTCCGCCATATCCCTGACCGTCACGGTCCGCAGCAGCGTTGAGTGAATGGCGGCCACACCATTGGTACTGTGCGAACCAACGATGGCCAAGTTGGCCATGCGCACTTTGCCGCTGCCGTCATCAATGAGACTGACGCGGGCGATGCGTCCTTCGTCGCCGGGGAAGCGGGTTCGCACTTTATCGAGAAAGCGACGATTGATCTCGTAAATAATCTCCAGCAGACGGGGCAGCATCATTTCAAACCATCTCACCGGCCATTTTTCCAGCGCCTCCGGCAGCAGTGTATGATTCGTATAAGCCAGCGTATTTTGCGTGATGTCCCACGCCTGGTTCCACCCGAGATGTGCCTCATCCAGCAAAATGCGCATCAGCTCCGGCACAGCCATCGACGGGTGCGTATCATTCATCTGAATGGCCGCTTTTTCCGGAAAAAGGCCCCAGTCGTCATTGGCCGAACGGAATTTCCGCACGGCATCCGCCAGCGAGCAGGCCACCAGGAAATACTCCTGAATAAAGCGCAGGCCCTGCCCCATGCTGGTGGTATCATCCGGGTAAAGCACACGCGTGAGCGACTCGGCCGAGAGCGTTTCGGCCAGGGCGCCTACGAAGTCGCCGCGGCTGAACCGTTGAAAATCAAAGAAGTCGGGCGCCGCGGCGGCCCACAGGCGCAGCGTGTTGATGGTCTTGCCGCCATAGCCGATAATCGGCCGGTCAAACGGGATTCCCAACAGGATGGAGGGCTGACCGCAGATCGGCTGGAGGCTGCCGCCTTTGAGTTCGAACGAGCAATTGAGTTTAACTTCGACGCTTTCGTTAAGACGCGCCACCTCCCATGGGTCCGGGTAGCGGAGCCAATTATCCGGCTGTTCGATCTGCCAGCCGTCACGCATCATCTGCTTGAAGATGCCGTATTCATAACGCAGGCCGCACCCCATCGCCGGAAGCTGCAGGGTCGCCATGGAGTCCAAAAAACACGCCGCCAGCCGGCCAAGGCCCCCGTTGCCCAGCCCCGCGTCAGGCTCCTGTTCAAGGATGCCCAGCCAATCCAAATTATGGTTGGCAATCGCTTCCCTGGCGAAGGGTTCCAGCCTGAGGTTGACGATATTATTGGCCAGGGAACGCCCAATGAGAAATTCCATTGAAAGATAATAGATGCGCTTTGGATTGCTGGTGTCGTATGTCTGCTGCGTGCGGACCCACCTTTGCGACAGCACATCTCGCACAGCACGGGCCATTGCCTCATATCGCTCGCGCGAACCCGCTATCGCCGGGTCCGTCACATCGTCAAAGACAAGGTGCCGTTCATAGAGCGAATTGGCAGTTCCCGAAAAGCGGACCGCACCGCATCCATATTGCTCGAGCACCTCTTCTTTACTGAGTTGCGTCGTCAATTCGGGCAATAACACGGTTTGTGACATGTTGAATCCTTTGCTTTTCTCTTTACGATACTGCCGCACCTTCATTGCGGCAAAAGGCAAATACTTAATTTGATATGAGCAAATTGCTTAGACGGAAAAAGGCAATATGCTTATTGCGGAAACATCAGTTTACGTCCTAATTGGATGAGGTGCAGCGATATAAAGGAGACTACAATGCCTGCAATTTCAGTGGAGAAAACCGCAACCCTGTCTGGTGAAGAACTCAGAAGGATGAACGCCTACTGGCGAGCCGCGAACTACCTGTCCGTGGGTCAAATCTACCTCCTGGATAATCCGCTTTTGCGCAAACCGCTCAAACGAGAGCACATCAAGCCTCGGCTTTTGGGGCATTGGGGCACCACGCCGGGGCTGAGTTTTATCTATGTTCATCTAAACCGGATAATTAGAAACAACAACCAGGACATGCTCTATATCTGCGGGCCCGGGCACGGGGGGCCGGCGATGGTGGCCAATACCTACCTGGAAGGCACGTACAGCGAATATTATCCGGATATCTCGCAGGATGAAGAAGGAATGAGAAAACTGTTCAAGCAGTTTTCTTTTCCGGGCGGCATTCCAAGTCATGTAGCGCCCGAGACGCCGGGGTCAATTCACGAAGGAGGCGAATTGGGCTATGCCGTCAGTCATGCCTTTGGCGCGGCATTCGACAATCCCGACCTCCTTGTGGCCTGCGTGGTGGGCGACGGCGAAGCTGAAACCGGGCCGCTGGCGGCGGCATGGCATTCCAACAAGTTTCTTAATCCGGTGCGCGACGGCGCCGTTTTACCCATTCTGCATCTGAACGGCTACAAGATCGCCAACCCGACAGTGCTGGCTCGAATCAGTCATGAGGAACTTGAGAGTCTTTTTGTCGGGTATGGCTATAAGCCTTACTTTGTGGAAGGATCGGACCCGGAAGCCATGCATCAGAAGATGGCCGCCACGCTGGACCACGTCATGGCGGAAATTCGCACCATCCAGGGCAAGGCACGCGTAGATGGCTCTCTGCAGCGGCCGATATGGCCAATGATCATCCTGCGGTCACCGAAGGGCTGGACCGGGCCCAAGGAAGTCGATGGGCTCAAGACCGAGGATTTCTGGCGCTCGCACCAGGTGCCGTTCTCGAAAATGGACGACGATCATATCCTGCTGCTGGAAAACTGGATGAAAAGCTATAAGCCCCGGGAGTTGTTTGATGAAACGGGAAAACTGATGCCGGAGCTTGCCCAACTTGCACCGAAGGGCAATAAACGCATGAGCGACAACCCGCACGCGAATGGCGGTCTGCTGCTCAAAGATCTCAAGATGCCGGATTTCAGGGATTATGCGCTGGATGTGACTAAGCCCGGGCAGGTCACCGGCGAGGCCACCCGGACGGCGGGCAAATTTCTGCGGGATGTGATGAAGAGAAATATGGATACGGCCAACTTCCGGGTGATGGGGCCGGATGAGATTGCATCGAATCGGCTGGCGGACCTTTTCGACGTCACGAACCGGACCTGGATGGAGCCTACCATACCGGAAGACGACCACTTGTCGCCGGATGGCCGGGTGATGGAGATCCTTAGCGAACATACGTGCCAAGGCTGGCTCGAAGGCTACCTGCTCACGGGCCGGCATGGCCTGTTTACGTCCTATGAGGCGTTCATCCACATCGTTGATTCGATGTTTAACCAGCACGCCAAGTGGCTCAAAGTTACACGTTCCCAGATCCCGTGGAGGCGGCCGATCGCCTCGTTGAATTACCTGCTGTCTTCCCACGTCTGGCGGCAGGACCACAACGGATTCAGCCATCAGGACCCGGGATTTATCGATCATGTGGTCAATAAGAAGGCGGATATAATCCGGGTCTATTTTCCGCCAGACGCCAACACGCTCCTGTCGGTAACGGACCATTGTCTCCGGAGCCGCAACTACATCAACGTCATCGTCGCCGGAAAGCAGCCCCAGCCGCAGTGGCTCACGATGGACCAGGCGATCAAGCATTGTACGATGGGCATTGGCATGTGGGAGTGGGCCAGCAATGACAAAGGCGCCGAGCCGGACCTTGTCATGGCCTGCTGCGGCGATGTTCCAACGCTCGAAACGCTTGCGGCGGTAGATATCCTGCGGAACACGGTACCTGAGCTGAAGGTCAGGGTGGTTAATATCGTTGACTTGATGACCCTTCAGCCCAAGGAAGAACATCCGCACGGTCTGTCCGACCCGGATTTCGATGCGCTCTTTACAAAGGACAAACCGATCATCTTCGCGTATCACGGTTATCCGTGGCTGATCCATCGGCTGACCTACCGAAGGACCAATCACAAGAACCTGCACGTGAGAGGCTACAAAGAAGAAGGAACGACAACCACACCGTTTGACATCCTGGTGATGAATGATCTGGATCGGCTGCACCTGGTCTCCGATGCCATCGACCGCGTTCCTAAACTTGGTTCCGTGGCGGCGTATGCCAAACAGGCCATCCGCGAAAAACTGATCGATCACAAGCAATATATTCGCAAATATGGCGATGATATGCCCGAGATACGCGATTGGAGATGGCCGGGTTAAATTCACAACTTGGGAGAAAACATGGCTGCACAAGCGGGTGATTCTGGAAAAACGGGTTCCGGCAAGATTTTGAGACGGGTGGTTATCGCGGCTGTTATCGTGCTGATTGCCGCTTTTGCCGGCTACAAATACTGGAAGGCAAGGCAATCGGCACTGCCCGATGGCATCGCCTCCGGCAATGGACGCATCGAAGCGAAACTGGTCGATGTGGCGGCCAAGGAGCCGCTCAGGGTTAAGGAGATCCTTGTCGATGAGGGCGACCTGGTCGAGCCGGGCCAGGTGGTAGCACGTCTGGACACCATCACATTGCAGGCAGAACTGGCCGAGGCCAAGGCCAACGTCGCGGCCGCGCAGGAACGTGTCGCCATTGCCAAAGCCGCCATTGTCCGTTGTGAAAGCGAAATCGAACTGGCCAAAATAGAACTGGAACGGGCCGGCAAACTCGTCCAGGAGCGTGCCGGCTCGCAGCGCGAATATGATGTCAGGCAGACTTCGATGAAAACAACAACCGCCTCGCTTGAAGAAGATAAGGCCAGGCTGCAAACTGCCCTTCAGGAGGTTGAGGTTGCCAGGGCCAATGTCGCTACTATCGAAACGCGCATCCAGGATGCCACGCTAGTTTCTCCCGTGCGAGGGCGGGTGCTGTACCGCCTGGCCGAGGTCGGTGAAGTATTGGGCCCGGGCGGAAAAGCGCTCACCCTGGTGAACTTGAGTGATATTTACATGGAGATATTTCTGCCGTCGCGGCAGGCCTCGCGGATCAAGATCGGCGCCGACTCAAGGATCGTCCTTGATCACAGCCTCGGGCTGGCCGCTCCCGGATATGTCACCTTCGTCTCGCCGGAGGCGCAGTTCACGCCCAAACAGGTCGAGACCAAAAGCGAACGTGACAAACTGATGTTTCGCGTCAAGATCCGCGTGCCGGAGGAATTGGTCGCTTCGTACATCGAATACATCAAAACAGGGGTTCGCGGCGTTGGCTACGTCAAAGTGGATGATTCGGCCGCCTGGCCCGACCGGCTGCAGCATCTTTTGACGACTGAAATGAAACGGCAAATCGGTTTGTCATCCAGTGAATAATGCCAGGAGATGTTTTGATGTGCAGGCATGGTGCAGCACCTTCGGCAAAAGGCAAAAAGCTTTTTATATTGGGGATTTCAATTCTTCCGGCAATTCTGCTGATGCAAAACGGCTGTACGGTCGGTCCGGATTTCGCGCGGCCCGAGGCCGCGTTGAATGAAAGCTGGAGTTACGAAGGAGATCCCAGGCTTGCAGGCGGCCCCCAAGTCAATCAACTGTGGTGGAAAACGTTTAATGACCCGGCGCTCGATCAATTGATTCAGCTTGCCTGTGAGCAGAACCTGCCGCTTCAGATTGCCGCTCTGAGGATCATGGAGGCGCGAGCTGCCCTGGGCCTTGCAATCGGTCAGCAGTACCCGCAGCAGCAGGAAATCTTCGCCAGTGCAGCGAAGGTTGGCTCCAGTAAGAACACGGCAACAGGCATGGGTCTTGAACGAGACTTTTGGGATTACCAGGTTGGATTCGACGCGGCATGGGAGCTGGATTTCTGGGGCCGGTTCAGACGCGGCGTAGAGGCCGCGCAGGCAAATCTCATCGCCTCGGCGGCGGATTACGACAATGCCCTGGTCACGCTGATCGCAGAGACGGCTCGTACTTACGTGGAGATTCGCGCGACCGAAGTGCTGCTGGAACTTACGAATGAAAACGCCAGGCTGCAGGAAGATGGATTCAAGATCGCGCAATCGCGCTTTAACCACGGCGCTACGACGGAACTCGATGTGACGCAGGCCCGCACGCTGCTGGAGAGCACGCGGGCGGCCATCCCGCAATTGGAGATACGGCTTCAGCAGACGCACAATGCGCTGAGTACGCTGCTTGGTCGGCCTACGGGCGACATTGCAGCTACGTTGGAAGCCGGCCACGGGATTCCGACAGCCCCGCAGGACGTTCTTGTCGGCGTACCGGCTGAATTGCTGCGCCGGCGACCCGACATCCGCAGCGCTGAATTGCTTGCCGCGGCACAATCGGCTCGCATCGGCATCGCCAAGGCCGACCTTTACCCGAGTTTCTCATTATTTGGCGAGATCGGCCTGCAAACTGCCGATGATGCCGGCGTCGGATCGGGCAATGCGGACTTCAAGAACCTGTTCGACCGCGACAGCGTTTTCTATTCGGCCGGGCCGAGCTTTGTCTGGCCGATATTCAATTATAAGCGAATCGAAAATAACGTCCGCATCCAGGATGCAGTCTTTCAACAGTTGATCACAAATTACCAGGATACTGTTCTGAGAGCTGGCCAGGAAGTGGAAGATGCGCTGACGGGTTTTCTCAAATCTCAAGAGACACGAATATTCCAGGAAAACTCCGTTGCCGCGGCGCAGCGTTCTATGGAAATCGCGATGACGCAATATCGTGAAGGCGCGGTTGACTACCAGCGTGTCATCGATACGCAGCGTGCCCTCTTGCAGGAGCAAACCAACCTGACCCAGACGCTTTTGACCATTGACACCGACCTGATCGCACTCTACAAGGCGCTGGGCGGCGGGTGGGAGCTGCGCCAGGGGCAGCCGCTCCTGCCGGAAAGCACTCAAGCTCAGATGCAGGAACGCACCAACTGGGGCGGCCTGCTGCCGCGGCCGGGTCCGGATATGCAAACTACCGTGCCGCCGGCACGTGATATACCGCTTCTTCAGAAACCCGAATAGCCGGGTCATCCGGTGGATGCGAACGCGTCAAAGAGATAGCACGCAGGAGGTATGACACATGATTGCCAGCGCGGTTCCATCTGCCGCAAAGCCTGTCGTCAGCATCCGGGAGGTCACTCACCGCTATGGAGGCACCTTGGCGCTGGACGGCATTTCGCTGGACATTCCCGCCGGGCGCATGGTCGGCATCGTCGGTCCGGACGGCGTTGGCAAGTCAACACTCATGGCCCTGGTCGCCGGCTCGAAAAAACTTCAACAGGGTCATGTTATTGTACTCGACGGCGACATTGCGGACGCGGCGCATCGGCGTGCCGCGTGCCCGCGAATCGCTTATATGCCGCAGGGACTCGGCAAGAACCTGTACCTGGAACTGAGCGTCAACGAGAACGTCGATTTTATGGCCCGGCTGTTTGAACTGTCCGGCGCCGAACGTCCCGTTCGGGTCAAAGGTCTGCTCAACGCCACCGGTCTGGGTGCCTTTTCCGGGCGTCCGGCCGGCAAACTGTCAGGCGGCATGAAACAAAAGGTGGGTCTGTGCGGGGCGCTGGTGCATGACCCGGACCTGTTGATCCTGGATGAACCCACAACTGGAGTGGACCCGCTTTCGCGGCGGCAGTTTTGGACGCTCATTGATAAGATTCGATCCGACCGCCCCGGCATGAGCGTTATCATTTCGACCGCCTACATGGATGAGGCCCAGCAATGGGATTGGATCGTCACGATGGACGCCGGACGCGTGCTGGCAACGGGGACGCCTGCCGAATTAATGCAGCGAACCGAAACAAAGGATTTGGAGGCATGCTTTATCAAGTTGCTGCCGGAAGAAAAACGGATGGGACATACGGAACTGACCATTCCGCCTCGCACGGCAACGGCGGCCCAAATCGCCATCGACGCCAAAGGCCTGACCCGCCGTTTCGGAACGTTCACCGCGGTTGACCATGTGACCCTATCGATCGAGCGAGGCGAGATCTTCGGTTTTCTCGGCTCCAACGGCTGCGGCAAAAGCACGACCATGAAGATGCTGACGGGGCTTTTGCCCCCTACCGAGGGGAGCGCGACGCTCTTTGGCGAATCCGTCGAGGCCGGAAGCCTTGAGACGCGCAAGAACCTTGGTTATATGACGCAGGCGTTCTCCCTTTACGAAGAACTGACGGTGCGTCAAAACCTATTACTGGATGCGCGTCTTTATCATCTTGCCCCGGAGAGGACCAAGGCTCGCATCGCAGAACTGGTGGACAAGTTCGGGCTCAAACCGCACATGGACGCATTGGCCGGCGATTTGCCGATGGGCCTGCGCCAGCGGCTTTCGCTGGCGGTTGCCGTATTGCACGAGCCGCAGATGCTGATCCTGGATGAACCCACTTCCGGCGTGGATCCGGTGGCGCGGGACAGCTTTTGGGAACTGCTCATCGATCTTTCAAGAAAACAGGGTGTTACGATCTTTGTAACCACGCACTTTATGAATGAAGGGATGCGGTGCGATCGGATTTCACTGATGAATGCAGGCAAGGTACTGGCCTGCGATGCGCCGCAAAAACTGATCGACGCGCAGGGCACAAACAGTCTGGAGGATGCATTCATTAAATACATGGAAGATGCTATTGCCGCGGCGGCGACTGGGGCCAAAAGCAAGCCATCCGAAAGCGAAACACTTTCTACTCAGCCGACGGCTCCAGCGGCGCCTTCAAAGCCGCGAAAAGGCCGATTCAGTATTGACCGCATGCTTGCTTACAGCAATAATGAGACCATGCAGATTCGCCGCGACCCGGTACGCCTTATCTTTGCTTTTGTCGGCTCGGCGCTGCTGATGCTGGTCTTCGGTTTCGGCATCACCACGGACGTGGAGGATATCCGCTACGCCTGGATGGACCTCGACCAGTCGCCTGAAAGCCGCGCATACCTTGAGCAGTTTGTGGGCGCTTTTCCGTACTTTACGGGAATGGAGGCGTTGAACTCCGCCGATGATGCGCTCAGAGACCTGCAATCCGATAAGATCTCGCTGGTCCTGGAGATACCGCCGAACTTCGGCCGGGACGTCCAGCGCGGTGCTTTGCCCGAGGTTTCGGCCCAGGTCGATGGCGCGCATACCTATCGAGGCGAAACCGTCGCGCAGTACACGCAGGGCGTTCATAATAACATGCTGCGCGACCCCGCCGACGTTCTGCAAACCGCCCCCGAAAAATACAGGGCCAACGTCCAGGAACGCTATATGTACAATCCGACTTTTGAAAGCGTGTATTCGATCGTCCCAAGCGTTCCGGCACTGCTGCTGATCTTGATCCCGGCGATCCTGATGGCCGTTAGCGTCGTGCGCGAAAAAGAACTCGGCTCCATCATTAATTTCTATGTGACGCCGACCGGCCGGCTGGAGTACCTGCTGGGAAAACAGCTCCCTTATGTTCTGATCGGCATGATCAATTATTTCGTACTGGTCGCCATGGCCGTGCTCGTCTTTAACGTCCCGATCAAGGGCAGTTTTTTGATGCTGACGCTATGCACGCTGCTGTATATCACCGCAACCACCGCTATTGGGCTGGTCACGTCAACGTTCACCGGCAGCCAGGTGGCCGCCGTATTCGTTACCGCGATCGTAACCCTCGTGCCCACGACGCAGTTCTCCGGCCTGCTGCAGCCGATCTCGACGCTCCAAGGTCAGGCCCGGCTGATCGGCTCCATTTGGCCAACCTCCTACTACATGCATTCCAGTGTCGGCGCTTATACCAAAGGACTGTCGGCGGCGCTCATGATGCAGGACATCATTTTCCTGGCGTGCTGCATCCCCATTTTGTGGACTATTGCCGTGCTCGGCTTGCGAAAACAGGAAAAATAGCCATGACCTCACTGCTGAACATTTTATGGCTTGGATTAAAAGAGATTCGCAGCCTCGCCAGCGATGTGGTGATGATACTCTTTGTCTTTTATGCGTTCACGATAGCCATCTACATCCAGGCGACGGGAACCAGCAGTGAGATCAACAACGCGTCGATTGCCTTCGTAGATGAGGATGAGTCGGCGCTATCGAAAGAACTAGTCAGTTCTTTTTACCCGCCGCGTTTCCAACTGCCGGACCTGATCAGGGCCAATCAGATCGATGATGCCATGGATAAGGGCCGTTACATGTTCGTGGTCTCCATTCCGCCGCAGTTTGAAAGCGATGTGCGGGCCCAGCGCCGGCCGGACATTCAACTCAATATCGATGCCACCGCCATGCAGCAGGCCGGCATCGGAGCCAACTATATCAAGAATATCGTTCAAGACCGTATTGGCAGCTTCATGACACGGACGGATGTTGCCTCGCCGCAGCCGATTAACCTGATCGTTCGCAAGATGTTCAATCCGAACGGCGAGTCCTCCTGGTTTACCAGCATCGTCGCCATCATTAACCAGGTGACGCTGCTAACTATCGTCCTGTGCGGCGCGGCGGTCATCCGCGAACGCGAACACGGCACGCTCGAACACCTGCTGGTCATGCCGCTGACCTCATTCGAAATCGCGATGGCCAAGGTCTGGGCCAACGGCCTTGTCATCCTGATTGCCACGGGGTTGTCGCTGTTCCTGGTGGTCCGAATGGCCCTGCAGGTGCCGTTTGCCGGTTCCGTACTGTTATGGTTTTGCGGCGTGGGTTTATATCTGTTTTTCACCACGGCATTGGGCATATTTCTCGGAACTGTTTCACGGTCAATGGCGCAATTTGCGCTGCTGATTATTCTGGTGGTCGTCGTAATGCAGCTCCTTTCCGGCGGCAATACGCCGGTCGAAAGCCAGCCCAAATGGCTCCAATTGCTGACCTTCTTCTTGCCTTCGCGGCACTTTGTCAGCTTCTCGCAGATTATCATTTACCGGGGCGGCGGCTTCAAGGCCGTCTGGCTGAACTTCCTGATGGTTACCGCCGTCGGCCTGGCCTTCTTTGTTTACAGCTTGGCACTCTTCCGCAAATCGATCGCGGTAACAAAGTAATTGCCGGATGTTCATCAGTAACGGGAGCTTTTACGAAGCCTGCTCACCGAATTGAACATTTATCATTTTGATACTCTCGGCATTCCTGGCTTCCCTCATTGGCATACCACCGTATAATACCAATCCGCATAAAAAAATGCGCGCCAGGCATTTTAGACTGGTACTGTCCAGAAAGTTTCGCACATTTTCTGATTGGCTCTCGATCTGGTCATGTTTCTTATGCCCTTTCCCCTTAAGGGGAAAACGTTTATCGGACTATCCCGCCATCAGTTCGACCTCTTTCGATTTCGTCTGTTCCGTCAGCCGCTTCATATTGAGATAACACGCCGTACTCCACTTTGTGCCGGCGATATGCCGCAAGCGAGCCGACACCAGCATCAGGGCGCTGTTGCCG
>JAJFTK010000122.1 GCA_021372945.1 Planctomycetaceae bacterium | reverse complement strand
CGAAATACTCCAAATCATCAGTATCTTACTTTTCGAGAAAACCACGCTCAAACAAGCACTTACGGGAGATTATTCTAATTTTAAAGAGCAACAAAACTATAACCAATTATCCTTGTTCGACTTATAATGGGACAGTACTGGAACTCAAGAATGAAGAATGCCGGCAGGATGCCGGCGGTACCGAGAGAGACGGGCGAGACGCCCGTGTCACGATAAGCGTGCCGGCTGAAAGTCGGCTGTACGAGAAGATACCCCCTCATGAAAAAGAGAGGACAGGCAGCTAGTAGCGTGTAACGTGTTATATGACAAGGACTTAGCGAAAAAGGGGCCAAGTCTGCCGGTTTTTCGGGAAGCTGGGGCCCGCTTATTTCGCATTCTCTCAAATCTCGCTTGCCAGCAGGGCCGTTCCACGATACCATGAAAACTCATTCATTGAGGAGACATTCATGCAGGTTGTTGAGGTTGAATCACAAATGCCGGAACTGCCCGGCCAGATGGTGGTGACGATTGGTAACTTTGATGGCGTGCATCGAGGTCACCAGGCGGTGATCTGTGCCGCCAAGGAACTTGCCGCCGCTCGGAAGACGAAAGTCGCTGTCATCACTTTCGATCCCCACCCGGCAGTTCTGCTAAAGCCCGATTCCGCCCTCGGGATCCTGACCCCGCTGGCCGTGAAGCGATATGTCATGGAATCCCTCGGCATTCATTACTTCATCGTGATCAAGACCGGGCCCGGCCTCCTGGGGCTCTCGCCGGAGCAATTCATTCAGCAGTACCTGTTCAAGCTGTCGCCAAATGCCGTGGTGGAAGGGCCGGACTTCAATTTCGGATCGTCCCGCAGCGGCAACTTGGAAACGCTCCGCCAATTTGCCGCAGGCCGATTCGAGGTAATCGAGGTGCCGTTCAATGATTTTCGCGATAAGGGCGTCAAGCTGACCGAAAAATGCTCCAGCACGGCCATTCGCCAATTGCTTGAGCAGGGCAATGTCCGCCAGGCCGCGCAGATCCTCGGCAGACCTTACCGGCTCATCGGCAAAACGGTGCCCGGCCGCGGCATCGGCCGCCAGATGGGCTATCCTACGGCCAATCTGCAGGCGACCGGCCAGATCATCCCGGCCGAAGGTGTGTACGCCGGCTATGTTGTCATCGGGGACAAGCTCGACGAAGTAGCCTTTGGCGGGCTTCGCCGGCCGGCCGCCGTCAGCATCGGCCGTACGCAGACGGTTGCCCCCGAACATCCCTTGCTCGTTGAGGCGCATCTGCTTGAGAACAAGGTCGAAAGCCTCAGGGGCAAATGGCTCGGCATTGATTTTATGCGGTTCCTCAGGCCGCAGCAGCGATTCGACAGCAAGGACCTGCTCAAGGCCCAGATTGCGCGCGACGTCGAGCGTGCCGAACGCATGCTCTTTTAATACTTTTTTCAATAGGGCTGCTGATGATCATTCCCTATGGCGTGGACGTTCCGCTGGACCGCCGTCCGGTGATGAATTGGCTGCTCATCGCGGCCACGGTCGGCGCTTTCGCGCTGCAGATCACCGCGCCCGATGAGGAATCCGTCAACGCGTACGTGCTCGACGGCTGGCGCATCCAGGGCCTCTTCGGCCACATGTTTCTGCATGGCGGCGTCGTTCACCTGGCCGGCAACATGCTCTTTCTATGGGTCTTTGGAAACGCCGTTTGTTCAAAGGTCGGCAATCTTCTCTACGTCCCGGTGTATCTGCTCTTCGGCCTTCTGGCCGCCTCCACGCATCTGCTGTTCGACAGCGACCCCGCCGTCGGCGCAAGCGGCGCTATCAACGGCATTGTGGGTATGTTCCTGGTTTTCTTTCCGCTCAACGATATCAATTGCCTCTGGCTCATCTCCATCTATGCCCGCACGTTCAGCGTCTCCAGTTACTATATGATACTCTTTTGGCTGTTCTTCGATATCCTGGGCGCGGTACTTGGCGGCGGAGGCGTTGCCTACTTTGCGCATCTTGGCGGCTTTGCCGCCGGCGTCGGTCTCGGCATCTTGCTTTGTCATATCGGTTGGGTAAAAATGGAGGACGATGAACGTTCGCTCGTTCGCATCTGGCAGGAATGGCGGCAGGACCGTGCCGACGAAAAGCTGCAGAAACAAGCCGTCAAAGCGGTGGAACAGGCCAAAGAAACAAAGCCCGCCCGGACGCCTGTTGCGATTGTTCAAAGACCTGTGACGATTCGCTTTCTCTGTCAGTGCGGTCAGCGGATTAAAGTCCCGGCGGACCTGGCCGGCAAGACCGGCAAATGCCCCAACTGCCGTCAGCGAATTGTGATCCCGAGCCCTGAGGCGGATGCGGCGCAATAGGCCATTGCAGGCCTGCGCCGAAGCGAAGGCTGCCCTTCCTTGGACAGCGCATATAAAAAGCCGGCACGCTTGGAGCTTCGAGGCTTGCCGGCTATCAATGACTGGCTTTCGTGGTTAGTCCGCAGGCGCAGGCGCCGGTGCCGGTGTGCTAGTCGCTTTCAACTTTTCCATCGTCTGGTTGAGCTGGGCCTTGGCCTGCTCCAACTGCGCCCGAAGGTTCGTATTTTCCTTCTGGGCGGCCGTCAACTTATCCTTCACTTCCTGATCCTTGGTGGATTGGCTTTCCATCGCCTGGTTGAGCTGGGTCTTGGCCTGCTCCAACTGCGCCCGAAGGTTCGTATTTTCCTTCTGAGCGGCCGTCAACTTATCCTTCACTTCCTGATCCTTGGCGGATTGGCGTTCCATCATTGTCTTGATGCCTTCCATCGCCTTGGTCTGCATCTGCACATTTTCCGCTTTCAGATCCTCGATGGTCTTATCCTTCTTGCCGACCGCGTCTTTGGCCGACTGCAGCTCCTGCTGCAAAACGGAAACGTTGCCCTTGAGCGATTCATTCTCTGTCTGGCAGGCGGTCAACTTGGAGTTGGAACATCCTGCCAAAGCGATCATGCCCACCAGTACCGCAAGCACACATACATTCTTCATTCTGAGTCCTTTCATGTTCATTATCTCCTCTGACAATATTAAAAGCTCGGCAAAACACGCCGCGTTACGTGCTGCGAAGTCTTATCAAAATCCTCAACCGGCGTCAGCCTTACCTGCCATTGGTAAGGCTTGTCCGCCCAGAGCGTATAGGGCTGGTGAGGCCGGGCGCCCCAACTGTTATCACCCGCTACACCTGTCTGCAGGTAATCAATATTTACTGTTATCGTCTCGCGAGCGGGCAATTCATGAATATGCATCGCTTTTTGCAGGTCGTCCATCGTATAGGGCCAGGCGCTGGCGTATAGCAGCGGGCTTCCCACCGCCACCAGCCCGGTCCCATCGCGGTTGGTCCACGCGACCCAGCGAACATCCGTTTTGTTGCCGTTTTCCTGCGGCCGCACATAGATGTGCTCCGGCTTATAGACGTTCTGTTTATACTGGCCGACCGCGTAGCCCGTCTGGCGATCCATGTACGACTCCTGCGGACCTCGGCCAAACCAGCTCATCAGCCTGAACTCGCCGGGCATCTGCATCTGCATGCCGATACGCGGCAGTTCCGGCAGATCCTTGCCCGGCGTCAGTGTATTATCCAGCACGATGTCACCCGATCCGTAGATCGTATAGACGGTCGAAAGCGTGGTCTCCTTGGCCGGCACGCTGCGCTTCACCGCGACTTGCACCACCTGCGGACGGATTTGTCGAACGTTGATCTCGGCGGTCTTGCTCTCGGGCCCGGCGGCTCGCCAGATCCCGCAGCGGTTGGCCATTTGATTGCCGTCGTCATTATCGGTTGGCGCACGCCAGAAATTGGGTGTGAGAGCCGAAGCCGCAAGCGCCGTTCCTTTGTAGTTCCAGTCAATGATGGACCCGCTTGCCTTCTCGATCGTCACATCGAAATTGCCGCCGCGCACCGAGATAAAGCTGACGCTTTCGGCCACGCTCAGCGCGGGCATATCATCTACCGATTCGGCCGCCGCGGCAGGGGCCTTGAACGGCAATTCAAACTGCTCCCATGCCAGCAGGTGCCCCTTCGGGCCCCAGGGCTGCTTCCGATCCAGTACGAAATTCATTTTTAAATGATATTCGCACCCGCTGCGGGGGACGATCCGTTTGAACGGGATGGTTACCGACCACAGTTCCTGCGGCGCTACCGGGATCACGCCCAGCGTCCCTTCATCAATAACCTTGCCGTTCTCGGTGACCTCCCACAGAGTTTCGACAAAATCAAGCGGGATGAAGGAATACGTGTTGCGAATGGCTGCCTTGCCGGCGGCCAGGTCCTGAGCCTCTACCGCGATATGCTGGTAGTTCTTCTTCATCTCGTAAAAGTGCGGGTTGGGCTTTCGGTCCGGCTGCACGAGCCCGTTACAGCAGAAGTTATCATCATTTGGATTATCGCCGAAATCGCCGCCGTATGCCCAGTACCAGACCTTCGGGTCGGGCTTGATGACTTCGATGTCTTCAATTTTCATGTCCATCCACAACACGGCCAGATCCTGCGGCCGCTGGCCCGATTGCAGGGTCTCCTGTGAAAGCGCCGCGTTATAAATGCGCGGCTTGGCGATAATCCCGCCGAAACGCCTGCTCCGCTCCTGCGTATTGATCCCGATGCCCACGGGGTAATCGCAATGCTGGATCGTCCCGCTATATGGCGCCTGGTTGAGCAGCTTGCCGTCTGCGTACAGCTTCAGCGTGCTGCCGTCAAAGGTACCCGCCGTATGATGCCAGTTGCCAAACCAGTCGGCCGGCAGCTCGGCGTACACGCTGTGCCAGCCGTTCTCATAAACAAAGAACTCCAGCCGTTTGCCGTTGACCTTCAGCGAATACTGCTGATCGCCCTTGGTCATGATCGGCTGATGCTCGCTTTGGCGATCCTCAAACGGCTTGACCCACGCCTCGACCGTGATAGACTTGCCCGTGATGTCCAGGGCAGGGGAAGGCTCGACCTCCATATAGCCTTTCAGCCCGCGTGCCCCATCGGGCCCTTCGATGAATTGTCCATGGACGTTTGCTTTTAAATTCGAACTGCTAAGGTCCTTTGCCGTCACGGTCGCGTCCGGCCGCTTGCGAAGACCCTGGTCCACCCAGTCCCAGATGCATCCGCCTTGCAGTTGTTTATAGCTCTCGATGGCCGTCCAGTAATCCGCGAAGTTGCCGAGGCTATTGCCCATCGCGTGCTCATATTCACAGAGGATCAGCGGCCGCTTCTGATCGCGCTTGGCGTAATTCGTGATCCAGTCGATCGTGGCGTACATCGGGCAGACGATATCCGTGTGCTCTTTTTGTCCGGCCTGTTCGTACTGCACGGGCCGCGAAGCATCCCGCTGCTTGATCCATCCATAGGTCTTGACGAAATTCGACCCGTCGCCCGCCTCGTTCCCCAGCGACCAGATGATCACGCAGGGATGATTCTTGTCGCGCTCCACCATCGCGACAGTGCGCTCCATGTGCGCCGTCAGCCATTCGGGCTGCTTGGCCAGCGATTCGGGCCCGTATCCCATCCCGTGTGATTCGATATTCGCCTCATCGATAATATACAGCCCATACTCATCGCACAGGTCATACCATTCCGGCACATCCGGATAGTGGCACGTGCGGACCGTATTGATATTGCCTTGCTTCATCAGGCGGATGTCTTTGATCATCATCTCCCGCGTAACGACCTGGCCGAGGTCCGGATCGGACTCGTGCCGGTTCACGCCTTTGACATAGATCGGCTTGCCGTTGATCAGCAGTTGTCCATCCTTGATCTCGGACTTGCGGAACCCCACATTGCACGAGACGCTTTCGATGAGGTTGCCTTCGGCATCCTTGAGCGACAGCACCAGCGTATAAAGGTTCGGCGCCTCGGCCGACCATTTCTTCGGATTGTCCAGTTGCGTCATGAAGGAGTAGGCGACCTCCTTTCCGGCGTCGATGCTTGCAGCGGCAGGCGTTGCCTGCTTGCCTGTAATTTTTAGCCGTGTAAAGGTGGACTTAAAAGTCTTCTGAAAAACCACCGGCTCGCCGGTCTTTCGATCCACCAGGCTCGCCTCAAGCCGCGGCGCCGCCGTTTGCTCGCTGCCATTGTTGACCACGTTGGCATCCAGGCGCAGAACCGCGTTCTTGTACTCCGTATCCAAATCCGTATTCACAAAAAAGTCGCGGATGTGAACCTTGGGCTGCGCATAAAGATAAACGTTCCGAAAGATGCCGCTCATCCGCCAGAAGTCCTGATCCTCCAGGTACGACCCATCGCAAAACCGATACACCTCGGCCGCCAGTTGATTGGAGCCGACCTGCAGATAGGGCGTCAGGTCAAACTCCGCCGGCGTGCGGCTGTCCTCGCTGTAGCCGACCTTCTGTCCGTTGACCCACAAATAGAACGCCGAGTTCACGCCGTCAAACACGATGTGAACCGTGCGGCCTTCCCAGGACTTGGGCACCGTAAACTCCGTGCGGTACGAACCGATGGGGTTACGCGCATCAAACGTGGTGTAATAAGCCGGCGGCGTGTCCATCACGTACGGCGGGTTCTTGGCAAACGGGTAACGCATATTGGTGTAGATCGGCGTGCCGTATCCCTTCATTTCCCAATTGCTGGGCACCTCGATCTCGTCCCAGGCGCTCACATCATAATCCGTTCGATAGAAATCGGCAGGGCGGCTGTCCGGGTCCGGCGACCAGTTGAATTTCCAGGCGCCGTTCAGGGATTTGTGCCACTTTGAATCCGTCCGGTCAAGCTTCAGCGCGGCACGCTCGCTTTCGTACGGCATCAGCGTGCTGTGCGGGGCCTCTCGATGGATCGCGTTCACCGCCGGATTCTCCCAGTCCGGCGCCGGTTCTGCAGCGCTGGCCGCTATGATACAGCCCGATATCGAAACAAGAAGGCATACCGTCAATTTCATTCTTCTTCTCCCTAAAACCGTTCACTCAAGAATACGCCCGAACAGAAATGGCTCATGCGGGTATGATTATGATAGCGCTGCAGTGGGAAACTTGCAAGAAGTTTATTTGGTTGGGCCGGCGCGATGCGCGCTGGCGCGCGGACGTTCTCTTAGAGCCGGATCGGCAGATAAACATGAACCACGTTGCCCCTGGGGGCTGTACTCTCGATCTCCATATATCCGCCGTGCTGTTCGACGTATAATGCCGCCAGCGGAATATCGAATCCGGTCCCGCACATATTGCGCGTGCGTTCCGAAGGCTGCCGCAGCGAACGGATCGCCGCCATTGACAGCGCCGGCCCGTCATCGCTGCACGTCAGCTCGATCTCATTGCTGCCGTCCAGGTAAACGGTTGTAATCTTGATGACCCCTGAGCCGCCAATGTTATCAATGCCGTGAGTGATCAGGTCAGATGCGATTTCCTCCATGCGGTCGCTGTCCAGCAGGCACGCCGGAATTCCCGGCCCCGGCGTCATCTCGATCTGAACCCCATGACTGCGCAACGCGGGGTCACAATTCTTAATGGCCCTGCAAATGCGTTCGTTGATGTCGCACGATTCCATTCGAAGCGGGTACTGCTTTGTGAATTTGATCAGGTCCATCAGGAACTTCTTCAGGCGGATAAAATTCGGCTCGAAGATCGCCCAGCTCTTGAGCAGCCGGTCGTATTCCTTTCGCTCCAGCGCAAGCTGCATGATCTCCGATGACCCCGACACCATCTGCAGGAGGTTCTTGACAAGATGCGCAAGGTCCAGCACCGCCTTGCCCGACCCGCAAAGCGATTGCACCTCTTCCGGCAGGGCCTCGATCAAGCGGTTGATTTCTTCCTGGCTGAGTTGTTCTTTGGCCTTTGGTTCCATAATCTATCCGTCAGTTGATAATTCGATTTCGCCTGTCGTTCTTTCTATCGGAGAGATTACCGGCCCCCTTCACCACGAGGATACAAAAAAAGCCAGATTCCAGCTTAGTAGAACCTGGCTTCGGAGGAGGGTGATGAAAAGCCAAAAATAGTTGGTTTTCTTCTGTCTCTATATCGAAAAGCTCCCTTCAACTTCTTTAACGAATTCACGAGAAAACAAAAAATTTGATGATTTCAGTTATATTGTGTCATAGTTGTACTTTTTACCGGACTCAAAAATGCGCTTGCCAATGAAACTCAAAGAGAGTTATACTCTCCATATTGAATCCAGCATGGGCAGGAAAAATGAGCAAACGAATCTCGATATCGGACCTCTTGGATGCGCATCAAACGGGCCGCAGGTTTGCGGTCGTGAGCTGCTATGACTATACTACCGCAAAGCTCGTCGCTGAAGCGGGCATTGAGGTGCTGCTGGTCGGCGACTCAGCCGCACAGGTCATCCTTGGCCATGATTCGACCCTGCCCATCACGATGGATTTCATGGTTGCCATTACCGACGCTGTCCGCCGGGCCGCCCCCGAGGCCTGTCTGGTCGCGGATATGCCGTTCCTGTCGTATCATACATCTGTCGCCGATGCGGTCAAAAACGCCGGCCGCTTTTTTCAGGAAGCCGGGGCCCAAGTCGTCAAGATCGAATGTACCGCCGCTCACCTGGATATCATTCGCGCCGTTAGCGATGCCGGCATGGCCGTAATGGCCCACATCGGTATCCGCCCGCAGCGCGTCGCCAAGCTGGGTCGTCTCAGGGCCGAAGGCGTCACAGCCGAGCACGCGATCGAACTGATCGAACTGGCACGCAAATGCGTCGATGCCGGGGCCGATATGCTTCTCGTCGAAGGGACCGCCCGTGAGGTCGCCGCGGTGATCACCAAAGAAAGCCCCGTTCCCGTCATCAGCTGCGGCTCCGGCCCCGACTGCGATGCCCAGGTGCTCATTATCTCCGACATCCTGGGCCTAAGTTCCGCCCCAAAACCCAAATTCGCCAAGTCCTTCGCGCAGCTCGATGCCATCATTCACGGTGCCCTGCGCGATTATGCCTCGCAGGTCCGGTCGGGCCAGTTTCCCGCCGACGAACTCTGTTACCATATGAAACCCGGCCAGCTCGAAGCCCTTAACCGGATGCTGGGCCAATGAACTCATTATTCATGTATCTCTATTCATTGAACATTTAGAATGGATATTCGCACGGAACCAGGCGACCTGCTGCTTCGACCAGTCTTTATGCTGGACCGCGGCGTATTCCTCTCCTACGCCCCGTATATCCGACGCATCCTGGTCGGCCTGGCCGGCACGGCCCAGGCCGCCGCCCTGGTCGGTCCGCCGCTGGTGGAAACCGAATCTATCCTTTATCCTTCCGTCGAATGGATCGAGCATCCGGCCCTGCGGCTGCCGGTCTTCGGCATTCAGAACCGAAGGATCCTGCTGGACAGGCTGTTCCGCTTCAAACCGACTGTGCTGCACACCTTTCATCCCGGCATGGTTCCCCTGGCCGGCTGGCTTTCGCGCCAGTTGCAGATCCCTTACGTGGTTACCTTTCACGCCGAGCCTGCGCCGCTGCTCAAACTCGACCAGCATCCCTGCGGAGCGATTAGCCTGATCGCGCCCTCTGAGTCGATAGCCGAACGCCTGGAAAAAAAGTGGCCCGCTCTCAAAACCCGCATCCGGCGTATCCACGTCGGCGCCTTCGTGGAAGATTCCTGCGCTTGCTTCTCGCGTTCCGGCAGCGTAACCAGCCTAATCGCCACGCATCCGTTGAATAAACTCAAGCTCTTTCTTCCGCTCCTCAATGCCGTTCGCCACCTC
Organism: Planctomycetaceae bacterium; assembly: GCA_021372945.1. GTDB lineage: Bacteria > Planctomycetota > Phycisphaerae > Sedimentisphaerales > Anaerohalosphaeraceae > 4572-13. The sequence continues at coordinate 31,571 of JAJFTK010000122.1, read as the reverse complement.
GTCCTCGACGGTCACGAATTATTTGTGGCCCTTATGGGCACAGGCTCCGCCGAGAAAAGCATTCGCGCCCACATCCGCCGCCTTGGTCTGTCTTCGATCGTCACTGTTGTGCCCCCGATCCGGCCCGTTCGCAACATTCTCAACGGAGCCGACATCTATCTGCACCTGGAGGATTTGGGCATGTTCGATGCGCAGTTGCTCGAGGCAATGGCCGTTGGACTGGGCGTTGTCGGCGCCCCCGACAAGACCAGCGGCCTTCTGCAAAGCCGCAGCGACTCCGCCGTCTGGGACGGGCGGGATGAACTGAGCATCTACTCCTCGCTCAAGCAGGTCTTCTCCAATAAGGACGGCACCCGCCGCGACGCCATGACCGCGCAAGACCGCCTCCGCTCCAGCTTCTCTGTCAGCGAAATGATCGCACGCCTCATTGAGACCTACCTCGACGCCCAACGCTTCTATCGCGGCAACTGCCTCTTGGCGCTCGAACCCTCCGTTAATGGAACGCAGGCTTCCTTTTAATCGGGACACCTAACGCTTAGGATTTTATTCTTGCTGCGCGATCAGATGGATATCGCCAGTATCAGCATGAGCATGCTGACCACGATCCCGATAAAAAACACGCGGCCCCACTGCTCATACCGCCTCAGCCCCGGGTGCCTGTCCTCAAACTCCCAGTAAGTCTCATCAATCTCACTGTCCCTGGGCCGCAGAAAGATCTTCACCGCCGCATATCCCAGCCCGCTGAAAAAGAACAAACAACCCGCGATCAAAATAAGCCATATTCTATAATGCATCCCGCTATATTAACCTGCTGCGACCCTTTGTGCAAAGACCCTGGTCCATAAATTGATTGCATTTATCGGCCAATCGCGTAAAGTATTTCAGCATTGCAGGGTGGGCCGTGCCCACGCGGTATTTTGAAAGGCGAGTATTGTAGGCTGGGCCGTGCCCACGCGGTTTTGAAATGGCGACAGATCTGACAAACAGAGACGACGAGCTGAAAAGCATGAGCCTCGGCGACCACCTGGACGAGCTGCGGGCCCGCCTCATCCTGGCCCTGGCCGGTTTCCTGGTCGCCGCGATCATCGGCTTCATCGGCGGCAAATGGTTTCTGCACGTGTTGTTCGTGCCCTACGATCTGGCGATGCAAAAAGCCGGGTTGCAGGTTCAGCTTTTGGCCGACAAACCTGCCGAAAAATTCATGGCCTACATAAAGGCTGCTCTCGTCCTTTCATTGCTGATCAGTTCGCCTTGGCTTTTCTACCAGATATGGGCTTTTGTCGCCGCAGGGCTCTATAAGCATGAGAGAAAATTCGTGAAGGTGGCGGCCCCTGCAAGTTCGGGCCTGTTTATCACCGGCGTGGTGTTCTTCATTTTGGTCGTGGGGCCCCTCATGTTCAAATTCTTTATGCTGTTTGACCCGGGGCTCAATAATGTAACCTATATGCCCAACCTGACGGATTCACTGAATCTGATTCTGCTGATGGCGCTGATCTTCGGCCTGGCCTTCCAGACGCCGATTGCCATCATTTTCGCCGAGCGCATGGGCCTGGTTACGGTGGCCAATCTCGTACATGCGAGAAAGTACGCTGTCCTTGCGGCGGTGATCATCGGCGCGGTGGCGACACCTTCGGCCGACATTGTTTCTCAATTGGCGCTGGCCATCCCCCTATATATGCTCTATGAGGCCAGTATTTTGGTATGCCGCTTTTGGAGAAAGAAACGCAAAGCCCCCCTGTAGCAGTGTTACTGCTTGTCACCGGACTCGATCTTCTTGTCCGAGTCCTCGATCGCGGTTCGGATATCGCTTTCCGTATCTTTGATCCCTTTTTTAAATTCGGTAATGCTCTTTCCAAGCCCGCGAGCGATTTCAGGCAGGCGCCGCCCGAAGATTAGGACAGCAACGACCAGGATGATGATCCACTCTGCACCCATAGGGAGCCCCAATACTGCTAACATGCGATCCGCCATAAACAATCCTTTCAGCTCGATTTCAATCCGAAAACAGGATTTTACTTTTTGTCCCCGTTCACGTCAATTACAAAGTACGCTGCAAATCCCCAAATAGTCCATAAATTCTCCCCCGTGCAATCACTTGCGGATTCTGAACAAATCCCGTACATAAACTATATTATGGTAGCATGGGCATCCTGCCCGTGTTCTATAATAATGCAGCAGAAAATTTGTTTAGAGTTCAAGCTTTAGCTTGTCTTTATTTGGCATCATGGCCGGGCCACGTTATTAGAAAGAAAGAACGGCGTTATGGCTGACCGAAAAATGATCTTCTGGTTCTTCTTGATCGTGCTTGTTTTGGCGTCTTTGATGATTCTGCGCCATCGCATTGCCAAACCCGAACATATCGCGCATCCTGAGTGGCTGACCGATTTTGATGGGGCTAAACAGATTGCGCGCCAGCAGCACAAGGACCTGCTCATCAACTTCGCCGGTTCCGACTGGTGCTACTGGTGCAAGAAACTCGATGCCGAGGTCATGACGGATGCCGATTTCGTCATCCCGGCCCAGCAGGATTTTGTCTTCGTGCTCATCGATTTTCCCGCAAACAAATCCGCCCAGGGCCAAACGCTTCAGCAGCAAAATGAACGGCTTGCGCAGCAGTATGCGATCGAGGGCTATCCGACGATCATTCTGGCCGAATCCGACGGCACTCCCTATGCCCGGACCGGCTATCAGCCCGGCGGCGGCAAGTCCTACCTCGACCACCTCCGACAACTCCGGAGTGACGCAGGCGTCCAACCAGTAAAGTAACGCAGGCTTCCAGCCTGGGCCGGTTTGGCAAGGGGAAGGCCTCCGCGCCTGCCCTGTGGACAAGTGAATTCAGATCAATTATTAACTCTCCCCGTGACACGGGGAGTCCGGCGAAGCCGGGAGGCGGTATCTTCTCGGTACCGCCGGCATCCTGCCGGTATGCTTTTCGCGGCACGGGCATCGCGCCCGCGCTACAAATCTTGTACGTTCCAGCCATTGTTAATCCAATCCCACTACAAAAATCGAGAAAAAGCTTTCCAATAATCGAAACTGCGGTTATAGTTGGTGAAAAGGGAAGGTCGGTGTATAGGAACATGCAGGAACGGAAACCGAAAATCGTAGTGCTGGGTCCGGCGTTTGTGGATATGGCGATCCGTTGCGAGGGCCATCCGACGCCGGAACTTCCGGTGGAAGGCAGCGGATTTACCTGTATTCCTACAGGCGCGGGCCTGAATGAGGCCATTCAGGCCGCGCTTTGCGGCTGCGAAACCTATCTGCTGGCGCGGGTAGGGCAGGATTGTTTCGGCGAGATGATACGCCAGCACCTGAGGCGGTATGAAGTGCTTACCGATCTGCTGTACGCGACGCAGGCGATGAGCACCGGCATCATCGTGACGCTGGTCAGCAGCGACGGCGAGAATTTCGCGTGCCGGTCGCAGGGGGCCAATCGCGTCATGAGCCGCGATGAGATCGAGTACGCCGCCGCCGAACAACAGATCAGCACATCGGATGCCATTTTGGTGAACGATTCTATTGCGACTCCCGCGGCGGTGGCGGCCATTCGACTTGCCGAGATCCATAAGACCAAGATTGTCGTGAATGCCAAAATGTCCGAACCCGGCAGGCAGGCCGTTTCTGCGCTGAATTGGCCGGTGGAGTTTTATAATGCCGATGTCATTGTCATGCGATTTAAAGGGATCATGTGCGGTTCGGAATTGGGGGCCGGCGGAGAAGGAGAACTGAAATTCGTCGCGACGGAGCTGATCGCTCGCGGCGCTCAATGCGTGGTCATAAGTCTGGGCTGGCACGGCGCTCTGCTCGCGGATCGGCAGGGACTGCGTCGGATCGCGGGGATTCCGGGCGAAGTGGTGGATCAGAATGGCTGTGACGCAGCGTTCACCGGGGCACTGGCGGCGTGCCTGGCCAGCGGCGATACGCCGCAGCGCGCGGTGCGTTTCGCGGTGGCCGCCGAGTCGATCATGCGGGGCCGTTTTGGCATGCATGAATCCTTTCCAAAGAAAGAAGATATACTCACCATCCTGCAGGCTCAGCCGGACTAACTTGCCGCGGCCAATGCCGCGACCGAGAAGCTCGAAGCCTGAGCACGAAATGCTAAACAATATCAAACAAACTCAAGGTTCTAAACTTTCTGCATTGCCCTGTAAAAATGAAATCAGGGCATTGTGACGGTCGATTTTTAGCTTGTTTGGGTGGGATTTGATTGGTACGATACCATGACTTTAGGTACATGGCGGAACATCTATGGCATTGTGACGGTCGATTTTTAGCTTGTTCGGGTGGGGTTTGATTGGTACGATACCACGACTTTAGTTACATGGCGGAATATCTATTCTGAAAGGAATCCGGTATGGCATTGAACAGGAAGTTGAAGATGGCGATGGTTGGGGGCGGCCCGGGGGCATTCATTGGGGACGTGCATCGCAAAGCATCGCGGATGGATGGGGGGATCGAGCTGGTGGGGGGCGCATTCGATATTGACCCGCGAAAATCACGTCGGATGGCCTCAACACTTTATCTTAATCCGAAACGCTGCTATGGCGATTACCGCGAGATGATCGAGAAAGAGCTGCGGCTGCCGGAAGGGGAACGGGCCGACTTTGTCACCGTCTGCACACCGAACAACTGGCATTTCCCGATTGCTAAGGATCTGCTGGAGGCGGGCTTTCACGTGATGTGCGAAAAACCAATGACGATCGACACACGACAAGCGCGGGAATTGGCGAAGATCGTGAAGAAGACGCGGCAGGTGTTCGGTCTGATGCACAATTATACGGGTTACCCCATGGTGAAGCTGGCGCGAGATATGGTTGCCAAAGGTATTATCGGCAAGATCCGCAAGATCGTAGTGCAGTATCCGCAGGGATGGCTTGCGACGGCCATCGAGCGCACCGGCCAGCAGCAGGCGTCGTGGCGGACGGACCCCAAACAGAGCGGCGGCTCCGGCTGCGGCGGCGATATTGGCACGCACGCAGAGAATCTTTCCGAGTATATCACGGGACTCAAGATCACGGAGATGTGCGCCGAGCTGACCACGTTCGTCAAGGGGCGCAAGCTCGACGACGATGTCAACTGCCTTGTCAAGTTCAACAACGGCGCACGGGGCGTGCTTCATGCCAGCCAGGTCTCGGTGGGTGAGGAGAACAACCTGGCCATCTGGATCTATGGCGAGGAAGGCGGGCTCGAGTGGCACCAGGAATATCCGAACTATTTGTATTTTAAGCCGATGAACGGGCCGGAGCAGGTGTATAAGCGGGGCAATCCCTATGTGGGCGAAATCAGCGCCGCCGCCGCAAGGGCTACGCGTCTTCCCAGCGGACATCCCGAGGCGTTCATCGAGGCAATGGCCAATATCTACAGGAACTTTGCTGATACCGTTCGCGCCCGCATGGAGCACGTTAAGCCCGATCCGCTGGCGGTGGATTTTCCGGATGTGCAGGACGGGCTTCGCGGGATGCTGTTTTTGGAGACGCTGCTGGCCAGCGCCTCAAGCAAAACTAAATGGACGAAGTTTAAAAAATAGCAGCCCTAAGATTCTTTGACAGGATTTACAGAATTTTTTTCGACGGGATTACAGGATAAACAAAAGAGGAATAAAGCATGTCGGCTGGAAGCCGGCGGTACGATTTAAGGAGTGATGACGATGGCAAGACCTGTGACAATATTTACCGGCCAGTGGGCTGACCTGCCGCTGGAGAAGCTGGCGCAGCAGATGTCCACGCTGGGCTATGATGGATTGGAGCTGGCGTGCTGGGGCGACCATTTGGACGTCTTCAAAGCGGCCAAGGATAAAGCGTATTGTGACAAGCAGAGGGGCATTCTTGAAAAGAACGGGCTCAAGCTGTTTGCGATCAGCAACCACTTGGCGGGCCAGTTGGTGTGTGATCTGAACAACGACAGCCGCTCGGATATATTCGCCCCGGCCGATTGTGCGGGCGACGCCGAGAAGAAACGGCAATGGGCCGTCAAGGCGCTGAAGGCCACGGCTAAGGCGGCAAAAAATATGGGCGTGTCGGTGGTCAACGGGTTTACCGGTTCGAGCATCTGGCACATGCTCTATAGCTTCCCGCCGGTGAGCGATAAGATGGTCGCGGACGGATTTAAGTATTTCGCCAAGATGTGGAACCCGATCTTTGATGTATTTGACGAATGCGGCGTGAAGTTTGCGCTCGAGGTTCATCCGACGGAGATCGCGTTTGATATCGTTACCGCCAAGCGAGCGATCGAGGCCGTTGGCGGGCGAAAGACCTTCGGCTTTAACTTTGATCCCAGTCATCTGCACTGGCAGATGGTTGACCCGGTCAAGTTCCTTCGTGAGTTTTCTGACCGGATCTATCACGTGCACATGAAAGACGCGGCGCTGCAGCTTGACGGCGCCAGCGGCATTCTGTCCTCGCACCTGAACTTTGGCGACTCCCGCAGGGGATGGGACTTCCGCTCGCTCGGTCACGGCGGCGTTAATTTCGAAGAGATCATTCGGACGCTGAATCATATCGGATACAAGGGACCACTTTCGGTGGAATGGGAAGATTCGGGGATGGACCGGATCCACGGGGCCCGAGAAGCGTGCCAATTTGTTAAACGGCTGGATTTTGAGCGTTCCAATGTCCAGTTTGATGCGGCTTTCGACAAATAACACTGGATTGAGTGAAATAAAAACCGGCTGTTAAGAGTTTTAGGAAGAACCGCAATGCAGCGGTTCAGGGGGCCCTTTAAGATGCAACAGCATGCGATCAGCAGGAGATGTTTTGTAAAACGAACGGCGGGAGCGGCGGCCGGGATGGTTGCAATCCCGTATATCGTGCGATCCAGCGCGCTGGGACTAGGCGGTTCGGTTGCCCCCAGCAATCGCCTGGCGATGGCGCAGATCGGCTGCGGTTCGATGGGGACGGGAAATCTCAAATCATTCCTGTCGCTGGGGAATGCACTGCAGTTTGTCGCCGTTTGCGACGTCGATAGTCAACGAGCCGCCGAAACCAAAAGACTGATCGACGAGACGTACGGTAATTCTGATTGCCGCGTGTACAAGGACTATCGCGAGCTTCTGGAGAAGGAAAAGCTGGACGTGGTGAGCCATGCCGTGCCGGATCACTGGCACGCGGCGATCGCGGTGGCCTGTGCGCGCAAAGGCATCGATATGTACGGTGAAAAACCGCTGGCCCGCAGTATCAAGGAAGGCCGCGCGATCAGCGACGCGGTGAGCCGCTACGGGATCATCTGGCAAACGGGAAGCTGGCAGCGTTCACGCCGGGACTTTCATCACGCCGCCGAATTGGTGCGCAATGGCCGCATCGGCAAGGTCGATTATATCGAGGTGGGATTGCCGAACGGTTCATCGGGACCCGAGGCAATGATTGTTCCGCAACCGGATACGCTCGACTGGGATTTCTGGCTTGGGCCGGCGCCGTGGCGACCCTATCAGAACTTCAGCGGCCGTCGCGGGCGCGGCGGCCCGCATTGGGATTGGCGGTGGATCCTGGATTATTCCGGCGGGCAATTGACAGACTGGGCCGGACACCATATCGATATCGCGCATTGGGGAATGGGACTGGATTATTCGGGTCCGGTTGAGGTCGAGGGCAAGGGCGAATTTCCGAGCAAAGGAATCTGGGACGCGCCTTACGCTTATGATTTTACGTGCACGTACGAAGGCGGGCTGAAACTGCGCGTGGCCAACGAGGCAAAGCAGCCGCGCGGCATGGGCGTGTGCTGGTACGGGCAAGACGGCTGGATCCACGTCGATCGAAGCGGGCTGTGGGCCTCAAAGCCTGAAATCCTCCGCGAAAAGATCGGTGCCAATGAGATCCGGCTGTACAAGAGCGAGGACCATCATAGAAACCTGATCGAGTGCGTCAAGAGCCGGCGGCTGACGATCGCTCCGGCGGAGGTGGCGCTGCGTTCGATCACGGTTGGTTTGCTGGGTGAGATCGCGATGCTGACCGGGCGGAAATTAAAGTGGGATCCGGCAAAGGAAGAGTTTATCGGGGACGAGGGCGCCAGCGGCTATCTGATGCGTTCCTATCGCAGTCCGTGGCATCTCTGAAATGAATAAAGAAGCAATGAATAATTCAGGAGTGGAATCTGGGACCCGGTTTCTTTATTGAGGTTATGATGAGACAGTTGATAATTTCCGGTTTCTTAATGAGTTCAATACTGTTGACATCGACGCAAGTTCTGGCGATCTCGACGGAAGAGATTCAGAAGATTGAACAGGCGATGCCGGAGAAGGCGGTGGTCAAGCCCGAGGCGGCCAGGACCCTGCTGGTGTTCAGTTTGTGCAACAGGTTCAAGCATTCCTGCGTGCCGTACTGGCAAGAGGCGCTGGACAGCATGGGGCAAAAGACCGGCGCCTTCAAGACGGTACACAGTACCGATATGAATATCTTCAGCGCCGAAAGCCTCAAGCAATTCGATGCCATTTGCTTCAATAATACGACCAAGCTGACGCCCAACGTCGAGCAGCAGAAAGCCATCATGGATTTTATTACCGGCGGCAAAGGCATCGTCGGTATTCACGCGGCCACGGACAATTTCGACGACTGGGCCGAAGGCGCGATGATGATGGGCGGTATTTTCAAGGGACATCCGTGGACGGCGGGCGGGACTTGGGCGATCAAGATCGATGAGCCGCAGCATCCGCTAATGAAGGCGTTCGAGGGCAAGGGTTTTAAGGTGAATGACGAGATCTATCGTACGCTGCCGCCGCAGTATTCGCGCAGCAGCCAGCGCGTGCTGATGAGCCTGGATATGTCGGATGAGGCAACAAAGAACGCCAAAGGCGTTACGCCGGAAGATGCCGATACGGGCATCAGTTGGATCAAGCCCGTCGGCAAGGGACGGCTCTTTTATTGTTCGCTCGGCCACAATCATCACCTGACATGGACCAAGCCGGTGCTCGAGCATTATCTGGCGGGCATTCAATATGCGATGGGGGACTTCAAGGTCGATGACACGCCTGCAACGCAAGCGGCGGGCAGCAATTCTGCTAACGAGAGAATCGCCCAATTGCTTAGACAGGTTCGCCGCTATGATTGGGACCAGGACCGCGCGCCGCTTGCGGAATTCGAGAAGATCGTCCGCGAGTGGCCGGCGAGCAGGGAAAGCTTAGAGGCTCTTGAAAGCATGGTTCTTGAAGCGCTTCACTCGGAATGCACATTGGCGGCAAAGGATTTCTTCTGCAGGCAATTGGCCGTCGTCGGAAGCGAAAAGTCGGTGCCGGTCCTGAGTAAGATGCTTTCCGATAAGTCCACATTCGACATGGCACGTCTGGCATTAGATAAAATATGGGGACAGCAGGCGGAAAACGCTTTATTGCAGTCGCTGCAAAACACAAAAGACCCCGAGCAGAAGGCGGGTCTAGTGACTTCGTTGGGCGCCCGCAAGAGCAATGCCGCCGTTGACGTCATTGCCGCCTTAATCAAAGACGAAAACATGTCTGTTGGCCAATCTGCTATTCAGTCTTTAGGAATGATCGGCACAGAACAGGCCGGCAATGCACTGCAGGCGGCTGCTCTCTCGGATGCAGCATTGAAGGCCCGCGTGCAGGATGCATTGCTGCAATGTGCTCAGGCAGCCGTTCAGTCGGGCCGCATGGATGGAACCCGGAGCTTCTACGGGCAATTGTATGCTGAAGCGGCCACCCCAGTCATCCAGGCTGGGGCGCTAGTCGGATTGGGCAAAACGGGTGGGCCTCAGTTAAACGAGATGGTCCTGAATGCGTTGAAAGGGAATAAACCGGAACTGCTGAAGGCGGCGGCAACCGTGCTTGCCATGACAGAGGACAAGGATTTGCTTGAGCAGACGCAAGCTCTAACTGCCGAGTTGTCACCGGCAGCCCAGATCGAATCGATTACGGCATTATCGCAAAATCCCGCCAAGGTCGGCAGGGCGGCGGCCGAACAGCTTGTCAGGCATTCGCGGCCGGATGTTCGAATAGCGGCCTTCGAGGCGCTGGCCTCGCTGGGGAATGCAGATTCCATTATCGTCCTGGCCCGCGCAGCCGCCAATGCGCAGGACCGAAATGAGCGGCAGGCCGCACAAGAAGCTCTCTATCGTGTGGCTGATGCGGCGGCGGATAAGAAGGTGTTGGCGGGGATCAACGATGAACAACTGGATGAACCGGTTCGAATCGAATTGATCCAGGCGGCGGTTCAGCGGCGGAGCAAAGGCGCGACCGCAGCGCTGCTTCGATCCGCGCGGTCGCCCAATGAAACAGTGAGCTCGCAATCCATGAGGGCACTGCAATCTGTCGCGGGACCTGGGGATATTAATGAGTTGATCAAGCTTGCCGTTGAAAAGCCCAACGAGAACATGGAAAGTGCTTTGACTGCTGCGGTCATGAAGATCGACAACAGGAACCAGCGGGCCGAAGCGATAATCGAGCGCTATCCGCAGATCAAAGAGCCGAAGGTCAAGGCTTTGTTCCTGGCGGTCGCAGGCAAGTCAGGCGACAGGAACGCCGTACCGCTGCTTGAGCAGGAATTTGCCTCGGGCCAGCCTGCCGTCAGCGAGGCGGCCTTCCGGGCCATGACCCAGTGGCCCGGCGGCGAGTTTACCGGCAAAATGAAGGAAATTGCCAAGCATTCGGCCGACAACAAGCAAAAAGTATTAGCCTTTCGCGCCTATGTACGGATGCTGGACACGGATGCCGCTGCTTTGATCGATGCGTATGCATTTGCGGAGCGTCCTGAGGAACAAAAGGTTGTGATCGCGGCTCTTGGCCAAACCCCAAGTCAGCAATCCCTTGCGTTCCTGGAGAAGGTTTCCGCCTCGTCAGAGTTGAAGTCGGAGGCCGAAACGAGTATACTTAGCGTGTGCGAAAAGATGGGCAAGACTGATGTAACGACCCCCGTTTTGCGCAGATTGGCTGAGAGCGGGTCCAATGGCCGTATCAAGGCTCGGGCGGCCGAACTTATTTCGAGATAAATCCAATCATCTGAAGGGACAGTAATGAAGAATTTGCATCTGAATCGCAGGGATTTCGTCAAGGCTGGAACCGCGGGCGTAGCCTTGTTCCATATCGTGCCAAGTCACGTGCTTGGTCTTAACGGGCAAACGCCGCCGAGCGGCAAACTGAATATTGCCGCGGTGGGCGTCGGCGGGATGGGCAAGAACAACCTGAGCCAGGTTTGTAAACCGCTCAAAGAGCGGGTTGAAGGGCAATGGCCGGACCCGGACTCGCAGAATATCGTCGCTTTGTGCGATGTGGATTGGGATTACGCCAAAAAGACGTTCGAGGAATATCCTGAAGCCAAACGGTTCAAAGACTACCGGGCGATGCTGGATGAAATGGGCGACAAGATCGACGCGGTGATCATTGCTACGCCGGACCATACGCATGCGTGCATCGCGATGGAGTGCATGCGGCGCGGCAAACACGTGTACGTGCAGAAGCCGTTGACGAAAACCGTTTATGAGGCTCGCAAGCTGACCGAAGCGGCCCAGCGCTATGGCGTGGTGACGCAGATGGGCAACCAGGGCCACAGCGGCGAAGGCATTCGCAACATCTGCGAATGGATCTGGGACGGTGCGATCGGCGACGTGCGCGAGGTGCACGCCTGGACGAACCGACCGATCTGGCCGCAGGGCCTGCCGCGACCGACGGAGAGCATGCCGGTGCCGGAAACGCTGGATTGGGATCTTTGGATCGGGCCGGCGCCGATGCGCCCCTACAACAGGGTTTATCATCCGTGGGATTGGCGCGCGTGGTCCGATTTCGGAACCGGTGCGCTTGGCGATATGGCATGCCATATCCTGGACCCGGTGTTTTGGGCGCTGAAGCTGAAGTACCCGGTCAGCGTGCAGGGTTCGTACGCCATGAGCGTTCCGGAAAAGGGAAAGAGGATCGGGTTCGAGGATTGCTATCCGCAGGCCTCGATCATCCACCTGGAATACCCGGCGCGGGAATCGCTGCCGGCTGTGAAGATCCACTGGTATGACGGCGGATTGCTGCCGGAACGGCCCGAGGAACTTGAACTTGGGCGCAGAATCGGCACGGACGGCAGCGGCGTGATCTTTGTGGGCGACAAGGGCAAGCTCATGTGCGGCTGCTACGGCGAGGCGCCGCAACTGATCCCCTATTCAAAAATGCAGGCGTATAAGCGCCCCGAGAAGAGCATCCCTCGCATCAAGACCGGTCACGAGATGAACTGGATCGAGGCCATTAAGAACGGCACAAAGGCCAGCAGCGATTTCAGTTGTTCCGGTCCATTCACCGAAATGGTGCTCATGGGCAATTTGTGTCTCTATAAGCCTGGTGAGAGACTGTTGTGGGACGGCGATAAGATGGAGGTCACTAATTTCCCGGAACTCAATCAGTACGTCAATCGGCCGTACCGTGAAGGCTGGTACCTTGAAAAGAATGCGTAGCAAGGCTATGAATTTTAACCACGGAATGCACGGAAGTACACTGAAGTAATAATCTGTCGAAGATGGTTCAGCCGTTCGTTAGGGTGGGCCGTACGCGGCAGGACAAGGAGAAAGGTTATGTCGAAGATTGTTTTAGCCATTGTGTTGATGGCCGTCTGCGTGACGGTGGCCGGCTGTATGCATAACAGTCATCTTGCGGTAAAGCCCGCGGACGACTGGCGGTTGGGCACGCAGGCATGGAGCTTCAACCGGTTCACGCTGTTTGAAGCGATCGAAAAGACGCACCTGCTCGGTTTGAAGTATATGCAGGCGTGCCCGGGGCAAAAGGTCTCGTCACAGATCGACGCCGGTTTCGGTCCCGATCTGACGAGCGAGCAGCTTGCCCAAGTGAAAAAGAAGCTTGCCGATGAAGGCGTCAAGCTGGTCGCGTTTGGCGTGACCAATATTCCGTCCGATGAAGCGGGCGCTCGCAAGATGTTCGAATTTGCTGTGGACATGGGGATTGAAACCATTGTCTCGGAGCCCACGATGGATCAGTATGATCTGCTGGACAAGCTGTGCCAGGAATACAAGATCAAGCTGGCCATTCACAATCATCCCAAGCCCAGCTTCTACTGGGACCCGGATACTGTCGTTGCTGCCTGTGCGGGGCGCAGCCAATGGATCGGCGCCTGTGCCGATACGGGACATTGGGTTCGCAGCGGGCTGGACCCGGTGGAATGTCTTAAGAAGCTCGAAGGGCGGATTAATGACCTTCATATCAAAGAGATCGACGACGGGCACGATGTGGTCTGGGGCACGGGCGAGGGCAGGATGAAAGGCATCCTGGAAGAATTGTACCGGCAGAACTATAAGGGAACGTTCGCCATCGAATATGAATACAATTGGGAAAACAACGTTCCGGAGATCCGGCAATGTGTGGAGTACTTTAATAAGACGGCGGCCGAATTAGGCAAGTGAAGCCTCCGCCAATCGCAATCAATCATAAGGAAAGGTTTGTGTCACGATGAAAAGCGGTTTGAATCGAAGAGAATTTCTACGGACCAGTGCGGCGATTGGGACGGGTCTTTATGTTTCGGGTAAGGCACTTGGGGCTGACGCACCGAACAAAGATGTGATCAATGTCGCGCTGCTGGGGGCCGGCACCCAGGGACAAGTTCTGATGGATGCGCTCATCAGCGCAAAGGAGCCCGGTATCCGCTTTGTTGCGGTTTGCGATATCTGGAAGGATTTCAATCTTCGCAAGGTTTCACGCCGGCTCAAGCAATGGGAAAGCCTCGGCTATCGCAGTACGGCCTATACTGATTATAAGGAGATGCTCGATACGGAAAAGGATCTTGACGCGGTCATTATTGCCACGCCGGATTTCTGGCACGCCGAACATTCCATCGCCTGTATGGAAAAGGGCCTGCACGTTTATTGCGAAAAGGAGATGAGCAACACTATCGAAGGCGCGCGGCGGATGGTCCAGACCCAGAGAAAGACCGGCAAACTCCTTCAGATCGGCCATCAGCGGCGAAGCAATCCGCGTTATATTCACTGTTATGACAAATTGATCAAGGAAGCCAAGCTGCTGGGCCGCATCACGACGATCAACGGGCAGTGGAACCGCAGCAAAGAATCGTGCATGGATATTATCCTGTCCGAGAAGACGCCTGCGATCGAGCAAGCCGTTCTCAATCAGTACGGGTTCAAGGACATGAAGCAGTTTTTGAATTGGCGATGGTACAAAGAACTCGGCGGCGGCCCGATTGTCGATTTAGGCAGCCATCAGATCGATATTTACAGTTGGTTCCTGGGCGCCAACCCCAAAAGCGTGATCGCCGGCGGCGGCACCGATTACTGGAAGGGCCATGAATGGTACGACAATGTGATGGCCATTTATGAATACGATACGAGCGAAGGGCCCGTACGTGCGTTCTACCAGACAGGCACGACGAACAGCGCCAATGGCTATTATGAGTGTTTCATGGGCGATGAAGGCACGCTGGTGATCTCGGAGGCCTCCAGCCGCGGCAGCATTTACCGCGAAGGCTGGGTGGAAGAGGCCAAGTGGGACCCGTGGGCGGTCAAAGGATATATCGATAAATCCAAGGGCAAGCTGGTGGCCGAGAAGAAGGACGACGCGGTGCTGGACGTTCGCGAGAGCATTCCGGCGGCCGAATACAAGATTTCAGTGACGATGACGGATCCCTATCACACGCCGCATCTGAAGAACTTCTTCAATGCCATTCGCGGAACCGAGAAACTGAACTGTCCCGCGGAAGTCGGTTATGAGACGGCGGTCACCGTGCTGAAAGTCAATGAGGCGGTACAGAAGGCCAATCGACTGGAGCTGAAACCGGAAGAATTTAAGGTGTAGGGTAGGATCACGGATGGTTAGATCGCTGAAGTTTTTGGTCTGCGTTGCGATGCTGGCGGCCATGCCTTTGGCCAGAGCGGCCGAGGATGAATTGATCGGCGAAGGCAACGACGGCAATCGCAGTGCGCCTGTGCACGTGTTTGAGTTGTTTGATGCGCAGGGCAACCAGATCCGCGGCAGGGACGAGAACCCCAAGCCGTTTTCGCTGAAGCAGACCTGCGGCAAGTGCCACGATTGCGACAAGATCGCCGCCGGCTGGCATTTCAACAGTCACGATCCCAATGTGAATCCGGGTCGGCCCAGCCAGCCGTGGGTACTGACCGATTCTGTCACGCGGACACAACTGCCGATCAGCGGCAGACGGTGGCCGGGCTCATACGCGCCCGAAGACGTCGGGCTGTCGCCGTGGGACTTTCTAAAGGAATTCTGGAGCCATTTTCCCGGCGGAAGCTATGGCGAGATGCCGGTGACCGAACCCGGTGAGAAGGTGCGAAAAGACATCAGCGGCGATTATGAGATCAATTGCCTTGCCTGTCACCACAACAGCCCGCAGGAAGATCAGAGCCTGGCGGCTTTGCAGGCGGCCAGGCAGAATTTCAGGTGGATCCCGGCAGCCTCCAGCGGCAAGGCAGTGATTAACGGGGTTGCCTCAGAATTGTCGAATTTTTTCGATCCTGAGTTCGATGAGGGGATCAAAGTTGCCTACAACCCCGGGACTTTCGACAAAGACGATATGGTCTTCTTTGATGTCTCGGGCCAACCGATCAATGACCGCTGCTACTTCTGTCATTCCAATAAGGACCTGCGGGTCGGAGAGAATAACGAATGGACGCAGGACCAGGACGTGCATCTGCAGAGCGGCCTTAATTGCGTCGATTGCCATCGCAACGGCGATGACCATAAGATAACGCGCGGCATCGAAACCGAAGGCGAGGGCAAGGGGCTGACCTGCCAGGGCTGCCACCTGGGGATCGAAGGCCAGACGCCGCAGGAGATCGGCCGGCTCGGCGCTCCAAGGCCCAAACACATCGGCATTCCTCCCATCCATTTTGAGAAATTGACGTGTACGGCATGCCACTCGGCCACGTGGCCCGAGCAAGAGGCCGCTCGGTGGCAGACTGCACGGATGCATCGAACGGGCCTTCACGGCAAACACAAGCTGGACGTTCGTCAACCGCATGTTTATGCGCCGGTCCTGATGAAGGGGCCGGACGGTAAGATAGGGCCATATAAACTATTCTGGCCGGCGTACTGGGGCGTCATGGACGAGAATGGCAAGGTTACACCGAAACTGCCGAAGACCGTTTTGAAGGTCGCCTCGGATACGCTGGAGGCCAATGTCGAAAAGCAGGACGACTGGCGGCCCCTGACCCAGGAACAGATCGGCAAGGTCCTTTCGGTGATGAAGCAAGACGATTCGACGCCTGTCTATATCGCCGGCGGTGAGCTCTATCGGCTGGAAGGTGAAAAGGTAGTCAGTACGAAGGATGAGGCGGCCGCGCCATACGCGTGGGCGATGGCACATGATGTGCGCCCTGCCCAAGAGTCGCTTGGTGTTCGTCAGTGCAAGGATTGCCACACGGCCGATTCGGCGTTCTTCTTCGGTACCGTCGAGCGGGATACGCCGGTGCGGACGGCGGACGGGTTGGAGCAGATCGAAATGGTTCAGCTCCAGGGTTTGGATCGGTTCTACGTCTGGGCATTCAATGTGTCGTTCGTATTTCGGCCGGTTCTCAAGGTCGTGGCCTTTGCCGCGTGCGGCCTGATCGCCTTGCTGCTGCTGGCGTACGGACTCAAGGCGCTGACGGTTATTTCCAATGCCTGTGCGCAGGAGGAGCCATGATATTTCGATGGGTGACACTGATCGGCATAGCCTTGATACTGGGCGTGATCGCGCTGCATGCGCTGGTCTATCCGTGCGGTTATGAAAGACGCTTCAGTCCGGGCGTTTTGTTTCGCAAGGGCCTGCATGTATTTACGCTGTTGTTTCTGCCGCAGCGGCTCAATTGGCCGGGGCGGTTCATGAAACTGGCGTTCCTGCTGGGACTGCTCAGCTTTATGGTATTGTTTGCGACTGGCTTTGGCCCGCTGATGTTCGGCTCCCGGCTGGCGGGCTGGCTGCTGATGATCCACGCGACATTTGCGCCGGTGTTTATCGCCTGCGGCGCGGTTATCGCGATCCTGGGGGCGGGGCGGTTCAGGTTCGCCCGGAAGGACATCACCTGCGGGCGCCGGCAGGCAGGGCGGTTCTGCTGCCCGCTGACCGATTCGGGCCTGGGCGCAAAGACGGGTTTTTGGCTGCTTCTTGGACTTTCGCTGCCGCTGACGCTGACAATGGTGCTTAGCATGCTGCCGTGGCTTGGCGAAGACTGGCAGAACTTCATGTATTACGCCCATCGCTGGTGTGCGCTGGCGTTTGCGCTTGTTTCCATCGTTGAACTGTATGTGTTGGTCCGTGCCGGAATAAGAGCGGACCTTCATGGATGTCCGATGAGCTAACTTCTTCATAATGGATTTGATCTGAAAGGAGTAATCTATGGTACAGGCTGTCGCATTAATGTGCGTGTTCGGGCTGGGCATGTGCTTTTGCCTTCTCGGGTCGATCAGTGTCAAGCTCATGCCGCGCGTCAAAATTGACGAAGCCAAATTCGGGACGCTGATTTCTATTTTCATGGCGTCGTGTCTCGTGGCGTCGCTGTTGATCGGCGTGATCACCGATGCGATCGGTTACAAGTGGGTGGCCGTGTTTGGATTTGCCGCCACGGCGATCAGCGTTTTTATCCTGGCGTTCGGAAAAGACTATCTGGCCGTGGTCATCCCCTGCATTCTTCTGGGGTTCGGAGCGATGTCCATGAATACCGCCGGCAACGTCATGGCGGCTCACGTTCTTTTTGGCGGCCAAGATGCGGCGGCCGCCAGCAACCTGGCCAACGTGTTCTTCGGACTTGGACTGTTTGTGACGCCGATGCTCGTCAGTTTTCTGTTCCGCAAGACGAGTTACGAAAAAGCCGTTTCCGCACTTGGGATCATCATCGCACTGCCGATTGTGATCGCACTGGCGGCGACGAATTACCCGGCCAGCGGCGCCAAGCTTGATGTTGCCGCGGCCGTCAAACTGCTGGGGGAACCTGCGGTCCTGGTGGCGTCCTTCGTGCTGTTCTGTTATATGGCGCTGGAAACGTCGTTTTGCAGTTGGCTGCCGGCCTTTGGCAAAGAAGTGGTCAAAAAGGAAGACGCTTCCATTGAGCCGGCCGTTGCCGATGCTCGGGGTCAGCGTCTGCTGAGCTGGTTTGCGATTGCCATGATGGCGGGCCGTCTGGTGACGGGGCTTGTGCCGGCGCGGATGGGGATTGTCCTGGCGGACGTGGGCGGGGGGATTATTGCCATCGCCGCTCTGATCGCCGCCGTCGGCATTTTTCTGATGATGTCCTGCTCGAAAGGCACCCAGGCGGCACTGCTGGCGGCGCTGGCAGGTTTTGTGTTTGCCCCGATCTTTCCGACTACGGTAGGCGTGACGTTTTCGAAATTTCCCGTCGACGTTCTTGGCGCCATTTTCGGTATTATGTTCGCCGTCGGTCTGCTTGGCTCGGTGATTGTGCCCAAGGCCATGGGAAATATCGCCAAGGGCGGGTCAATTCAGAAGAGCCTCAAACTGCTGCTGCCGGCGTGCGCACTGCTGCTGATTCTGGCGCTTGTTCTGGGCCGGATGAAGGGCCAGTAATCGCTGCGTAGTTTTCAGAGCCGGCACTCAGCCCGAAGGCACGCCGGCTTTTTTATTAGGGTCGACGTTGAAAATCGGTTATAATCAGCCGGTATTAAGGAATATCTGGAATTTTCAGGAGATTTTAAGATGAAGCATTTGAAGGTACTGGTTCTTTTAATGGCAATGACCGCTGTGATCGGCGGGTGCAGCAAGTCGCAGCCTGCCAACCCCGGTTCGGATGAAACGGCAGCTCCTGCGGCGGCTGAAACCTCACAGCCCGCTGCGCAGGTCGAAGAGGCTCCCGCCTCCGCAGACGCTCAGACAGGCGATCTGAAGCCGCTTGCGCTGGTGCTGCCGCGGCCGATGTTTGTGGGCACGCCGGAAAATCTGGCCGGTATCGAAAACCTGGAAAAGCCCCTGGGCAAGCCGCGGCCGCCGTTCATGGCCCCGGAGGGAACCGTCAACCTGGCCCTGAACAAGCCGGTGACCAGCTCCGAGTCGGAGCCCATCACGGGTGATCTGACGATGGTGGTGGACGGCGATAAGGAAGCCACTGACGGCAGCGTTATCGAGTTGGGACCGTTCAAGCAGTGGGTGCAGGTGGATCTCGGCGCAAAGAGCGACATTTATGCGGTCGTTGTCTGGCATTATCACAAAACTCCGCGCGTCTATTTCGATGTTGTCGTGCAGACGTCGGACGACCCGGATTTTGTGACTGACGTTAAAACCGTTTTTAATAACGACATCGACAATTCGCTCGGCCTGGGCATTGGGCAGGATCGGCATTACGTGGAAACGGCCGAAGGCCGCCTGATGGACGCCAAAGGCGTTCAGGGACGCTACGTGCGCCTTTACAGCCAGGCCAACAACCAGAACGATTATAGTCACTATATTGAAGTCGAGGTTTACGGCAAGCCCGTGCAATGAAACTGAAAGCGCTGGGGATCCTGCTTTGGGCCGTTGTTCTGGCGGGCGGCTTCCTGCTGCGGACGGTCGGTCTCAATGACCGTCCCATGCACACGGATGAGTCGGTCCACGCGATAAAATTCCAGCAGCTTCTCGAAGAAAACCGGTATCAGTATGACCCGCAGGAATTTCACGGGCCCACGCTGAATTTCCTTACGCTTGCGAGCGCGTTTATGCGCGGCGAACGGACTTTCTCGCAGGTGGAGGAAAAGACGCTTCGGCTGGTTCCGGCGGTCTTCGGTACGCTGCTGATCCTCACGCCTTTGTTCTTTGCACGGGGCCTGGGCCGCGAGGCCGTGTTTTTCAGCGGGGCGCTGCTGGCCTTTTCGCCGGCGTTTGTTTATTACAGCCGCTATTACATCCAGGAAACGCTGCTCGTTTTTTTTACCGCGTGCTTTCTGGGTTCAGCCTGGCAATACTGCCGCACGCGAAAATGGATCTGGGTTGTTTTATCCGGCGGCTTTCTTGGGCTGATGCACGCCAGCAAGGAGACGTTCGTCCTGGCTGTCGCGGCGGCAGCGGGGCTGTCGTTGGTTTGGGTTCTATGGCGGTATCCGATTAAAAGGTCCGTGAGGTTATCCCATCTGGCGGCCGGGCTTGCTGCCTTCATTGTCGTTTCGTGTGCCTTTTTTTCTTCTTTCGGCGCCAACCCCCGCGGGATCATCGATTCAGTCGGTTCCTACGCCGTCTGGTTCCAGCGCGCCGGCGGCCAAAGCGTTCATGCTCACCCATGGTATTATTACCTGGATCTTCTAACATGGCTGGAGTTTGTCGAGCCCTTGAGCTGGAACGAAGACGGCATTGTCGCGCTGGCCCTGATCGGAATGGTTTTCTTGCTGTGGCCAAAGCCGGCCAGGCCCAACGCGCTTGCCTGTTTTTTGGCTGTCTATACGCTTTTGCTGACGGTTATCTATAGTGCGATCCCGTACAAAACGCCCTGGTGCATGCTCAGTTTTCTGTTCGGGATGGTCTTAGTCGCCGGTTGGATGAGCGATCGTTTGCTGCGTCTGGCCCGCGGTGTCGCGGTTAAAGTGATTTTCGCCGGCGTGCTTTTGCTTTATGGCCTTGTCAGTCCGCTGGTGCAAAGCAAACTGCTGGCGTTCGACTATGCGGCTGATCCGGGCAATCCTTATGTTTATGCGCACACCTCCCCGGACGTTTTCCGAATGGTTGAGGAAGTGAACAAGGCGGCATTATCGACAACCGAAGGAAAAGCCGCTGCAATCCAAGTGATCGCGCCCGATAATGATTATTGGCCGCTGCCCTGGTACCTGCGGGATTTCTCGAATGTGGGATATTGGGACTCTGTGGATGCTGGCGTTACTTCGGCCCCGATCATCTTGGCGCAGGGTTCGCTCGAGCAGGAACTCTTGAGAAAGTTGTATTCGGCGCCTCCGCCGGGACAAAGGCCGCTTTACTTTCCATTATTCGAGGACGGCTGCTTGCTGAGGCCGGGGATTGTATGGCAAGGTTATGTTCGAGCCGATGTGTGGGACAGGATGCACGAGAATACGCCCGCACCGGAGAAGACTATTGAGAATGGGACAGCTCTTATGAAGATACAGCCAGGCGGCTCGGAGATCGCGGGTCTGCTCAAGTTCAATCACACGGCAATGAATACGACGTTTGCGATATTCATGCAGCACCAGGACGCCGCTTATGCCGCCGCGGCGGCTCGCGCGGCATTTGAGACCGCCGACCGGCTTGAGTCGCTGCTCAGCCGGTTCATTGAAAACAGCGACATCTCGCGCGTGAATGCGGCGGCAGGGCAGTCGGCGATCGTCGATCCTGAAACCATGCAGTGTCTGATCAAAGCACAGGATGCCTTTGAAATAACGAAAGGCGCGTTCGATATCGCCGCCGGTTCCAGGGCAATCGATCCCAATGCATTCCAATCGGTGGTGCAGCTGGTTCCGGGATCGCTGGAGGTAAGGCTTACGGATCCATCCGCACGGCTGGACCTGGGCGGAATCGGCAAAGGCTACGCCGCCGACCGCATGGCGCAGGTGCTGACGGAGTGGTCCATCTCCAAATGGCTGATCTCCGCGGGCGCCAGTTCCGTGATCGCCGGGCAGCAGCCCGACGGCAGAAAAGGCTGGCCGATCACGTTGAGCGAACCGGAAAGCGGAAAGGTCCGCCTGCGGCTTGAACTTACCAATGAAGCGATTGCGTCGTCAGGGATCGGAAAAGGCCTTCATATTATTGACCCGGCGACCGGCCGGCCCATCAAGGATCGCACAGCTTCCTGGGTGCGGCTGACGCACGATGCCGCCATGGCCGATGCGCTCAGCACGGCGGCAATGATCATGCCGATAGCGGAATTGAAGAAGCTCAGTGCGAATGTTGACGGCTGTTCCATGATGCTGCTGACCAATAAAGACGGTAAAGCCGAATGGATCGTCTTTGGTTCACGGTTCAACAAACGGCCCTAGCGCCGCTTCCAATGATACCGTTTCGCGCTAATGTTCTTTTCTTACCAGAACATGCTTAAACCGTCTTCGCAATTTCCACAAATCCAGCAGAACGCGGCCCGCATGCCGCGCCAGGCGCACGCGGCTGTCGGGGTCGCATGTCCAATGCACGGCGAATTCGGCGATCGCGCAGTTTTGCTCCATCGCCAAAAGGATGATCTCGATATCGAACATAAAATCGTCGATCGTGCTCTTGCTATAAAGCATCCGTGCGACGTCGCCGCGATAAAGTTTGAAGCCGCACTGCGTATCGGTCAACCCGCTAAGCCTTTTGATGTCGCTGATGAGCAGCAGGCTGAACGCCGCCGAACAGAGCTGTCGAAAAAGGGACTGTGAACGATGGATCATCTCCTGCGAGATACGGCGTGAACCATGGGCGATCTGGCATTGATTTGTGCGGATCAGTTCCATTCCGTGCAATGCGTCGGTTAAGGGGACGCAGCCGCCGCTGTCAGCGAACATTACCAGGCTGCCTGTGCTTTTGAGAATCCCCGTACGCACTGCGGCGCCTTTGCCGCCATGGATGATGCGTTCGACGATGCAGGGGACGGCGGTTCTGGCGGCGGCCTCTTGTGCGGTCTCAAACGTCCCATCGGTGCTGCCATCGTCCACAACAATGATCTGGCCGGAAAGCCCATGCTCCCGGAGGAATCGATCGGCTGCGGCGATATCTTCTGAAATCTTGGCCGCTTCGTTAAACGCTGGAATAATGATCGAAAGGTCAATCATTGCAGTCATACATATTAAACTTGAACCAAATAATAGACCAGTAAAATCCTGTTTATTTAAGCAATATTATATTGATAATCCGTAGAAACTGTGCATAATTTTGCGTTGATAAATGGATTTTTGGGAAAAGCGGGTTCATGAAGAGTTTCTCATAGCGCAAGAAAGGAGAATTCTATGCAGCTAGGTGTGATTGATTATGTCATCATGCTTATTTATGTAGGGGCGGTGCTCGGGATCGGCTGGGTTCTCCGGGTGTACATGAAGACGTCATCGGACTTTCTAACCTCCGGCAGATCAATTCCGGCCTGGGTCACGGGGCTTGCCTTTATCTCGGCCAACCTGGGTGCGCTGGAACTGGTCGGCATGGCGGCAAGCGGCGCCAAGTATGGCATTGCCACGGCACATTTCTACTGGGTGGGCGCTATTCCGGCGATGGTCTTCCTGGCGATTTTCATGATGCCGTTCTACTACGGCTCGAAGGCGCGTTCCGTACCGGAATATCTCAACATGCGATTCGATTACCGCACCCGCTGCCTGAACTCCATTTCTTTTGCCGTCATGACGCTTTTCTCCTCCGGCATTTCAATGAACGCGCTGGCCAAGCTGCTGCACCAACTGCTCGGTTGGGATTACAACGCCAGCTTGTGGATCTGTTCGGGCGTGGTGCTGATCTATGTGCTCAAAGGCGGTTTGACCTCCGCGATTTACACCGAAGTGCTGCAATTCTTTATGATCGTTCTGGGCTTTACGCCCGTTGTGTATTTGGGACTTAAGGACGTGGGCGGCTGGGAGGCGGTCAAGACGCAGTTGACGCAAGTTGCTGCCGACCCCGCCGCGCTGGACTTGAATACGAAGAGCTTCGGGCCGGACGCATGGACCAGCGCCTGGAAGCCGCTGCTGGGGGGGCCGGAAAGCAACCCGATGGGAGTTGACCTCTTCGCGATGGTCTTCGGTCTGGGGTTTGTGCTGTCTTTTGGCTATTGGTGCACGAACTTTTTGGTCGTTCAGCGTGCCATGGCGGCCAAAGACATGGGCGCCGCACGGCGGACTCCGTTGATCGCGGCCATTCCGAAGATGTTCTTCCCGGTGCTGGTGATCCTGCCGGGTATGTTGGCGGTGGCGCTGGCCTCCATGGGCAAGGACAATTACCGTCTGCCGCCGCGCATTATCGATACGTCCGACTATGCCCCTGTGATCGCGGTTGTTCAATCGGCGGATGCGGCCAACGTGGATGCGGCATTCAATGAGATCGCCGACATTGTCGGCTACAAGATGAGTAAGGAGAAGGTGGCGTCGATCATTCAGGATAATGCCGCCGGCTCGCTTAGCCAACAGCAGTTGAAGGACCGCATCCAGGACGCGGTTGTCGAAAATGATTACGATGGTATCATCCTGTCGCTGGTGAAGAAATACTGCCCGACAGGGCTGCTTGGCCTGGCGTTGACGGCGCTTTTGGCGTCGTTCATGTCGGGTATGGCCGGCAACGTGACCGCCTTCAACACGATCTGGACGTACGACCTGTACCAGGCTTACCTGGTGCGTCAAAAGAGCGATGCGCATTACTTGTGGATGGGCAAGGTCGTGACCGTCGCGGGTATTTTGCTCAGCATTGCCTGTGCGTATTTCGCCAAACAATATAATAATGCCATGGACATCATCCAGTTGGTGTTTGGATTCGTCAATGCGCCCACGTTTGCGACGTTTGCGCTTGGAATGCTGTGGGCCGGAACGACGGGCACGGGCGCGTTTGTCGGCCTGCTGCTGGGCATCACCACGTCGGCGGTATTCCATTCCTTGACGCTGGCGGCGGGCAATGTGCCCGGACTCAAGGGCGGTTATATCGCCGTGGTCAAGACCTTCCCAAGCGAAATGGCTCAGAATTTCTGGTTGGCGGCCTATGCGTTCCTGGTCTGTTTTATCTTGACTATTGTTATTTCACTGGTTACCAAACGGACCAAGACAAACGAAGAACTGAAGGGTCTTGTGTATTCGTTAACGCCCAAGGTGGTTGATCACGAACAGAACTGGCTGCTGCGTCCGGCGGTTCTGGGTGTAATTCTGCTGATCGGCTGTGTGATCTTGAACTGGCTCTTCTGGTAATATGATATGAAAGGAGATTGACAATGGGATTGGATATTCGCTGGCCGATAGGCCTGATGTTTTCACTGATCGGGATCATTCTGGTTGTTTACGGCGCGATCACGGGTAAAGATGCTGAAATGTATCAGCGATCGCTTGGGTTGAACATTAACTTGATATGGGGCGCGTTGCTGCTGTTGTTCGGGCTGTTCATGCTGGTCTCGGCCAAATTGGCCGGCAATGCGCAAAAGAAAGAAGAAAAGTAAACGCGGAGTTTCCCATGGCAGTGAAGGTAACCAATGACAAAGAGGCGTTTGAGTATTTAAAAAAGCTGGCGCGCGAGCGGAAGATCGATCTTGACGGCGCCAAGGTGCGTCGCAGTTCATCACGCTTTTGCCTGGGGGTCGAACATGGCGACTATAACGGGACCGAGCTGTTCGGCGTCGGCACTGACCGGTTTATCTGGATGGCCTACAAGCCCAACGGCACAAAAAAGATGCGGCTGTTCAGCGGCAATTTTGCCAATGACGGCGTGGTGGAGTTTGAGATCGGAAAGGTCCCTGCCCCCAAATCGCAAGAGGTCTATGAGACGTGGGCGCGTTTTCCCTATGGAGTTGACTACATCCTCGGCCGAGCGGGCTATAAACTCACACAGGGTATCGACGCGGTGCTCTACGGCAATATTCCCGGCGGCGGCATGAGCCGAAGCGCCTCGCTTTCGCTGAACCTGATCCTTTCCGTGCTTGATGCCAATGGCATCGACGAACCAGACCGCATGAAGATCGTCGATTTGGCGCAGCTTGTGGAAAACGAGTACATTGGTTCGCCCTGCGGCAAGCTCGACCAGATCATGATCCTGTTCGCCCGCGAGGGGATGGGCACGCACTATAAGCCCGCGAACCGTTCGATCGATTATGTGCCGCTGGGCAAGGGCGCAAGCGATTTTCGCATTATGGTGATGGATACCGGCACGGTTCGCCCCGGGCTGGAAAAGTCCACTTATAAGATCCGCCGGGCCGAGTGCGAGGAAATGGTCGCCAAGGCTAAAGCGGCGGGATTCAATATCTCATGCCTGGCTGACATCCGCGAGCAGGGTTTGTTCGACAAGATCAGCGCCAAGTTTGGCGGAAGCGATCCTCATCTGGTCAGCCGTATGGCGTATATCTACAAGGCCCAGCAGCGTTTTTACCAAATGATGGATGCGTGGAAGCGCGGCGACATTGAGACGGTTGGTTCGATCTTTCGACAGGACGGTATCGGCCTGCGCGATGAGTATGCCATCTCAGGGCCGGAACTGGAGACCATGTGCGATATCGTCCGCACGATACCCGGCGTCTTTGGCGAACGCATGCTGGGCGGTGGGGATAAAGGGGCCGCCGGCTGCCTGGTGTCGGCGGGGCAGGCGGATGCAGCCAAGAAGGCCATCGAGGTTGGATACCCGAGAAGCCGGCCGGACTTTGCCGACAAGTATGCCGTCCATACGTGCAAAGTGGTCGAGGGCATTAAGCTGTTCGACCGCTTTTAGGACAGAGTGTTTTTTTCATATGCTCAAAGCGGCCCCGTAAAAAAGGGCCGTTTTTTATTGCATTCCAACGACAAAAATGTATAATGCCTCTTTTTACATACAATATTGTACGTGATGTAAGGATCGGGAACGTAAATGTCAAAAATGCTGACCCCAGAGGTGGAACTGCTGGCCGATGTTGCGAAGGTCTTTGCCGAGTCGCCCAACCTGGAAGCGACACTGCAATCGATCCTGCGGGCGATTGAGACGCATGTCAAACTGGAGCGCGGCACGATCACGCTGTTCGATCCGGAAAGCGAAACGATCTCGATCAGAGCGGCGCACGGGCTAAACGACGCATCCAGGAAGGTCACCTGTAAGATTGGCGAGGGCGTGACCGGTCTTGTCGTACAGACGGGCAAAGAGATCGTGGTGCCGGATATCAGCAAGGACGCGCGATTTTTGGCCAAGACGGACGAGCGCGTTGGCGGCAAGGACCAGAGGGTTGCGTTCTTCTGCGTGCCTATTAAAATGGAAGGCAAAACGATCGGCGCAATCAGTGTCGATCGCAAGATTCGGCCGTCCGATGATCTTGAAATGCACGTCCGCATGCTGGAGATTTTGGCGACGATGGCGGCCCAGGCCGTTAAACTGAATAAGATGCTCGAATCGGAGCGCAAGGAGATGCGGACGGAAAATCTGCGGCTGCTGCGCGAATTGAAGAGTAAGTTCAACGTGCATAACATGATCAGTACCAGCGGGGCCATGCAGGAGGTCTATCGGCTGATCGAGCAGGTGGCCGACAGCACCGCGACGGTGTTGATCCGCGGCGAAAGCGGTACCGGCAAGGACCTTGTGGCCCACGCGATCCATTACAACAGCTACCGCTTCGAAAAGCCGTTCATCAAGGTCAATTGCACGGCGCTGCCGGAGAACCTGTTGGAAAGCGAGCTGTTCGGCCATGAGAAGGGGGCCTTTACCGGCGCCGCCGAACGCAAGCCCGGGCGTTTTGAACTGGCCAATGGCGGCACGATCTTCCTTGACGAGATCGGCGATTTCTCGCTGAATATGCAGGTTAAACTGCTGCGGGTCATTCAGTTCAAGGAATTTGAACGCGTCGGAGGCTATGAAACCATCAAGTCCAACGTGCGGATCATCGTGGCAACCAATAAGAACCTCGAAGAAGAGATCAAGAACGGACTTTTCCGCGAGGACCTTTATTACCGCATTAACGTGTTTCCAATTTGCATGCCGCCATTGCGTGATCGCAAAAACGATGTGATGCTGCTGGCGGATTTCTTCCTGGAGAAATATGCTCGTGAGAATGGCAAGGCCATCAAGCGGATTTCCACGCCGGCCATTGAGATGCTGACCAGCTATCACTGGCCGGGCAACGTGCGGGAGCTTGAAAACTGCATCGAGCGCGCGGTTCTGCTGTGCGATGAGGACGTCATCCGTTCTGACCATATGCCGCCTTCGCTGCAGATGGCGCAGAAGACGCAGAACGCCAATACGCTGACGCTGCCGGAAAAGGTGGAGTACGTGGAACGCGAAATGATCATCGATGCGCTCAAAAAGACGCAGGGCAGCCAGCGTCTTGCCGCAAGGGAACTGGGCGTTACAGAACGCATTCTGGGCTATAAGATCAAAAAATACCGTATTCTGCGAAAATGAAATACGGAGAATGGTTTGCAATTTCTCTCATGTCGCGGATAATTCCTCAATCGCAGCAATATCGGGCTGAGCTGAACGTTTATAATACAGAATCAAATAGTTAGGACAGGTTTCATCTATGAAAAGACGCGATTTTCTAAAATCTTCGGCATGGACGGTATTAGGTACGCTCACGGCACTGAGCAGCCGCAGGGTTCTGGGCGCCAACGAGAATATTCGGGTGGGTATCATTGGCGTCGGAAGACAGGGTTCATACCATGCCGAACGCCTGAGCAAGATGGCCGGTGTGCAATTGGTTGCGCTTGCCGACCCTGATCCCGGCTACAAAATGGGACTGCTTCAGCAGGAGTTGGCGCATCGCGAGGATAATCCATTGGAGGTCGATGTTCACCGGGACTTTCGTGCCTTGCTGGACCGCAAGGATATCGACGCCGTAGTGATCGTTTCGTGCAATCACTGGCATTCACTTCATAGCATCCTGGCTTTGCAGGCGGGCAAGCATGTGTACGTTGAAAAGCCCGTTTCGCACACGATCTGGGAAGGCCGGCAGTTGGTCAATATGGCAAAGAAAAGCGGCTTGGTCGTCCAGGCGGGACTGCATCACCGCAGCCGCGCATGCTGGCCGGAGGCGATCGAGTATTTGAAGCAGGGCCATTTGGGAAAGGTGATCTGTTCGTGCGGATTGTGCTACAAGCAGCGAGACAGCATCGGGCTGCTCGAATCGCCCGCTAGTCCTCCTTCGACCTGCGATTATGACCTGTGGCTTGGCCCTGCGCAGGAGCAGCCGATCCGGCGGCCCCAGTTCCATTATGACTGGCATTGGCTGTGGAACACCGGCGACGGCGACCTGGGAAACCAGGGCGTACACCAGGTCGATATCGGGCGCTGGATGCTTGGGCAGGATGGATACCCCGAGCATGTGCTCAGCATTGGCGGCCGCTTTGGTTACAAAGACGCCGGCGAAACACCGAATACGCAGATCGTTTTCTATGACTACAAGCCGGTTCCTATGATCTTTGAGGTGCGCGGATTACCCGCTCAGCCGGGCGTTCGCGGCATGTCGATCTACAAGAAGACCCGCATCGGTAACGTGCTCGAATGCGAGGGCGGGTACATCGCTGAAGAAACCGTTTATGACAAGCAGGGCAAGAAGATGCACACCTTCTCACCGCACGGCGGTGAATTGCATCTGTCCAGGTTTATCGAAGCGGTCAGGAACAATACGCCTCAAGATGTTCCGTGCAGCATTCTGGATGGGCATATTTCATCGGCCCTGTGCCATCTGCCCAATATTTCGCACCAGCTCGGCGCGCAAACGGCTGCGGCGGAGATCACCGAAAAGATAAAGGCTGATGTGCTGCAATCGGAGGCATGGGCACGGTTTCTTGAACATCTGCGGGTCAATCAGCAGGACCTGGAGAAGAACAGGCCCGTACTGGGAGCAGCATTGACGTTTGACGGCACGACGGAGCAGTTTACTGGCGATTTAGCTGCACAGGCAAACCCGCTGGCCCGCGGGCATTACCGTCCCAAATGGCAAGTTCCCGCGATCGATTGAAAGGCGTAAACGCCGGCGGCAAAAGTCAGGAAACCGCGGGCCCGCAATGCTCGAGCGCGGGATGACGCTCGGTTGTTCCCCTTTGACGCATCTGCTCAAAGGTCTTGCGAAAGTGAAATCCATAGATCGAAAACGTGACGGCCATCCTGAAGTAATGCGGATTTCGCAGGGACCAGAATAAGAGCCGCCAATAATAGACACGGCCTTTTTCACAGATGCCAATGTGCCAGACGGATCTCAGGAAGGCAAGAAGATCCCATCTGCGAAATCTGCAAACGGTCTGACGTTTTAGGTTGAAGTTCCGTAAGAAGATCTTGATCCGCTGACTGTGGTACTTTGGGGAGTAAATGGTGCTGACAACCCTGTAATAGCCCGCAACGAGTTTTTCAAAATCCATTCTTGGAATGATATTGGTCGAATAGTCCGTGTTATCTCCCGACGAAAGACGAGCGATTCGGTTTTCTCGCAGCATTCGCTGGTACAGCCTGGTTCCGCGCGGAGCGTTCAATAACCCCACCATGGCCGTCACAATGCCATTGGTCTGAATGAACTGTATCATCCGATCGAACACGCATGGCTGATCGTGGTCGAATCCAAGGATGAAGCCGGCCTGCACCTGCATGCCCGCTCGCTGGATGCGGCTTACGCAGGCGTGCAGGTCGCGGCCCTTGTTTTGCAGTTTGTTGCACTCGGCCAGGCTGTCATCGTTGTTCGATTCGATCCCGATGAACACGCAATCAAACCCAGCTCGCACCATCAGCCGCATCAATTCATCATCGTCCGCCAAATTGATCGAGGCTTGCGTGTTGAAGGCAAAGGGCCGCCCGTTTCTTTCCATCCACTCGATCATTGCCGGTAAAAGGTCCTGTTTCAAGCCATCTTTTTTGCCGATAAAATTATCATCGACAAAAAAAACATCGCCGCGCCAACCCTGCCGATACAGGGCATCCAGTTCGCCAATCACATGGTCTTTGCGTTTGACGCGGATCTGGCGGCCAAACAATGTCGTGACATCACAAAACTCACAATCGAACGGGCACCCTCGTGAGTATTGGATAGACATCAGGGCGTATTTTTTCATATCGATCAAAGACCACATCGGCAGCGGGGTTCGCTCAAGGGCGGGGCGATCGTGCGTGTAATAGAAGGGTTGGGCGCGGCCGGCCTGCAGGTCCTTCAGGAACGCAGGCAGCGTGAGTTCTGCTTCGTTCATCACCAAATGATCGACTTGGGGAAAGGCTTCCGGAAATGCGGTGACTAAGGGACCGCCGGCAACGACGGGTTTATCCAATTGTCGGCATCGCGCGATGATTTGATCGGCGGAGCGTTTCTGAACGACCATCGCGGTCAAGAACACGTAATCGGCCCAGGCAAGATGTTCGTCCGTTAAAGCTGTCGTGTTCAGATCGATCAGCTTTTTATTCCAGTCTTCCGGCAGCATTGAAGCAATCGTGAGAAGACCGAGCGGGGGCAACATCGCCTTCTTGGACACGAAATACAGTGCGTTTTTTAGACTCCAAAACGTATTCGGTGACTCGGGATTTACCAGGAGTATATTCATTTATGTCCTCTGCTGTTTTTTATGACCATACCACGTTCCGGCAAAGACTCTTCTAAGCAATTTGCTTAGCATTTATGGATGAATTGATACAAGCGGCACCACCCCCTTTTATTCAACGCAACCGCGAAATAATACCAATCCGCATAAAAAAATGCGCGCCAGGCATTTTAGACTTGCGCGATCCCTAATAGATGTCATAATTGACTCCGAAAGCAGTTTTTTTGAGGAGTCTGTTATGAATGTCCAACTGTATCACACGAGCACTGAATTAAAGCAGTTGTTTCGCAAGGAAAAGGACGCCCGTCTATCCACCCGCATTCGAGCGGTCTATCTGGGTTTGATGGGCAAGTCAGCCCCTGAGATCGCCACCTTGCTGGGCTATCGTCGCCGGACCATTCAGAACTGGGTTTATGCCTACAACAAGCATGGACTGGAGGGATTGTCCGACACGTCCGGCCGGGGCCAGCGATGTAAGCTCAATGCCGATCAACTCCAATGGCTGCGTCAACGTCTGGAGGAAGGCCCGCCGCCGGAATCGGGTCTCAGTGTTTTTCACGGCAAGGACATTCAAGGGCTGATCGAGCAGCAGTTT
>JAJFTK010000094.1 GCA_021372945.1 Planctomycetaceae bacterium | reverse complement strand
CACAGAACGAATACCAAAAGTATGATACAAGAGACTGTTGGACATGGCTTTATACTCCAATAGGTGGTTTATTTTTTTCCACCTATCATAAAGCCATGTCTTTTTTTAGCAACACACCAACGCATTTACCGGAAGAGCCTTCTTTCATCCCAAATCACTTCAGCCAGCGACCATTCATCCTCCCCTCTGTCTTCGAGGACTGTTATGCCGTCAATTCGGGATTTTGGCGACCTGACCATTTTCGGATTTACGTAATTCATCTTATTATTCCCTTATATGATGTCAAATCATACATACGTACATATATACAGTCAAATACAAAAAAGGGTAAGTACAGGGTTAGAGAAAATAGGGAGCATATCTCATTGCATAACAAGCACTTATCGAAGTGTAGTCCAATGTGACGCAGGCATCTTGCCTGCGCGGTAGGGGCAGGCTCCCACGTCTGCCCTGGAATCACTACAGCATCCGGCTTCGGATATTCACATGGTACTCCAGGGCAACCGCGGGGGGTTGCCCCTACCATCGCGAGCGGTTGGCCATATCATCGCACTGCACGTCGAGCCCGCCTCTTACCCCTTCCCCCCTTCGGGGCACTGGCCCCTTTGCAAGGGGGAGTTGAACATGGGCAGGATGGCGGTGCTGCAAAATAAGAAACACGGGCAAAAAGCCGGTGCTGCAAAAAAAGAAACACGGGCAAGATGCCCGTGCTACAAAACAAGAAACACGGGCAAGATGCCCGTGCTACGAAGAAGAAGACACGGGCAAGACGCCCGTGCTACGAAGAAGAAGACACGGGCGGGACGCCCGTGCCACAAAACAAGAAACACGGGCAAGATGCCCGTGCTACGAAGAAGAAGACACGGGCGGGACGCCCGTGCCACCAATCTAACGGAGTTTGAGGGTGGCCAGGGCCAGGACGGCGAAGGCTATGGAGAGCAGCCAGAAACGGACGACGACCTGCGGCTCGGACCAGCCGGCCAAATGGAAATGATGGTGGATGGGGGCGCAGCGAAAGATGCGTTTGCCGCCGGAGTATTTGAAATAGGCTACCTGAAGCACCACGCTGAATAGTTCCATCATAAAGACCCCGCCGATCACAAAGAGCAGGATCTCGTTGCGCGTCACGATGGCGCCGTAGCCCATCGCCGCGCCCAGCGGCAGCGAGCCTGTATCGCCCATAAAGACCTGCGCGGGGTGGCAGTTGTACCACAGGAAGCCCAGGATCGCGCCGGTGATGGATGCAAAGAAGATGCAGAGTTCGCCGGACTGCGGGATATGCGGCAAGAGCAGGTAGCTGGCCCAGGTGAGATTGGAGGACATGGATTCGGAGGCGATATAGCAAAGAATGACCAGCACAAGGCTGACGATGCCGACGCAGCCGGAGGCCAGGCCGTCCATGCCGTCGGTGAGATTGACGGCGTTGCTGGTCGCGGAGATATATAGAACCGTCAGCACCACGAACACGCCGGCCGCCAGCGGAATGCCGTGCTTATAGAATGGAAGCCAGAAGCGGTTGGCGTCTTCGATGTTGGCAAAATCGGAGCGGAGAAACATGGCGACCAGGACCGCGCCGCCAAACTGGAAGACTAATTTTTCCCATGACTTGAGGCCGTCGCGGCTGCGCTGGCGGATCTTGCTGGTAAGTTTGAGCCAATCGTCGGCAAATCCGATGAGGCCGTACCAGACGAGGATGAAGATGGCTTTCTCGACGAAAGGGTTATCCAGCCGGGCCCACAGCAGGGTGCCGGCGATGATCGCGGTCAGGATGATGATCCCGCCCATAGTCGGGGTGTTGGTGCGGTCGCGCATCAGCTCGTTGAGCGCGGCATGATGGAACTCGGGTCGGTCGCCGATCTTCATGCGCATGAGTTTTCGAATGACCGCCGGGGCCATCAGAACGGCAATGATCAAACTGGTCAGCGCCGCCAGTACAGAGCGAAACAGGACATCCTGATAGGCATAAAAGCCTATGCGATGCGTAAAGATATCGCGCAATGACCACAGCAGATGATAGATCACCTGTAGAACTCCAACAAAAAAGGTTTCGTGGCATGGCCAGCTCGGCCATGTTTTATTTCACGGGCGAGATGCCCGTGCCACATAATAGAAAACACGGGCGAGACGCCCGTGCCACGGCAACCCGCTTATTTCTCAAACAGTTCATGCAATTTGAGGACCGCCTTCTCCAAACCGGCCGAGCGCGACCCCTTAACTAATACTATATCGTCCGGCAACACCCATTTATGCAGATTATCACACAACTGAGCCGTGTTTTCAAAGGCCTGCGCATTGGGAGCCGGTTTTTCTTGCTGGGCGCCGGCGCAAATCTCGCGTGCAAACGGGCCGGAGGCCAGCAGAAGACGCACGCCCTGAGAGGCTGCGTTTTGGCCCAGTTGATGATGCAGTTGGGCCGATTGGCTGCCCAGTTCACCCATGGAGCCGGCGATAAAGACCGACCGCGCATTGCTTTTGTCTGCCAGTGCAGCCAGACAGCCCAACGCGTTGGCCATTGAAGCCGGATTGGCGTTGTAGCAGTCGTTTATGACGGTGAGGGGGCCGATGTTTTGAATCTCCAGGCGCATGGCGACGGGTTTCATTGAACGCATGGCATCGGCGAAGTCCGATAAAGTGACGCCGCAATCGCGGCATACCGCCCAAGCGGCGAGCGTGTTGAGGAGATTTGCCCTGCCGGGCAGAGGGACATCGATCGTTTGTCCGCTGATTTGCAGAGAACCTGATTGACCTGAGACGGTAAGGTCGGTTCCGATAATATCGCATCCCGCGGCAGTGCCGAAGGTGACCACTCGCACGCGATAGCATTTCTTGATGTGCCGGATCAGTTCCGGTTGATCGCCATTAGCGTAAAGAATGCCGCCGGGGGCAAGGCCTTCGGCAATGGAGGCCTTTTCTTTGATAATGTTCTCGAGCGAGCTGAAGCCTTCGAGGTGAGCGGGGCCTACAAAGGTAATGAGTGCCGCGTCGGGCTTGGCAATGCTTGTCAGATACGCGATCTCGCCGGGGTGGTTGCTGCCAAGCTCGAGGATCAGAGCCTGGTCGCCGGGCTGAGCGGAGAGGATCGTCAGGGGCACGCCGATGTGGTTGTTGAAGCTTTTCTGTGCCTGGCGCGTTTTGAACTTATTGCCGAGGACATGATGGAGTATCTGGCGTGTCGTGGTTTTACCGACCGAACCGGTAATGGCGATCACGTTGGCCTTGAGCGTGCGGCGATACCATGCGGCAAGCCTTGCCAGCGCGGCAGCGGTATCTTCGACGATGAGTACGGCAGTGCCAACGTTTGCGGGCAAATCAAGCGAGGCATCGGTGATGATGCAGGCAGCGCCTTTTCTTGCGGCAGCGGCGGCGAAATCGCGGCCATTGAATGTTTCGCCGGAAATCGTGAGAAAAGCCTGTCCTTTCTCGATGGTGCGGCTATCGATACTGACGCCGGTTACGGCAAGCGCCGACTCAGAGGGCATCTGCTGAAAAGAGCCTTTAAGAATCTGGGCAAGCTGTTTTAGATCCAGAGGTGTCATGCGATCGAAATCCTTTTCGAGAGGAGTGTCAGGCGGCGCCGTCCAGGGCTTTTAGGGCTTCTTCCACGTCACTGAAATGGCGTTTTTCGGTTCCGATGATCTGGTAATCTTCGTGGCCTTTTCCAGCCAGCAGGACGATGTCGCCGCAGCGAGCGTGCTGCAGCGCGGCGGAAATGGCCTTGGCGCGGTCGGGTTCAACAAACACGTTTTCAGCGGTCGGCCGCTGAAAGCCGGCCAGAATATCCTCGATGATCCGGCGGGCGTCCTCGGTGCGGGGGTTGTCGCTGGTAACGATGGCCATGTCGGCCATTTGTTCGACGGCGCGTGCCATGCGCGGACGCTTGGTTTTGTCACGGTCGCCGCCGCAGCCAAACAGGACGATGAGCCGACCGCGGCACAGGGGCTTGAGCGTGTTCATCACGTTGATCAAGGCGTCGTCCGTATGGGCATAATCGACGAAGACCTGGATGCCGCGTTTCTGGGCGTTGGGCGAATTGACCGGCTGAAGACGGCCCGGCACGGCGTCAAGGGCCGAGAGGCCCTTTGCGATGTCGTGCAGGCTGATACCCGCCGCCAGGCACAGGCCCGTGGCGGCCAGGGCATTTTGAACGTTGTGGCCGCCCGGCAGTTTCAAGGCAACCTTTTCGCTGTAGTCATTGAAGATGATGCTGAACTGCGTGCCCGAGGCATCCATGTGATGGACGGACGCGGTGATGTCGGCGGGCTGTTCGACGGCATACCAAAGGACCCTGCGGGCAGGGGCGATCTTTTCGGCGATGGCTTTGGAGGCATCCGAATGCGCGTTGAGGATGGCCAGGCCATGAGGCGGCAGGCCGGTGAAAAGCAGGATCTTGGCGGCGAGGTAATCGTCGAATGTACGATGATAGTCGAGGTGGTCGCCGGTGAGGTTTGTAAAGGCGGCGGCGGTAAAGGAAATGCCGGCCAGACGTTTTTGGCTGAGGGCGTGGCTGCTGGCCTCGATGACCATATAGCGTGCGCCGGAATCGACCATATCCCTGGCGGCGCGTGCGACCATGGTGGCGTCTGGCGTCGTCATGGCCGCCGGAACAGTTACTTTGCCGGTGCTGTATTCGATGGTGCCGATAAGGCCGCAAAGATCTTCGGTCTGCTCGATGATGCTTCGCACCATGAAGGCGGTGGTCGTTTTTCCGTTTGTACCGGTTACTGCCAGATTGGTCAACTGCTGATTGGGAAAGCCGCAGGCGGCCTGCGCTAATTGGCCAAGGGCCGCGGAGGTATCTTCGACAACAACACAGGGGGCGTCAGGAACGGCCTTGTGAGCGACGATGAAATCGGCGCCATTGGCCATGGCCTGCTGAATGAAGGCATGTCCATCCAGGTTGGTGCCGTTAATGGCCACGAAAATATCGCCTTTTTGAACCTTTCGCGAGTCGGCGCAGACACGACATCCACTGGACTGTGCAAAAGCGAGCAATTGGGTAAACGTCATCTTATTCTCCTGAGAAACTTGCGTTGAGAGGTTATTCAACGCATTGGCATTCTACCTCAAAGAATTGGATTGTACAATGCGTCAAGTCAAAAGGAATGTGGGAAGACAGGAATATAGGAATGTGTGCTTGGCGGTTTTGTTTGAGTTTTGAGGGGGATATGGTTACAATGGGGCCGCTGAAGAAGGGCGTGCGCTGCTGATTTGACCGTTTTTACACCCGAAAGGATTATCGGATGATTTTTGAGAAATTTTGCTCCAGGGTACTCTTTTGTTCCCTGGTCTTGTTAAGCCGCTGCCTGGTCGCCGGATCGACTGGCGGCGATGAAACCGATTATTTGGCTATCCTGCTGCAAGGACAAAAAGTGGGATATGCGGTGCATACGCGGACCGTCGAGGGCGATCGGGTGACTACGTGCGAGAGCTTTTCGATGACGCTGGGGCGCGGCGGGCAGGCCGTCAAGGTCACATCCAAAGAGGCGCACGTGGAGACAACGGAGGGAAAGCCTCTGAGTTTCGAGATGTCGATGGTAACCAGCGGCGTCGAGCAGAAGACGATCGGCACGATCAGTGACGGCACGATCC
Organism: Planctomycetaceae bacterium; assembly: GCA_021372945.1. Classification (GTDB taxonomy): domain Bacteria; phylum Planctomycetota; class Phycisphaerae; order Sedimentisphaerales; family Anaerohalosphaeraceae; genus 4572-13. The sequence continues at coordinate 1,400 of JAJFTK010000094.1, read as the reverse complement.
AGATCACCAAAGAGGCGGCGGGCCAGACCCAAACGCAGACGGCCGTCTGGCCGCAGGGCGCACTGATGAGCGAAGGGATGCGGCTTTTACAGGTGAAGCGGGGACTAACGCCCGGGGATGTGTACGATGTGCAGATGTTCCGGCCGGACCTGCTCAGCGCCGTGCGCGCGCGCGTGCACGTGGGCGAGCCGGTCAAGATCGATCTGTTCGGGCGGGTGCTGGACCTCAAGGAAGTGAAGGTGACCACCTTTATCCAGGGCCAGCAGATCGAGATGACCAGCTACGTGGATGCGAATTATAAAGCCATGAAGACGCTGGTGCCGATGATGGGCATGACGATGGAGATGGTGGCCTGCGATAAGAATTTCGCGATGCGCGAGGATGACATCGTTGATTTCCTGGAGCGGTTGAGTATTTCGAGCCCGACGCAGCTCGTGAATGCCGGCGGCGTGTCGTCGATCACGTATGAACTGCATTCCACAGCCGACAAACCGCTGAGCGTCCCGAACACGACGAGTCAGACAGTCGTGCGTCAGAAAGATCGGATCCTGGTGACCGTTAACAAGAACAAGATCGCTGAAAAGGCGGTCTTTCCTTATAAGGGCAGCGATCCAAACATTCTGGATGCACTTGAACCGACGGAATACATACAGAGCGACGATCCGAAGGTGATCGATCTGTCGCGGCACGCGATCGGCGGAACGCAGGACGCGGCGACGGCAGTCAAACAGATCGAATCGTTCGTGGCCGGCTATATTCAGCAAAAGGACCTTTCGGTAGGGTATGCCTCGGCCGGCGAGGTGGCGCAAAGCCGCCAGGGCGACTGTTCGGAGCATGCGGTTTTGGTTGCGGGCATGTGCCGCGCCGTCGGGATCCCGGCGCGCGTGGTGTGCGGGTTGGTGTACGCCGAGAGTTTCGGCAGCAAGAAGAGTATCTTCGGGGGGCATATGTGGGTGGAGGCGTACGTGGGGGACGACTGGGTGGGTCTGGACGCGACGCGGGTCAGCCAGGACGGCAGCGGTCGTGGATTTGGGCCGGACCATATCGCGCTGGCCATCGGCAACGGCGACCCGACGGACTTCTTCAGCCTGGTCAACACGCTGGGATATTTCAGCATCGAGAATATCACGGTTAAGAAATAGGCTCAACTGCCAAGAGGTTGGTGCAGTCCTGCAAATTCCCGCTGGATCGGCATACAAAATGGTATGAAATGAAATGTTACTCCCTATTCAGTCTGTCAAATGAAATTAATAGGTGACTGTCCCAATCCTGTTCGGCACTAAAATTGCTCGAAAAGTTTTTTTATTTTAATCTTGCGCTTTATTTTAAGCTTTGTTTAACTAGCACTTCATGAGCGCAAAACGCCAAGAAATTGAAGAAAACCAGCTTCAAGGCTTTAA
>JAJFTK010000080.1 GCA_021372945.1 Planctomycetaceae bacterium | reverse complement strand
ACTCTTCAATGCTGGCCGGTAACAATGTCTGTTGATCTCGATTTCCTTGTCGATACGCCATAAAGCCTCCTTGCATCTGGATGCAAGTCAGTATATCATCTATCCTTAATATTAAAAGCCCCCATTACGACACAGCCTCTTCACCCCCGGCTACTATCTTTCGGCCTTTCGGGCCTGGCCAAATGCGTTTGATGTCAAAGAGCGGATTGAGGGATGTCGCTGATGTCTTTGGCGAAGACGGCGACCATTTGCTGGAGGAAGAGGCGGCGGACGGCGTCGAAGCCGCGGAGATTGGGGTCTTCGAGATTTGTATAGTACCAGTAATGCGGGTCGTCGCGGCGATAGTGCTTTCGCCAGAATTCGTCACAGTGGATGCCGTGGCCCAAGAACGCCGAGTGGATGTCTACCAAATGGACGTTTGGGTACTTGTCGCAGAGTTCTGCAATCTTCTGGTTGGCCAGGGCAAGGACTTTTGTACTGCTGCGCCATCGCGGCAAGCCGATGGTGTGCGGGTCACCGACACCGTCGGTAGGGTCGTAGATATTGGCGAAGAAGATGTCGCAGCCGCCGGGGAACTTTTGCATGAGGCCATTGAGCAGGGTATCCAGGCGGCTCTTGAGGTTCTCGCACCAGACAAGCGCCTGCTTGTACGTGCAGCCGTACATGGCGCCATCCTGCGGGGCGCTTCGGCCGTAATCGTGGATGAGGTCATTGCCGCCGGAGGTGAGAACGATAATGCCGTGGACGCTGTCGTCATACGGCGGGATCTTGGCGAGCTGGCGGTCGATATGCTCCCGAGAGACCGTATAGTCCTGCGCGTAGTTGCGGTAAGAGTCGATGGTAAGCACGCGCGAGAGGTCTTTGCCGGCCATATCGCGGTAGAAGGCATCGTCATTGTGAAGCAACAGCGGGAAATAAGTGAGATTGCCCGGCGCACCCAGTCCGCGGGTGATGCTGTCGCCCAGGCCGATGAAGACAACCGGTTTGTCGAGCCATTGTTTCGTGAAGGGCTCGGCGGCAATCGCCGGGCCGGCAGGACCGGCGCCCATCGGCCGAATGCGGACGGCGCTGTAGACGCGATACGCGAAGTAGCCGGCAAATAAAAGGATAATGCCGAGAATAAAAAATACTACACGCCAGCGGAGCTTGGGTCCTCTTTGTTTGGTTTCCATTGATTTCTCCTTTCGTAGACAAATCAAAGAGCCAATAAAAAAGAATTTGCCACAGAGGGCACAGAGGAAGAAGAGACAACTAAGACAAAGCGGTTACCAGTCACCAGTACAAATTCTTTCGCCCCGTTGGGGCTTTACACATTTAAGGTTACTATTTACCGGAGGCTCACGCCTCCGGCTAAGATACTTTCGAGCCTTCGGCTCTGGCATATTGTCAAAGAGCGTCAATAACCTGATCGGCGACTTTGTCTTCTCATGAGGATAAGAATTATTGGAGCGGCAATCAGGCACATCGCCTTGACAGCAAGGAGCCAGAGGGGCTGCCACCAGGCGCCGCTCCAGATCTCGATGAAATCGGATAGTCCGAAACAAATCAGGACTAAAGCCAGTGTGATCATGTGCTTGCGGGATGCGCGGTTTCGAAACGTCAGGATGAAAATTCCCAAACCAATCCACCAGAGTCCTTCCACAAGATTGAAAATGGTTTCAATCATTCTTATGCTCTTGAATTAAACCTGCAACCTTTGCGGCCATTATTACATGACCATTCTGCGTTAAATGAATTCCGTCTGATGTTGTGCCGGCTGTCTGAAATACAGAAGCTAAAACGGATTTCGGGATCAAAGGAATTTGATAGCGATTCGCTAACTGCCGCTGGATTCTGCCGTAGCGGTAATATTGCGGGAGCAGCGGCAATTCGAACCAAACCACTTGCCTGCATTGTCTTAACTGCCGCAGCAATTCATCCGCGTCTGCGCGAAAATCAGCCGGGCTGGTACGATTTAGAAGATCATTTCCGCCGATCTCAAGAATTACGAGAGAATTCTTATTGGTAATATGCGGCGCTTGCTTCAACAAAGCTGTCTCAACAGTTGCGCCGGCCTTGGCAAGATTTATAGCATTCACCCCAATTGCTTCCCCGAATATCTCAGGCCATGGTTTTTCTTCCGCTTGTCCCATGCCCTCGCTGACGGAATCTCCTATGACATAGAGTTGTTCACAATCAGCAAGCGAAATGAAAGGAGCAAAATGCCAGCGGGTTTCAAGCAAGGCAGCCGATATGGTAACGATTACAAATAAAGAAAATACAGGAGTCTTGATTTTTACAGGTTTAGTGCTGCAAATTGACCAAAGGACGAAACTGAACAGCCATATTGAATAAAATGCCGGCGACAGCGGGGTTGCAGAAATGATAATGGATAGGATGGCAAGCGCATAAAGGAAATAGATCACGTAAACGAATTTGCGTTGATGGAAGAGGTATTGAAGAGCCGCCGCCAGGACAAGCAGAGTTGTGCCAATGTAGAATGGTTTGCCGCTTAAGCAGAACCAAAGAATTGAATTGAACGAGATGTTTCCAATTGTCAGCATCATTTGACTTTGAAGGATTATTCAAGAACCATTTGTCGAAACTTCTCGATCGTGGGCCAGTAATCGGCGGCGAAGTCGAGCAGGTCGTTGTGGCCGGCGCCTCCGACCCAATACGACATCTTTGGGTCGTTAGCGGCGGCGAATAACTTCTGGCCGTGCCACAATGGGACGAGGTCGTCTTCTGTTCCGTGGATGATCAGGACGGGACAATCGATATTCTTCATGCGATCCAGGTTCTTATATTTGTCAAATGGGATGATGGGCCAGTGCGTGACGACGCGGAAGGCCGAGACGAACGGACTTTCCAGGATCAGGCCGGCAAGCGGATACTTTTGGGCAAGGTACGTCGATGGGCCGGAGCCGACGGATCTGCCATGGGCGATGATGCGCGAAGGGGCGATGTTCTGCTGCTCAGTGAGGAATCGATAAGCGGCCTCGATGTCTTCGTAGGTGTGTTTCTCAGAGGGCCTGCCGGGGCTTAGTCCATAGCCGCGGTAATCGTAGAAAAGTACGCCAAAACCGTGCGCATGATAGTCCTGCGCGAAAGCGATATTGTTGCCGACATCTTCGGCGTTGCCGTGGCTGAAAACGACCACGAGATCATTTTCATTTTCCGGCGGCAGCCAGAGCGCGGCAATGGATTGATCTTCTGTGACAGGGATTTGGACGATGTGCGTTGAGGGCTGGTAAGACGGCGCGGGCGGATAGAAGATCATACCATTGACACAGGAATAGAACATAATGGGCACTCCGGCAAGAAGAAGAAGGTTGAACAGCCTGCGTTTGCGGGAAATCGGTTTCACTTGGTTTCTCCCTGAAGCTATTGCTATATAGTTCACATGTAAACTATTTGTTCAAAAGTTTTATTATGTGAGCCGGCGGCGGAGTTTTTCGCAGGCTGAGACCAGGTCCTTCAGTTCGGTTTTGGTCAGCCCCTTCATGACGCGCTGGACCTCTCTGCCGTAGGCCGGGTCGGCCTTGTCGAGGATCGAGCGGCCCTTGTCCGTGAGCTGAATGATATTGTACCGTCGGTCGGCGGCCGCGGTACGGCGGAGCATCCCCAGTTTCTCAAGCCGGTCAATGAGGCCCGTGATGTTGGCTCGGTTGACCATCATTAACTCCGCGAGCCGTGCCTGGCTGAGGCCCTCCGTGCCGCCATTGTGTTTGAGCATCATCATCAGGTTAAACTGCACGTCGGTCAGGCCGAAGCTGGACAGGAATTCGGCCGCGCGCTTGCGAATACAAATGTCGGTGTAGTAAATACTTAGCAGTGCCTCGTGCTCCAGGCTGACCAGGGGCTTACTTAGGTTGAGTTCCTCTTTAAGGGACATTGTTATCCTCGCAGCAGCGCAGGCTGCAAGCCTGCGTTACTCTATTAGTTTATATATTAACTATATACATCTATATCGGTTGTGTCAAGGGGAAATGTTTAAATTTTATGGAAAACCGAATGCGCCAGGATATACTGCCGCCAGGACGCGGATGGACCGAATGGACGCGATGGACTTGATGGAACGGTCATTATGCCTGCTTTAAGAACGAAAGGATTTGCGATGAGAACGATAACAGCGATGACGATAATGATGCTGGTGTGGTCGGGGGTTGGGCAGGCGCAGGAACCGGCGGCGGGCGGCGAGGCGGAAGCGGCGCAGACGCCGGCGGGGCAGGGGGATAGTTTTTCGCTGGGGGCGGGGGCGGTGTACAGCAACGGGCTGTACCGCGGGGCGGACGATGAGTTTATCGGGGCGCCCTTCATTTATTTTCAAAAGGGCCAGTTCTTTATCAATGTGCGGACCGCCGGATACCGATTGTACCAGGATGAGCACTTCGCGTTTGACGCCATCGCCCAGTGGCGATTTGATGGGTTTGATGCGGACGACAGTGATTTCCTGGAGGGGATGGACGACCGTGAGATGACGATCGATGCCGGGGCGGCGCTGACGGTATTTGACGGCTGGGGACAAACGACCATTTCGTATGTCGGTGACACCCTGAGCAAGTACAGCGGCCAGGAATTAACGATCGCATACAGCAAGACGTTCAGCCGGGGCAAGTGGTCATTCACGCCGGCGGCGGGGGTGCGGTATTTCAGCAGCAGCCTGGGCGATTATTATTACGGCGTGCAGCCGGACGAGGCGATCGCGGGCCGACCGGCATACGATATCGGGGACACATGGAACCCATACGCGGGGGCGTTATTGGGATATGCGATCAACGAGCAATGGTCGATCCGCACGAGCGTGCGCTATACGATGCTCAACGATGACATTGAAGACAGCCCGATCGTGGAAGATGGGTATGATCTGCTGATGATGTTCGGAATCGTGTATACGTTTTGATTTTTTGCCACAGAGGGCACAGAGGAAGAAGAGATAAATATCAAAAAGCAAAAAGAAGAAACCACGGAGAAAATAAAAGACAAAGGTGCAAGGGAAAAGGGAAAAACATACTCATTCAAGCGGGGGTAACGGGGCCATGACCTTCTATGGACAACGATCCAGCAATTCGAGTTCAGTCATGAGAAGAATGTTCATGTTTTTGGTTCTGGCCGGGCTGATGAGTGCGGCACAAACTCCCGCCTGGGCCCAAGGGCCGTATGCCGGATATCTCATGGCCCACTTTACGGGCGAAAGCTCGATGGGGGAGCAAATCTATTTTTCCGTCAGCACGGATGGTCTGCATTGGAGCGATGTGAATAGTTCCGGGCCGGTGTTAATTTTGAACGTCGGAGAGAACGGCGTGCGTGATCCCTCCATCATCCGGTCCGCGGACGGCATGAAGTTCTGGATCCTGGCAACGGATCTGAGGATCGCCAACGGCAAAGGCTGGGACGCTGCGCTCAACAGGGGCAGCACATCGCTGGTGATCTGGGAATCCACCGATTTGATCAACTGGTCCCAACCCTGGCTGGTGGATGTTGCGGGCAGCATTCCAACGGCCGGCTGCGCGTGGGCACCGGAAGCCATCTATGACGAGGAAAATGGCAATTACGTCGTGTACTGGACGACGCAATCCGATCTGGATGGGATCAGAAAAATCAGGATATACTGCGCCGCGACGACCGACTTTGTCAACTTCTCGCCAGCGCAACTGTATATTAACCGTCCTGGGACACAGGGTATTATTGACACGCAGATCATCGAGGTGAACGATGCCAACTACAAGTACTACCGCGCGTCGGGCGACGGCCAGATCACCATTGAAGCCGGCAACTCCATTCTTGGCACCTGGACAACGATCGGCAACCTTGCGCACCTGGGAATCACCGGCTCTAGCGCAGAGGGCCCGCTGTGGTACAAGTTCAACGATGTGAGCCAATGGTGCCTGATGGTGGATCAGTATTCTTCCGGCAGGGGGTATCTGCCGCTTGTGTCCGGCGACCTGTCCAGCACCAGCAATTTCAGCATATTAAGCGCTTCGGAGTACTCATTGGGATCCAACCTCAAACGTCACGGCAGCGTCTTGAACATCACTGCGGCCGAACTGGCCGCCATTCAGGCAAAGTGGCCTCCTCCGGCAATCTATCCGGGCGACGTCGTTGCGTCGTATAATTTCCCTACGCGCTTTTTTGCCCATCAAGGTATCGGCAGCCAGGCCACAATTGTGGAAAGCGCCAATACTCTGCCGCCGGGGCAGTGGAATATTGTGCCGGGCCTGGCGGGGGCAGGCGTCTCGTTTGAATCCGTGGAACATCCGGGTCACTACCTTCGCCATTACGCCTACGTTCTTTACCTGAACCGCTATGACGGCACGGACCTCTTTAAACAGGATGCAACATTTCATGTTAAGAATGATGGCTGGGCAGGCGCTGGGAGCACATCGTTTCAGTCGTATAACTACCCGGCTCGCTATATCCGCCATTACAGCTATGGGCTCAGGATCGATGAGGTCACCAGCGGATCGTCAGATTCTCTCAAGCAGGACGCCAGTTTCTATGTAACGGTTACTCCGCCTGCGGCGCCAAAGGCTTTGACCGCCAGATCCGGAATCGACCATGTCACTATCAATTGGGATGACAACATCGAACGTGATCTTAGCAGCTATAATGTCTATCGTTCGCTAAGCTCCGGCGGCCCTTATACGCTCATCCAGAATGTTGTCGCATCCGAGTACCTGGACAACACAGTTGACAATGGTACGACATATTACTACACGGTCTCCGCGACAGATACATCCGGTCACGTGTCCGCCGGCAGCAATGAAGATTCTGCATTACCTCCGGACCTGACGGATGATGATAAAATTGACCTGGCAGACTTCGTTAAAATTGCCGAGGCATGGCTGACCACTTTTCACATCAGCGACTTGTCAGTGATTGCCGAGAACTGGCTGGCTTATTAATCAGGTGCGATTAGTGAAATCCAGGGGAGACGCCAAAGCCTGCCCCTACCATTGAATGCTGCAATATTAGAATTGTTGTGCGCATAAAAAAGGCCTGCGTTCGCAGGCCTTTGCTTGTAAGGTTTTACCTCCACCTATGCCGTGCAACCGAAAAAGGAAAGAAACCCCTTATTTTAAGGTGGGCTCGCCGTTGCAGTTGTCCGAAGATCCTGTCAAGCAGGCATGTTCGATCCGTCCGACCTGGCGACCCTTAGGGATCTCATCGGTTCTTCCCATATCGATCGGTCATCACGCACATCGCAGGGGTCCAACCCGCAAGTTTTACTATAACAGAACTCAAAACCAAATGCAAGAGTATTATCGGCAAAGGCGCGGTTAAAGTTAAAATTTTGGTACTCCGCAGACTATGATGATGTAGGGGTTTGCAAAATATAGCTCAAGTCCTTATAAGCTATTGATTTAGGCGAATCAAACTTATAGAGGTGCTTGAGCTGTGAATGTATTGGGTCTTGAGGCGTTATTTTCAT
>JAJFTK010000079.1 GCA_021372945.1 Planctomycetaceae bacterium | reverse complement strand
CTTCACAGGCATGGCCGATGAAGAGGAACTGCTGGCTCACATCAATCGACTTCAAAAATACGATTAATCTCGAAGGGCCAGCCTGTCATCAAACGGCGGCCCAGGGTTCATGCTGCGCCAAAATAGCTTGCCTACCGTTGGCACAACCTATAAACTACCTGTAATTAAGCCTGAACAGTATTGAAATGTTAAAGAGCAAAAACCGAGCCGAACAGGATTGGGACGACCAGAGATGTTTTTCTATAAACTGAAAATGCTGATGATGGTTCTGTTCATGCTGACGGCATGCCTCTTTTCATCATGCAAACCCTCCCCGCAGGCTAATGCGGTTCAAAATGGAGGTGACCCTATGACCCTTCAGGTGACAAGCGAGGCCTTTGGAAACGGCGGGATGATCCCGCCAAAGTACACAGCGGACGGGCAGGATATGTCGCCGCCGCTGTCCTGGGGCCCCGTGCCCCAGGGAACTCAAAGCATCGCTCTCATCGCGGACGACCCGGATGCGCCTATGGGGACGTGGGTGCATTGGCTCATGTGGAACATCCCGCCGGAGCAGACCAAGCTTACCGAGGATATCCCGACGCAGGAGGAGTTCTCCAACGGCATCGTTCAGGGCACAACCAGTTTCAAACGGGTTGGCTACGGCGGGCCCGCGCCGCCGTCGGGAACGCACCGATACTATTTTAAGTTTTATGCCCTCGATATCAGGCTTGATCTGGGTTCCAAGGCGGACAAGAAGGCGCTTGAGAACGCGATGCAGGGACATATCCTTGCACAGGGGCAGGTCATGGGCAAATACTCCCGACAGCGCTAACCGGTCAGCCGTGCGGCAGGGCTCGCATCGCGTATCCGGCCGCGATCGAAACGAAGATCAGATAGTCCAGATCAGGCAGGCTGTAGTGCGGATGCTCGGTCGAGTTTTCGATGTAGATGATCCCGTAACACTCCGCGCCCGCCAGCATGGGGGCGATGAGCGCCGAGCGAATGCCGCGAACGGTGATCTGACGCGGCAATTGGTGGATCAGGAGGTATTTATTGCCGGCGATCGCCTCGGCCAGGCTTGCCGGAACCGCCAGGTCAACGCGTTCGATGTTCTCCGTCGTGATCTTTCTTCCTGACTGGATCTCCATCGCGCCATCCGGTTTGCTGCGAACTGCCATCCAGATGTTTTTTGCGGTGAAATGGCGAAAGAGCACATCCATCAACGAACGGAACAGTGTATTTGCCGTCTTCTGCCTGGTGAGAACATCAACCACTTCCTGGTATTGCTTGATGCGTTTGGATGGGAATTTGATGGGGGGCGAATCCGGCGCCTCGGGCTTGCGTTCCACCGTATGAAGCTCCTTGGAAGCCCCGGATTCGCCGCCGAGCTGCGTTTCCTCCATCCCGGTTTTGGAATCATGATGCTCGTCTTCCTCAAGACTGACGCGAATCAGGAAATCGCCGATGCGCACGACGTCATTGTGTTTCAGTTCAGTCTTGTGGATGGCCTGGCTGTTGAGGTACGTCTTGTTGGATGAGCCCATGTCCTCGAGGATCCATGTTCCGTCTTTGGTGGAATAGAAAACTGCGTGCTGACGTGAGACCGCTTTATCCGGCAAAAAGACCTGGCTGCCCGTCTGTCGGCCGACATAGATCGGTCCGCGGTCGAATTTCAGTTCATTGACGCTGCTTTCGCCTAAGCTTACAAACAGTCGCATGACTAATCCTCCCGCCAAGGGTTAAGCTTTCTGCCATTATAGAGAACGTTTTTCGTTTGTCAAAAGGGCTTTTTCAATATTTATCTCAGCCAAACGACAACGCCGGCACGAACTTTACAGTAAATGCCGTTTTTTACTTGAATTGCCGCTGTTTTTTCGATAGAACTCAGTGCAGCATTATCCATAGAATAGGAGCAACTTCTGCCGGAGGAGTGACCGAGCGGCTTAAGGTGACGGTCTTGAAAACCGTTGTGGGGCAACCCACCGGGGGTTCGAATCCCTCCTCCTCCGCTCAACATCGGGCACTGAGAGAAAAACTCTCTCGGTGCCTTTTTCATTATCTGCAAAGGAGTTATGAACGCCCGCTGAAATTGTCGCTTGACGTTCACCGGAAGCAGGGGGGCAAGAAACGGAATTTTGAGCTTGTCCGGATTTGTCCTCACTTGCCCTATCTTGTGCCGTTTTCGGGCGCATTACAGTCACAAGGCTATCGCCATCAGTGCCGGTCTTTACCGCCTTCTGTGCCTCGGGCAGGGTCGGCAGGGCGTCGATCACGCGGCGGGTATCATTCAGGCCGATATGGGTGTAAATTCCTACCGTCAACAGCGGAGAGGAGTGTCTTGCCAACGTCTGCGCTTCCTTGACCGTGGCGCCGCTTTGGACGATAGTTGAAACAAAGGTATGTCGAAGCGCGTGGAGGTCTGCATACTTGCCATCGAGTTCATAGGTGACCCCAGCCGCTTTCAAATCATCCTGGAACATATCCGTTGTCTTATTTGGGCTCGGCAAAGAGAACGCCCTTGCTGCAGGGTGTTTGCCGCTAAAGGCTGCTTTTAAGAGTTCTGCGGTATCCTGCCGCAAGGGAAGAACATCTTCCCGCCTGTGTTTACTGTAAGCCGCCTGGACCGTTACTGTTCGCTCTTGGAAGTCAAGGCTGGATACAGTCAGGCTTCGCAATTCTGAGGCCCGTAAACCCGTCTCTAAGGCCAGTTTGTAGAGATGGGAGCGTTGACTGCCACTCATACCGTATCGAGGCCCAGAAGAAGCGGTAGAGCCTAAAAGCTTGCCAATCTCTTCGGTTGTCAGAGATCGCCGATCGTGCCGGCGGTCCACTTTAACATTCAGCTTGTGTAAGTGCTCAAATGGCGAACTGAGCGCCCGACCATTCCGCACAATCCACTTTCCGAACTGCTTTAGAGCCTGAACTATGTGGTTGTGGGTCTGGTGACTGATGCCCTCGTCGTCGTCGCCTTTGGCGGTCCGAAGATCCTTAAGGACCATCTCTACCCGGTGAATGTCAATATCACTCCAAACCTTAAAGCCGCAAGTCTCAATGATCCGCTTGACCCTGCTGTGTAGCAATTCGGCGTGCTTTTCTGTTGTTCCTTTGGCTAGAAGCGAATCTTTCCAGTCGTCGAGATGACCGTCAAGGGTTTTACCCGCTCCGCTGTCCGCGATCAGGCCGAACTCGGTCAGTTTATTGCGGACCGCTGCGGGAACCTGTTCAATCCAGCGCTGCAATTCAGGGTCGGTGATCTTGCCGCCTGTCGCAATAAGCCACTCAATCATAGTGCCCGCTCGCTCCGATTCCTTCCGGTTCGAGAACAGGGTGACTCTCCGGCGAATTTGGTTATGGTCCACAAAATCGGCCCGGTGTTTCTGCCAATGCTTTTTCTTGCCGTCCGCGTCTTTGTACACTGGCCGGGTAATCTTCATCGCTTCTTCCTTTCCAGCCGAAGCCCTACAATGGCGGCAAGCTGCTCGGCGGTTTTGATTGAAAGTCCGCGCTGCTGCCGCATGAACCGAGAAAGCTGGCTCTGGTCAATTCCGGATTGTTTGCTGATCTCGTACAAGGACAGCCCAGACTGCTCTATTGCCGTTCGGAATGCCTCTTCCCAATTTTGATTTTCTTTCTTCTTCATGGCCATAATTTACCATAACCAAGAGTAAATGTCAATAGTCACTTAAGCATTTTTTCTTTTGTCACCAGCCATGCCGCCGGTTCTTACAAGATGTTACAGAAGGATAGCTTTATCATCCTTCTGTAACATTGGTTAGAATTCCTGTTCTCTTACCCCTTTTACGGGATACCCTCACCCGATATTCGGGATAGCCCCACCATCCGTTTTGGCTGAATTCTAAGTGAGCGAAGATTCGGGGTCAAGTCACGTCTGATTACCTGCTTTCCCTTATAAGTGATTGCCACCTTGAGCAGGTCCTTGCGGGCCAGCAGGCTTATCGTCACGGATACTTCTTTTTTCGGCACTCCGAACCATTGCTCAAAGTGGGCGTTCGAGGCATAGCATGATCGCTTGCTCTGGTATAATTGGACGATTGAAGCCAAAACCAGTTTCTGCCGGTCATTCAGTCCTTTTCGATGCAAAATTTCAGGCGGGATATAGACCCCTACTTTAACGGGCTCCCGATCAGTCATTTTCTGGTACTCCGCAGACTATGATGATGTAGGGGTTTGCAAAATATAGCTCAAGTCCTTATAAGCTATTGATTTAGGCGAATCAAACTTATAGAGGTGCTTGAGCTGTGAATGTATTGGGTCTTGAGGCGTTATTTTCAT
>JAJFTK010000078.1 GCA_021372945.1 Planctomycetaceae bacterium | reverse complement strand
AGACATCACCCGGGCCGACTTTGACGGCTTCATCCTGCCGTTTGCCGCCGAACTGCTCAAGCTCTCGCAGCAGTATAAGTCGCCCGTCAAGATGCGTCTGTGCGATACGCTGGGCTTTGGCCTGCCGTATCCCAATGCCGCGCTGCCCCGCTCGGTGCCCAAGCTGGTTGCCGGGCTTCGCAAACTCGGCGTGCCCGCCGAGTGGCTCGAATGGCACGGCCACAACGACTTCCACAAGGTTGAGATCAATGCCTCCATCGCCTGGCTGTACGGCTGCTGCGCCGCCAACACCTCCATCTTCGGCGTCGGCGAACGCACCGGCAACCCCCCGCTGGAAGCCCTGGTCATCGAGCACGCGCAGATGTTCGGCACCAACCCCAAGGTCAACTACGCCGCCATCACCGAGATGGCCGCCTACGCCCAAAAGGAACTCGGCTTCGACCTGCCAGCCAACTACCCGCTGGTCGGCAAGGACTTCAATGTCACGCGTGCCGGCATTCACGCGGACGGCCTGCTCAAGAACGAAGAGATCTACAACTGCTTCGATACGCTTAAGATTCTCAAGCGGCCCGCCGGTGTGGCCATTACCGATAAGTCCGGCGCCGCCGGCATCAAGCACTGGATCGAGGAACGCTACGTGATCGATATCCCCAAGCACGATCCGCGCGTCATCAGCATCAAGGACAAGATCGACGCCGAATACGCCGCCGACCGCATCTCGGCCATCAGCGATGATGAGATGATCGCCTGGTGCGAGTCGCTCTTTGGCGCCAATCTCCCGCCGCTGAGGTAGCCGTGAGCAGGATTGAGGCCGTGCTGTTCGATCTGGGTGAAACGCTGCTGACCTTTGGCAGGCTCGACCGCCCGCGGCTCTTCAATGAGGCGATCGCCGCCTCGTACGAGTATCTTAGAGAATTAGATCAGCCGGTCGGCTCGTTCAAGGCCTATCGGCTGGTTCATTTGTGGGGTATCCGCTGGCATCTTTTTAAATCCTGGAGATCCGGCAGCGATTTCAATTCCCTCGAACTCCTGCAAGGCTACGGCCGAAAAAGAGGCTTCCAATTGACCGATGCCCAGTGGGAAGAACTCAACTGGCGCTGGTACAAAGGCCTGGCCCGCCTGGGTTCCGTCAAGGAAGGCACGGCCGAGGCCCTGCAAACACTTAGTCAAATGGGCCTTAAGCTCGGCCTCCTATCCAACACGTTCATTCACAAAAGCAGCCTGGAACGCCATCTCCGCCGCGAAGGCCTGCTCGACTATCTGCCCGTTCGCCTTTATTCCTATGAGTTGCCGCAGCGTAAGCCCGATGTCGGTGCATTCCGCCAAGCCGCGGCCGCCATCGACGTCTCCCCTTCAAAAATCGTTTACATCGGCGACCGCCTCGATAATGATGTCGCCGGCGCTCGCAGTGCCGGCATGACGCCCGTGCTCGTCCGCGCCTACACGAACCAGTCCCGCCGCATCCCCGCCGGTCTGCCCTGCGTCAACAGCATCTCCGAACTGCCTGAACTCATTAAATCCTTAAATGAGGCTGCAGAATGAAAGTGTGTATCTGGTTGATGTTGGTCAGTTCTTCGTTTTCGTTCTCAGAAATGATTATTCCCGCAAGAATTCAGATTCAACCTATGTTTTTTGTTCCAATCGATCAAGCCCCGCCAACAAGTGAGCAGCAGCTTAAGTTGACACGGCATATTCTGACATCACAAAAGAACTATCAGCGCATGTTGAAAAACAGAGACACCTTTAGAATTTCCGACAGGAAACCGCTTATCTGCCGGGGCCGGTTTGCTTTGGATTACTACAAAACACAGGATCAAAAGTCATTATCAATTTTGCCCGTCGAGGAAGTTTTTGAAAGATTTGGTTATAGCCGATTCAATTGTCCTTACCTCTACGTCATTATTGTCATGAATGCCAGCGAGAACATCCCTGCTGGCGGGGGCAGGCCTTTCAATCGCGGATTCAATAATGGGGGTGGGTTTGTTTATGTGTCTTCTTACGCATTGGACAAAAGTCCTGGTTTCCAAAGCACGCTATTACATGAATTGGGACACAGTTTCGGATTGGTCCATGCCGCTTCATACGGTTATGACATGAATACCAACCTGTCTGTCATGTCATATAATCAGGAAAACCTCTGGGACGGCTATAGAGTCACAAAACGGGCCGGGACGCTCATTCCTGAAGATCTGAGAGCGTTAAACTTCAACAAAAGAGTTTTTCCGAATTTCACTTTTAACGCTGAGACGGATGTTCCACAAAATTACAAACTGCATCCCGTTGTCGTTCGCCTTGCTCTTGTTGAAGAGTTTCCAAACCAGAGACCTTTTGAAGTCGCCATTCAGAGTGACGCTCCAAATCTGGCCGATACGAAGCCGCAAAATATCGTGCATGGTGTCATCTGGCCGCTGACTCTCGGGCGATCCGACCAGGGCATAAAAGGGCTTGCTTCAAATGCGATGTGGATGACGGAACTGAGTCCTTTCGCATGGGGAAAAATGGATGTTCAGTTCCCTGTCGAAATCAAATTATCCAAAGTAACGCTTTATTTCGATTGCGGTAACTTAGGTTACATGCCCTCGAAAGTGAATATTGGACCGGCCGATAAGTCGGCATCAATGCCTTGGATCGACAGAGGGGTATCTTCTCCGGAAATGGAACTCAGTTTCGAACCGCAGACAATAGAAGGCATCCGCGTGCAGTTTCAAGCCGGGACATCCGGCAGAATCGTTCTACGGGGGATTCGTTTTTATACGGACACTGGAGAAGTGTTCTGCCCGGATTTCCCGTTTTGAGAAGACAGATTGAATTCTCAATCTGCTAGTGTATAATGTTTTTTTTATGTTTTAAGCCACTCTGAGCGAATAGGACGAACAATGGCAAAGAATACTGCTTTTCAAAAGTGTATCAATATCGAGTGCGGCGCTGAATTTGACTGCATGCAGACGCTGGTCAAATGCCCCAACTGCGGCGACCTGCTCGACATCGTCTATAACTGGGATAAGGTCAAACTGCCCAAGAAGCTCAGCGACTTTGGCAAGCGCTGGGCCAAACGCGACAACCCGCTGGATTTCTCCGGCGTATGGCGCTTCCGCGAGCTGCTCAATTTCTGCGACGATAAGTTTAAGATCACCGTCGGCGAGGGCCAGACTCTCTTGCAGCAGGCATGCGGATTGGCCGAGCAGCTTGGCATGGACCCCAAGTGCCTGTATCTCCAATACGAAGGCATGAACCCCTCGGGCTCGTTCAAGGATAACGGCATGACCGCCGCCTTCAGCCACGCCCGCATGGTCGGCGCTGTCTCCAGCGCCTGCGCCTCGACCGGCAATACCTCGGCCTCGATGGCTTTATATGCCAAGACGGCAGGCCTCAACGCCACCGTCTTCATCGGCGAAGGAAAGATCGCCTTCGGCAAGCTCAGCCAATCCATGGACTACGGCGCTCGCACCATCCAGGTCGCCGGCGACTTCGATGACTGCATGCGGCAGGTGCAGGATGTGTGCTCGGCGCTCAATATCTACCTGGTCAACTCGCTCAACCCCTTCCGACTGGAAGGCCAGAAGACCATCATGCTCCGCATCCTTGAAGGCCTCGGCTGGGAAGTCCCCGACTGGATCGTCGTTCCCGGCGGCAACCTCGGCAACAGTTCGTCCTTCGGCAAGGCGTTTGCCGAACTCAAGCACGTCGGCCTCATCGACCGCATCCCGCGTCTGGCCGTCATCAACGCCCATGGCGCCAATACGCTCACCGAACTCTACAATGACAAGGGCCTCCGCTGGAATAGCGGCCGCTTCGATAACAAGCTGGTCAACGACTACTTCGCCGCACTGGATGCCGCCAACTACCGTCCGCATACCATCGCATCGGCCATCGAGATCTCGCGGCCGGTCAATCTGAAAAAGTGCATCCGCGCCCTGGAAGTATGCAACGGCGTGGTGCTCGATGTCACCGACGAAGAGATCCTCGATGCCAAGGCCCAGATCGGCAAATACGGCCTCGGCTGCGAACCTGCCTCCGCGGCCACTATCGCCGGCCTCAAACACTTACTCAAACGAGGGACGATCAGCAAGTTCGAGCGTGTTGCCTGCGTCCTAACCGGTCATCTGCTCAAGGACCCCAACGCCACCGTTAACTACCATAGCCAAATGGCAAGAGAATTCAGCAATCCGCCCGTCAAGGTCGAAAACGACCTCGATAAGATCATCGCCCTGATGAGCTAATGCAGTGCAGACCTCCAGCCTGTGCTGTATCCCGGCGATTATCAGCCTGTAAGTTGGGATTATTTGTGTAAAACGAAACGGTATATGGCACACGGCGGGGTTGGGCGGGATTGGAGGGGAGACGGCGGGAAAAAGCGGGATGACGGGGGCGCCACGCGGGATTTTCGGGCATCGGGCGGGCTGATATCGGGGGCGAATCAAAATGGCACACGGAGGCGTTTAGGAGCCCTTGTGCGCAATCCAATATGGCATTTCTGCCTGACTGACAGGCCATCTTTAAAAGCCGTTTAACGGCAGCACAAACGCGGATTTTAGGCGGTTTTACGCAGCGGCGAAACGAGGCTGCTGCGGACATTTGTGCCGGACCTGCGGACCTGGGAGCGGACATGGTTTTTTAGAAGATGGGTAATCTGGCGGGCAAAGCGCAAAACATCTCCGGCTGCAAATCGCAGTGTTTTCTTCAATTTGCATTTCTGTACTGCTCAGGCGGCCCGGATCGGACGGCCTGGTCTCACAGCGAGTCTGTTATTGACGGCTGTGGCGGTATTGAATTTTCAAAGAATCCAAAATGCTACACGAAAAATAGCATTCAAATCTTATAGTTGGCGATCAGCAGCTCGCCGCGATCCTGGGCGGCGGCAGCCTTATCCCGGCTGATCGTATAGAACGTTTTTACCGGCACGATGCGGCAACCCTTGTATAGTCTGCGAATGACCGGATGGTCATTTATAGAGAGCAGGAACTTACCCTTGACCTGCTGCAGGATGGCCGCCAATTGTTTGTGATGCTCCAAGCCAAATTCAGATGCATAGCCGTGTGTCTCCAGGTATGGCGGGTCGCAATAGAAAAACGTGTGCGGCCGATCATAGCGCCGGAGGCAATCGGCAAAATCAATGTTCTCCAGAATCACACCATCAAGCCGCCTGTGGCAGCGGTGGATCGCCGCAAAGGTCAGCCGGCTGTACCTTGCCCGCCCGGTCGTGCCGTAGCCGAAGTGGCAGTCGCCAGTGCCGCCCTTGCCGCCGAAGGCGGCCTTGAGGATCAGATAGAACCTGGCGGCCTTCTGACAATCCGTCAGGCCTCGCTGGGCCTTGAAGTCGTCAAACTCGCGACGGCTGTGCGTCACGAACTGGAGCTGCCGGAGAAACTCCCTGCGATGGTATTTGACCACGCGGAAGAGCGTTACCAGGTCGGCATTAATATCGTTGAGAACTTCAGTTTTTGAGCGGGGTTTGGCAAATAGGATGTTAGCCGCTCCACCAAACACCTCCACGTAGCAGGTATGCTCAGGAATCAATTTTACAATCTGGGCTGCCTGCTTGGTTTTGCCTCCCATCCATGGAAAAAAAGAGTGACTCATAAACCTGCATCCAGTTTCTACCGATAATTTTGATACTGAACTTTGCCAGGGCGAAAAAACATGCGGGACCGATTCGTACTCGGTCTCGTATGGGAAGTTAACACCGATAATCTTCCCGCCCTGGCGGGCTTTGAACTGCTGATTATGAAGTTTTAAAAGAGCATCTATCTGTCAATCCATGAACACGTCATGGTAAAACGCTGTCAACCCTCGCCCTCGCCAAATAGTTCTTAGCCAGCTCATCGCCGCCTCCTGCCGGTGTCCGTTCTCCTGGTCATTGACTGGAGCTGCACGCGCGACATCTTGGTGTCGCGCAGGATCAGATCCATCACCTGCTGCTGGACGTTGTAGACGATCTCGGATATCTCAGGATACAGGCTCGAGGCGGACGAGCCGCTTTTAAGAGAGAAGTTTCGGCCCTCAAGTTGGGTGATGCCGTCGCCGCAGCAGAACTGCGGAAAGCCCGAGCCGTCGCCCATCCAAAGGCGGTCCAGGGTGAAGCGTGAAGCGATCGCGACATCCTCATTAACGGACTGCAGGAAGTCGATCTGGGCCGATAGCTGCTCGGAGTGCAGCGGGATTTCCCAGGCACTGCCGGTCAAAACAGAGCCGGCCATGCGGAGCTTTCGCCCATAGCGAGCTGTGAAATCAAAGATGCGCATCTGCTCGAAAGGCGTGCCGGCATTGGCCGACTGGGCCGGCCAGGCGTGGATCGCCTGGTCCATTTCGACCGAGGCGGTCACACGGCATCGCATCTGGCGGTGCGGCCAAGAAAAGTTTTCAGGGTCGGCGTCCCAATTGAACCAATCGGCGCACAGACGGGTCCAGTAATTAAGTTCGGTTGTAACCATTGTGCCCAGGCCATCGATGTCAATATTCAGGTCCGAGGTATTCTTGGGGAGGATCTCGGAGAGATTGGGATCCTCGATCCGGATGGCGCACTCATCCTGACAGACGGTGATGGCCGCCTGGAGGGTTTGCCAGGTTGTACCTCCATCAAAGGAGAATTCCACTTTAACGCCCATCGAGTTGAGCGTGTCTTTATCCAGCGTTAAACACGGCTTAAAGACCCTTTCAAACGGGGCGTAATTGCGGCGGAGCGGATCGCCGGAGGCGACAAGTCCGGCATCACAGACCGTATTAAAATCGAAACGTACTCCGCGATTATAGGTCAGGGCATCGGTGTACTTGCCGGACTCATTGAGCGCCCATTTGCGGCCGACGTCCCGCATGAACAATGAGCCCGAGACATGATATTTCTGATAGAACGAATATTGCTCCGGATCTGCGTCCGGCTGCTGCAGATCGGATTCACGCTGATATAAATCGTCTGTGTCCGGGACCAGATCATCATCCTTCCAGGCTGGCACCAGCTCGAACGTGGCCTCGAACAGGTCGCTGGCGCCCAGGCCGTAGGGCCGGCTGATGGTTGGCGTGAGATCTTCGTCAAAAAGTCCGGCAAGGACCATGTGCTTGCCGGCCGCAACGGACGTGTTGATCGATTCGTTTACTGCAGGGGCATAAAGGCTTTGCAGGATGATCGGGGCAGTCGTTGCGTTGCGGACCGTCTGGCTGGCGCTGCCAGGCTTATAAATCGTCCACATGGGACCAAAATCATTGCTTGGATCTTCGCGATAGGTATAGCCAATCTGGACCAAGATACGCTCGACGGCCTCCGGCAGCGAAGCGCCAGTCGGGATCGCGACCGAATGCACCACTGTATCGAGTTCCGGGAAAACGGACGGATCAAGCTGACAAAGCTTTAGCCCGCCGGCAATATTAGCCAGCGGATCCAGGAAGCTCGTAACCGGCCTGGAGCGATTGTGCAGCGGACTTACGATGTGGCGGAGCATTTTGCGGATAGTCCAGAATTCGGCGTCGGTTTTCGTATGCGGGCAGAAGATCGGGATTTCGCCAGCGAAGCCAGGCCAACGAGAGTCGTTTAAGACGATTAAGGGATGCGCATCGCAATCCGGCCGGCCGTCTTTATTGAAAATCACGGGTCGGGCAAGGTACAGGCATTTGTTGGTTAGGCCCATCCCTGTTTCGTGATCATAGTCATCCACGCCGCGCACGACCATGCTGAAGATCGGGCTCGTCTGGGACAGCAGCCAGCGGTAATCGGCGCACTGGACGATCAACCGCTCGAAGCCGCCGCTGCCGTTTTCATCGCCGCCGGCAAACGATCTCTGAAAATTAACGACTACCCCTTCAAAGAGAATCGTCTGAGCCTCCTGACCCTCGATCGGATCGTCGGTAATAATCGAAACTCGCGTGCCTCGCTGAAGGCCGTAGGGCTCGGCGACGGACCAGCGGACATTCTCAAAGGTAAAGGATGCGGCCGATGGTTTTGCGCCGATCGAGGAAACGACCTGAAGCACCTTGGCATAGGTAAGCGTGACCCAGGCTGAGGTTGGAGTATCCCATCGCCGGGCGATCACGCGGCGAGCGGTGCGGCACATCTGTTGATGATCCTTCAGCGCCGTCATAGGAGACCTCTAAGGATGATTGACATGCGACAGGTCATTATGCCCTTGCGGGGATCGTAGCGGTAAAGACTGTTGGGGCTGACGGGAACAAGCAGCGGCCTTTCCCAGATAGCGAGCGAATAGGTTATGCTGCCGTACGTGTATTCGGCGGCGTCGAGGTCCTGGAGCAGTTCGACCGTATAAATGTAGGCCTCCATCGTGGCACGCGCCGCCGCGTAGCTCGCTCCAGCGGCTCTCAGTGTCAGAATGATCGGGATGACGTAGCCGCGCGTGCCCAGGTTCATGCCGGTCAGTCCGTCGGCTCCCGCGTAGCCATCCAGGCGGCGGGACATCTGGCGAGGCTGTCGACCAACGATCAGCTCAGAGGTTCCCAACGCATAGGCCAAGGTAACGGACATTATTGAACCTCCTTCGTCGGCGTGCGTTCGATCGATGGCTGATTAGGCTCGTTATAAATGATATTGCTATTGTTGACCTGGATGTAGTCGCCGGGCTGGCGGCGATTGAAATCCAGTTGGATCGGGCTGGGCGATTCGGGGGCGGACTGCGGCACGCCGCCGAGTGTTTCCGAATAATCGCCGACACCGCTCGGCAGGCCATGCTGCTCAAGCATCCAGTGTTCAATGGGACTGGAAAAGACCATCTCCGGCGATACACCGGCCCCCATCAAGAGCCGGGCGAAGAACAGGTTTGATTTTGCTATCCACGTCGGGACGCCCATTTCGCGCCACATGGCTTCGCGCTCCTTAAGGGCATTGCTGTTCCGCAGAGCGCTGCTGTCGGAGACTTTCAGGTTTTTATTGCGAATGTCCAACAGCCGCGAGTCCTCCTCATCCTTGGCCATCGGGTCACTCTCAAAAAGATCGCGGATCATGGTTGCGGTAATGTCGATATCGCCGCGATCGGCTGCCTGGACGTTAGCGATCGACTGCATCAGCAGATCGTTGTTTTCGATCGTGGATAAAAGCATTGGCGCGCCAGTGCGACCGGCGATCAGTTGCGCGGTGGGCAGGTCGAATTTGCCGGCGGCGCGGGCTTTTTTAAGCTGCTCGATCTTTTCGAAGAACGTCTGATCCTGACGGACGCCTAAGCGTTTGAGTATGCGGGCCGCGTCGGGCGTCTCGCGCCCCTCCAGGCCAAGGAACATCGAGCGCAGGCCTGTGGTGGCGATCTCGCCGGAGGCCTCCTGCGTGGTAGCAAAGGCCCACAGGCCTGCTGACTCGGGACCGGAGAGGCCTGCCGCCCGCCCAATGGGCAGAAATCGAGGCATGAGATTAGCCACGTCCTCGGTAGTGCTGCCGGCCTCGATCATCGTCTGCTGGAGAACGTTCTGGACGCGGTTGGCGTCGGTTTCGCCGGTCTTCTTCATGTAGAGCGCAAACATGTCGGCCAGCGTATTTAGCGGCGCTGAGGGGTCCGTGCGGCCCGTCTCCAGGGTCTCTTTCAAGATGGCGTCGATCTGCTCGTTAGACATCGATGGATTTTTGGACCGCAGGCTCAACCATGCATCGGCGACCTCGGCGACCGGGCGACGACCATACTCGGCCAGGGCGGCGACTTCCTCCTGGAGATTGGGACGTTCCTTGAAAAATTCGCCCATGAACTGCAGTGTTAAGATCGAGCGTTGATTCTCCTGGGCGATCCGGGAGTTCTCCTCCATCGCCCGCGACTGCTCGTTGAGTGCCCTGGTGATGGCGGCGATGGCTGCCACGACTGATACGGACCTGGCCGCGTAGGCAGCCAAGGAGGCGGCGGCGCCGTCGAATGCGCTTTTGCCCTTTCGGCCCGTCGACTCGAGGTCGACGCCGGCCTGGCCCGATTTGTTGGCGAGGTCGTCCTGCTCTCTGCCTAACTGATCGATTAAGCGGTTGAGGTCGCCGACCTCATCGCCAGCCTTGTCTGCGGAAAAGCGAAAGCCGTCCATCTCGGCGGCGGCGGCCTGCTGACGCTGCGACGCTTTTTGCAGCTCGTCCGACAGGCCGGCCAGGTCGTGTTCAAATTCCTCGATGGACCGTTGGGCCTGATCGGAGGCAGGCGCGACGTTCTGCATGTCCTTGGCCAAACCCTGCAGATCACGTTCGAAGTCCTGCAGCGCCCGCTGGGCTTGATCGGCGTTGGCCTTTATATGGACGTTTATGTCGTTGTCTTTGGCCATCTAAATCATCCCGGCGCTTATGCTTCGGGCTGCTGCGGTTCGCTGACTTGGGAAGCCTTCTCGTTTTCAGCGGCGATCTGCTGCTCGATGGCGTCCATCGCGGCCTTTGCCGTGTTGACGATTTCAACCTGTTTGACGATCTGGTCAACAACAGGCCGAAGCTTTTCGGCCTTGGTGCCCATTGTGATCAGGGCGTGCTGACGCGACCTCAGATTGGTCAATGACGTTTGCTCCAGCAGGAACACTCGCTGGGCCTCGGCGAAGGCCTCTCGTTTAGCATCCATTTTAATCTCCCTTAAAAGACGTTTAATAGGTTACGCGGCGTCGGCGATTGTGAGGATCTTGTTGGCGCCGGCCAGGCTGAGCGGCGTTGTCGCGTCATTGGTCACATCGTAGCTGCAGGTGTGTCCGGTTGTTTTTGGGCCCGACGATTTAGCCATTTTCGTAAAACGCACACCGGCGATGGTGATGATCTTATCTACATCGCCTGCGCCCTGGATCACGCGCAGCACCAAGCTGCCGCGACCGGCCGCGACAAGCCGCTGGGCGGTCACTAGAGACGTGGCGATCGCCGAATCCTGGAACGCCAGGGAACCGCCATACTGGCCGCTCTCCTCAATCAAATCGACCTGAGTATAGCCCTTGTCACCATCATTGGATTCTTTGTCAACGGTCAGGCGGATTGCGAACCGAAACGCCGTGTTGTGATAGATCGTGATCGCCGTGCCGACCGTTGGCGTGAAGACCGCCGACTTGATGCGCCAGCCTCCGCGAGCGGCCGCCATGTAGGTGGCCGGAGCGGCCTGGGCGTCCTCGGAGGTGAACATATCAGCGAAGCCCGTGGTCTCATCGGCAGCCTCACACTCGAAGGCGGCGGCCGTTGTGGCATATCCATCCTTGGAGATATTCAGGTCGCAGGCGTGCACGACGGGTCCAGTGATGGTATGTTTGATGTAACCGGTGGCAGGCGCTGCGCCGGCCTTGCGCTCGTAGCAGGAATAGACGCCCAATGAACCATTTAGAAGGTCAATGAAATGGGTCCAGTCCTGCGTCACGAATTGGCCGCGACAGTATTCCAGGTAGAGATCCTCCAGCGGCGGTCCACCGAGACCATCGGCTTGCGATCGCAGGATCTGGTCGTAACCGGCCTCAAAATCGGCCGACATCGCACCACCGGCGTCCACGCCATTAAAGGCGCTGTGCCGCATGATTTTTGCGCGTACATTTACTTTTGACATGTTTAGTTCTCCTGTAATGGGATCCAGTCGGCTTCAAAGTGAAGCTGGATGCCGCTATGTTTGAGATTGTCAACCGTGACGCGGTTGCCTCTGAAATAAAATGGATCACATTCGACGCCATCACCCGGATGCCAGCCGTTGAAAGCGTACAACACCAATTCGGTAATGCGGTTAAGCCCGATCTTGTCGGCGGCGCCAATACGGCCGATCCGGTCACGGGGATCGGATTGGCCCAACGTAATATCAAGCGTGATCACAATATTGGGGTCATAGTCGCCTTCGTTGCTCACATCGGACCAGCCGGCAGCCGTAAAGGCAAACGGCGAAAACCGTTCGAAGGATTCGATGCCGCTTTTGCCGGATTCGATCTGGCCGGCCCAGTGATCGACGCAGGCGTCGGTATCTGATCCGTCTGATGTTTTCTTGCGCTGCGCAACGCCGTCGACGATCTCAATATTATTGAACACGGGCGTGTCATCCGCCTTGGTCAGTGTGATCAGCCTGGCGATGGCGCGTTTCTCGATCTCGGTCAGCATTGAGTCATCGGTTGCGGGAGGCTCGTCATCCGTGACCTCTCTGACGGATACGTTATCGATTGAAAACGCAGCTTCGGCGGTATGCCACACGTTAACGTATAATGCGTTGAGATCGACCGCACAGGTGAGATCCTCTGCATAGATGCCGCTGGTTTTTCGCCTGGTAGTGGCTACTGCGGGGGTGTCCCCACCCAAAACGCAATATACCCCTTCGTTTTCGCCTGCCAATCCCGATTGCACGGTTAGTGTGAACTGGACACGATACGTTTTTCCGGCAGTGAAGGATTTGTCGCCTTGGAAAAACATGACGTCGGTCATTGTAAACCGTGAGTACGAGGCGACGTTGTCGCCTATCGACCACGGCGGCGAATCAAATGTCCAGTCCGCTTCGGAGTCGAAGGTTCCATTTTTAATCAGTTCTGGTCCAAGTCCCATTGTATCCTCCAGCAGCCACTGGCTTGCTAAAATAAAAAAGTCCTGTGCGTTCACGATATGGTCGCCGTTGAGGTCAGCGGTCAGACAGAAAGCCGAAAGCGAGCATAGGCTAATTAGAATTAGGACGATTTGTTTCAACTGAGCAGTCCTCCGATCTGGTCGTTGATGCGATCGTTAATCTTGTCGAGGTTGTCCAAGACGGCGTCGGGTAGGGCGCCGGTGTCGTAGACCTCGACTTCTTTAACTAAGGCAAAGAGCAAGCGGATTCTGGCGCGTTTGGTTTTGCCGGCACGGTAAGCAAAGAAAAGTTGGCCATCGGAACCACGTAGGAAGAATGGTTTCATGTCCTCGGGTACGTCACGTGGGCTGTTATACCTGGGTACGCCGGCTCCAGTGAAATTCTCCCCTATGGGAATTGCCAGAAACTTCTTGGTCTTTGGACGGATGATCAGCGGCTGATGTTCCGGATTATCGCCCAGCAACCATTTGTATTTATCGACGGCGGATTGGTCGCGGACGCCGATAACGCCTTCGAGATCGCCGGCCATCCAGCCGTCAAGTGCGCGTGCCAGGTTGCCCGTGCGGCGTTTGAGGTACTGGCCGCTGAGGAACTCGGATTGGCCGATCGCTGCGATCTGCTTGCATCCGTCCTCCAGCCCAGCATTGACCGCTTGGTGCAATTGCTGGGCGGCGTCCGTCAGATTGCTGACGGTCTTTTGCAGTTCGGGACCTATTTCAAACAAGATCTGCATTATTAGAGTGTTCGAAAACAGGGGACGTAATAAACCGTCCCGTTGATGTTGACCTGCAGTGCATTCTTTGGAATGTCGTTCGGATCGGCGCTGCCGTCATCGAGGAAGGCGGCCCACGTGGTCAAATCCGTCGCACCGGCGGCACTGACGGTATTGGGATCCGCCAACAGGTTGTACCACTGCGTAACGGGCCGGATGTAGTTGACCGTGTCAATGCCGGAGGCGACGGTGATCGTGGCGGCAGAGATATCGGCCGAGCCGGGCGGCCAATCGTAGAGGTCGATGCCATTGGCATCACAAACCAGCGTGCCGGTGTACTTGCCGGCGCCGAGCACGAAGGCCGCGCGTCCCCTGTAAGCGACATAATCATCGGCACACTGATCGTACTCGGCCTGGAGCGTGTCCAGCGACTGACAGAGGTGGATATGCTTGATGACCAGATCCTTGACCGAGACGGATGCGCCCGCAGCAACCAGCAGCAGCATCGCCAGGCCCATGTAAAGCACTACTTTTTTCATTGGTACATTCCTTTGACTATATGATCGTTATGTTTACGCCACGAGGCGTTTATAGCTAAGCACGACGTCACGAACCATCGGCAGAAGATTATCCTGGGCGTACTTCTGGAAGCTTCCGCCCTCGAACGCGATGCCGGACAGGCCCGGATCATCTTTTCGCTTAAAGAAGAAACACGCCTGATGGATCGCAGCCTCGTTAATATCTGCCGGCAAAGCGATCTCGCCGGTCTGGGGCGTCGCACCGGCGGCGCAGTAACCGCCGCGATAGACAATCTGAATTCCGTCACGTCGTTTCAGCCAGTTGGTGTACTGCCGTTCAATGAGGCCTTTGGCTCCGGCATCGAGCAGCCAGTAATCCGTATTGGCCACCAGCGCCGTGGCGTTGGCAAAATTACGGTCCCATGACTCCTTTATGCTGGTGACGGATACGATCGGATATCGCTGTACCTGCAGTAGATCTGTAAGCCCGGTATAGCATTCCGTTACAGCCTGGGCGGTTACGATCATGGGACGTTCGGCGACGGACTGAAAGACACCGGCAATGCCGCTGATAATCGTTGTCAAAACAGCATCCGGCTCGGTCTTTGAGCTAAGGCCAAGGCGCTCTTTTACTTGTTCTTTTGTGCAGAACATGGCTGTTTATCCGGCTGTTGCGGTTGTGGTTTCGGGTGTTCCTTCTGCCGGTCCCTGGTCGGGTCCGGACGGAACATTTTGTCCTGCGGCGTCTGCTGCACTGGTTAACCCTTTCATTTCCTCTTTGATTTCTGTGATTCCTTCTTCACAGATCTGCACGGTGAGCTGGTCCATGTTCGTCTGGATTTCGGCAGCCGAGATTTCGTGGTTGATCCGATCTGCGTCCATTGACATGTAAGTGACCGTCAGTTCATTGCCTTTCTCCTCCGCTTGGGCCAGCCTTGCCCCGACATCCTGCAGGTGAGCGGTGAGCTGCTTTACGCGGAGCATCGCTTTATCTCGTGAGTGGATGGACGCCCCGCGTTTAGCCTGGAGAGCCTCCATATCGGATCGCAGCGATGCGAGCTGCAGGAGAACCTTGTCCGTTGCAGAATCCCATGGAGCGGGGACAACATCGTAGGCAAACGATGGAATCAGTTCGCGATCCTCTTTCGGCATCGCACTTCGCTTCCTGTTGAGTTCCTTCTGGATCGCCGCGATCGTGCCTTCGGAAACTTCGACGGCAGTTCCGGCCGGCAAGCTTCCGTACTGGCCATAATAACCTGTCTTTGGGATAATCCACATCATACACCTGTCTTTCAGAAAAGCCGCCCGCCATCAGACGGGCGGCTTAGGTTCATGCTTTCGACTTCGATCACGCTCCCTTACGGGATAATGTGGGCTTCATAGCCGCGATTTGCAGCGGTCAAGGGACCGATGTCCATCTTGCGAATGCGGCCGATAATCATCAGATTGGCTCCGGTGTCACCATTGCCGGCGTGCGGCACATTGACGCGGACGCGCTTCTTGCGAGCCCCTTTCATCGGAACATCGATGCGGTAGATTTTGTCGCTCTTGGTCGATGCGATGGGCGCGGCCAGTTCGGCACCGGTGATCTTGGTCCAATCACCTGCCGTGACGGAATCTGTGTCGCATTCCTCCAGGAACGGGGCAACGTCTTCACCGCCAGATCCGATGGCGGCATCAATGGTGCCGACCAGGAATTCTACCGACGCCTCGCCGGCTCCGGAAATATCCATCGAGGCATTGTTGGCAAAAGCGCCATCATCCTTGAGCTGCATCGGAAGCAGCGTGACAATTTGTTCATTCTGACTCTCGTTCATATCGAGACCTTTCTTCTAAAGTACTATTGATCTTTTTAACTGTGAGTTTTTCCCCTTTTAACGAGTTTTCAAAGTGCATTCAAAAAGACCTGCGGCCGCCGATTTGACGGCCGCAGAAAATTGAATCCGTTACGCGCCAGACTTGAGGGCAACGATGGTTCCGGCCTTGTCGCCGTCACCGCAGCCGTATACACAGATGGCCACACGCTCCGAGCCGAGCACGGTCAGTTGCCGTTCGGCAAACTTGTAATGCTCGGACTGCGAGATCGTCATCTGGCGGCGGTCGCCGAGAATGGCGCCAACCTTCAGGTTGCCGTAGAAACAGCAGATCTGGCTGGTCCCGGTGGCCGTGGGCATCGACTGAACGAATTCGACCGGAGCCGCCAGGAACATCTTGATCTTGTTCACGCTGCCAGCCTGGACCTCCTGGGCGTTGACGCCGCCTGCAGAGAGGGCCAGCTTACGCATAACCTGGTGGTAGAACTGCTTGGAGCAGTACCACTTCGGGCCTTCGCCGATTTCGGCTTTGTCATGCACGTCGCCCTGCAAAGCCGAGAAGTCGCCCAGGACGAGGCCGGCCCAGCCTGAACCGCTTCCGCCACGCAGGCCCTTGGGGGTTACGCCGGCAGCCACCATCTTGTTGAATTGGCCGACGATGCCGATGTAATTGAACGAGGTGCTGTTGCCGTCTCCCATGAAGCCAATGAAGTCTTCCTTTTCGGCGAACGCCAACGCAATCAGTTCACCGAGCAGGTTGCCCAGGGCAATGGCGCAATCTTCATTCAGGCTCTTGTCGACGAGCGTGTACGTCAGCCACTCCTTGGCGCTGAGACCAATCGTGCCGAGAATCGGCTTGGATTCATTCGGCGTGGTCCCTTCCTGGACACAGTAGACCGTCAGACCGCTGTCCAGGCGGAAGCCCATCGCCGAGTCGCTGGCCATCGGCTGGACAAGGGCATCGCGGCGGAACTTGCCATATTGACCGATCATCATGATCAGGCCGTCGAGGATCTGCTGGGGAACCAGCAGGCCTGCACTGGTCGGATCGTTCTCGGTCATTGCCTTTTCCTCGAGCGTATAGCCCTTGGCCTTCAGCAGGTCCGTGGCACGCTTGGACTTACAGATCGCGGCCAGGCAATACAGGCCAAAATCACGTGCCATCTCAGCGCTCTTCCAGCAGCCGCCGCTTGCGGCATAGAGCGGATCGAGCAGCTTGACATTGCCATCAGCCAGACTGCCGGCACGCAGCGATTTGATTTCCGTCGTCAGCGCCTCGATGTTCTTCTTCATCGTGGACATGTCATCGAGCGACGACTTAATGACCGTCTTCACGGCCTCGGCAAGTTTGCCGACAAATTCATCATTCTTGAGCAGCCCCTTCTGGTGCTCATCGATGATGCCTTTAATCAACGCTTTTACTTGTTCTTCATTCATACGGGTTTCATCCTTGTGATTTGAGTTCGGTTAACATGTTCTGTAACGCTTTTCCAACTACGTCCAGCCCGGTATTGTTATCCGCAGCGGGTTCCAGCTCCTTGGAGCTTCCGGACATGAGCTTTCTGGCCAGGTCCCCGTGATCGGATGCAATCAGATCCTTAATGCCGTCGATCGATGTGACGAGCGATTCTTCGAGGCGGTCGATTCGGTCATTGACGGCCTTGGGATCTAACGTGTCGACGGATCCGGCTATCGGTTCCATTTTGGTAATCGATAGAACCTCCTTGCCGTCAATGGTTAGTGTATTGCTTTCCAGGATGCGGAAATCAAGGTGATGCTTGAGGGCAGAGGCTTCCAGGAGCACATGGGTGCCATCCGGGAGATCCTTGCCGAACTCATACTGTTTCGGAAGTATCTCTTCTACGTTGATGCCTATGGCCTTGAGAGTGCTCAATGCCTGCGGATTCATTCCCACCGCACAGACGGAGATCTCGACCAGCTCGATCTCGGTGATGATCAGAACGCGGCGTCCCTTTTGTTCCTCAACCCTGTAATCCTTGATGCGGAAACCGATCGAGACTGCACGCATGGTCTTGTTCTTGTACGCGATCCAATACTGTGCGCCGAGTTTTAATTCGATGTCGAACTGCAGGAACATCTCCACGTAGTGCTTGCGGAGGCGGGCCGTGGCGACATCCCAGTTGCCGATGCTCGGCGGCTCATCGGTGTTCAGGTGATGGCGGTGACCAATGAGACAAACCGGGCAGGCCTTAAATTCTCCTTCCCGCTGGATCGCATCGAACACTGCCGAGGCCTCGACGATTTCGCCGGAACGGTCAATAACGTCGGATGAAACCACAAAATTGATGCGATGGGTCTCCAGGTCAATCGCCTTCTCGTCATCGACGATATAAGCTCGTGTATACCGGATATCCTTCGTATTGATGTCATCTGCAAATCTAACCATATTAAGCCGCCTCGTTAAATAGAACCTTGGATTCTTCATACGAAACAAATTCGAGCACGTCATAGTGCTCCAGCGTCAGCTTGGCTGCGCCGAACAACGCCAGCAGCAGGCACCTGCAGTTTGCGATCATGGCAGCCGTACCGGATGGATCGCACGGGTACATCAGCGATTCGCCGCCGACCGTGAAGGGCTGATCGACAGGAATGCCGTCCGCATAAGTCTTTTCCGCCTGCAGGTGTTCCGGCCTAACCTCGCCATCACGAGCCGTCAGCCAGGATTTCTTCTTTCCGGCACTCGCCCTGAGCCCCTCGAAACGGCCGGTCGACACAGCGCCGCTTGTCTGCGTGCGGGCAATCGTCTGTGCCCGGGCGCGATTCTCGCCGAGCGTGGCTTCAATGCGTTTGGTCAGATCGGGCAGCCCTTCGCCTTTACGCAGACCTTCCTGGAGCTGATCAGCGATCCGCTGCTGGGTCACCTCGTTTACCTTGGAGATCTTGTGGCTGCTCATCTCGATCGCCCGTCGCACGGCCGGCTGATCCGTGATGTGGGCTACCTTGGCGGCGGCCTCTTGCTTGGAAACGCCCAGTTCAGTCATTGTCTGCAGAGAGCCGAGTTTTGCGCCTTTTTCAAAGGAGACTCTGTTGATCACACGCAGCTTGCCGTTTTCCTTCTGCAGATCAAACACGACGCGAGCGATGATCTGCTCGTTCGCCTTTTGACGGTCCAGTGATTTGGATTCCTCCCAGGCTGCTTCGAGTTTGGCGATCAGCTCACGCTGCTGACGCAAGAACAAGACGCGGATCTCCTGCGTCATCTCACGCTCCAGGCCGGCAAACGAGGCGATATACTTTAACCAAATGCGGCTGCGGCGTGCCTCGTTGGCCTTCAGGTCAAGATCGCTTAGTCCCTTGCCATCTTCGGCATCGGGCTTGCCTTCAGGGAGCTTTGGTCCAACGATGGCATCCATGCCGGCCTGCAGCACCCAACGGGCCGGCATATTGGCCGGTGAGATCCAATATTCCTTGGCCCATGGGAGATCGGATACGTCGAACGGCAGATCATACGATTCGACAATCTTTTCAAGTGTCAGACCGTACTGCGTGAATGCCAGCGTATCCTTTGCCCACTCACGCTTGGCTTCCTGGACTACCGGATGCTGATCGACGTCAAACCAGGCGAAGATCTTGGCGTTATCGCGTGCAGCCCTTTGTCTGGCAGCACGGTACATCGCTTTGCAACGTGGAGCATCGATGCTGCGGCCGGTGTAGAATTTCGATTTGGTGTAGGGCTGCCCCTTGTGTTCGGAGGCATAGCCGCGAGATCCAACCGCTGCCGTGATCTCGCCGCCAAATAGCGCCGCCAGGGGGATGAGCGTTCCAAAAACAAAATCACGCTGGGCCGGACCGTGGGAATATTGCGCATCGACTTTTAGGCCAAGGAGCTGCGGAGCAACGCCGAACGCCACGGCAGTCTTGCAGTCCGCCTTCTCGCCGATCTCCGAAGCCTGCAGATCCACCATGCTCTGTGCGATCGTCTTGACGTCCATCCCTCCAGTGAGAACCGCCGTGCGTTTGGTTTTGAGCGAGCCGGCGTGGCGGGCATCAAAGTTGCCGGCGATGTAATCCTTTTCCGATGAATCGAGTTTTACGCCAGCCGGCGTAACCAGGATAATGCCAGGCTCACAGCCGTTCTTCAGCGATGCGAAGGCTCGCTCCATGACGGCGTGGCTGAAATTGGTGGCGTTGCTGGTTGCGTACAGGGGACCGGTGCCGTGGAAGCGGTCATAGGGATTAAAGTTCTTTGTCTGGTGGACCTCATTTAATCCGAAGCGTCTGCGTTCGCCGAATGCGCCCCGATATTCCCAGCCGACCAGGTTGCCGTTCAGTTGGCCGTTATCCGTGATCGGGAACATCTGCAGCCCGCTGACGACCTGCAGGTAGGTCTTGTCAAGCCCCGTCGCCTGGCCGAACACGATAAAAACATCCCTGGTCAGCGTCCAGTGGCCGATCCATTCAGACACAAACCGCTGCCAGCTTTGGTTGGGATTATTAAAGAGAATATCGTAGACGGGTCCGGACTCGACAATGTTTTCGTCTTCGGTGCTGAGCACCAGAGGGAGCCCTGCAATGCCATTAACGATTTTTTCGACGCACGAAAACACAATATCGATGCGTTTGTATTTTTCGCGAGGGCCATCAAGATCTGCCTGCTGTTGTTCGGATGCGATCATGGCCATCATTTCATTGATGCCAAGGCTCTTTAGGATGAACGATCTAATTGAGTTCTTCAGGTTCATTATCCAGCCCTGCAGAGGAATACGTCGGGTTTGTCATGCGGGATATTGGCGGCTTCCTTGGCCAGGGTCGAGGCCCACCACTCGTCGCCATGTTCCTGACCGCTCTGCGATGTATCATAGCGAACATTTTTGGTTGGGGTCACAACCTTGCGAATCGAATGGAAACTTTCGCGGACATCCTGGTCATCAGGAACGCGGCAGCGGCGGTCCTGCATCCTTCCAAACTGAAGCGATGCCAGATGGTCCTTTGTTTCGAGCGTGAACTTGACCTTGTTGACGCGGTATTCTCCGAACTCCCGCTGCAGCTCTTCGACCAGCATGTCGCCAATGCCGGTGGCATCGCCGCAGGCGCGTACTACGTCGTGCTTGCGGATCAGATCAGCTATGGTCTGCTTCTGAACGCCGTACGGAGTTTTACGAAGCGTCACGATCACGCGGGTGACAAGCACATCACCGACCAGCTCGTCGATCCAAATCACGGTCTTGTGCTGCTCGCGCGCAATATCAAACCCCATGTACTTGGGACCGCTGCCGACGGTCTTAAGGCAGTTCGGGTCCTGGCAAGCATAATAGAGATCGTACGGGATCAGCGTGGCCGCTTCCGACGACGGAGTGCACATGTACTCGCGGTTGAATTTGTCCTGGTCGCCGGCACGAGCGCGGCACTCATGGAGGAACCGCTCACGGACTACCGGGTCGATGTGGTCCAGCTTCTTGATCTTCTCAGCCAGGCCCTGTTCAACCGCCACGGTGATCGGCGTGTAGTGATAGGACCAGGGAAGTACGAAATCTTTGTTGGGATCCAGTTCACCGGAAAGCACTTTCTTTGCATCGATGGCCTTGCGGTCAAAATTGGAGCCCTCGAAACTGCGTGTCGTCAAAATCGACAGGTCGCCGCCCCACATCAGGCACGGCTCGGCTGCCGAATACATTTCGTCCGCATCATCGTGCCAGTCGAACTCATCGAGCGTGACGTCACCGCCCTTCGAGCGGAATCGCTTGGGGTTCGAACTCATGCAGGTGATACGGCTGCGGTTCGGGAACCAGATTACGTAACGATTGCGCTGAACCGTTTTCTTTCCTTCAGGCGTGTCGATCTCGTGGTCATACGGTTCAGTGATGAATTCGAAGACCTGGTCAATGATATCGCACCATCGCTGACAATACTCGGCAAACTCAAAGGCTGCCGATTCATCCGCCGACGAAAACCAGTAGTCAATCCGGCCTTTTTCTAAATTACGCTTGCGGACAGCCTTATAGCTTTCGGCGTAGGTGGCGCCAATTCGCCGCGATTTATCCCACAGCTTGGCATGCGCCGGGTCCTTGATCCAGCCAGCCTGGTACGGCAGGAAATAATTGCTATCGAGCTTTGGAGCGGTCTTCGTCACCTGCTGATCCCCAAAACGTCGTCCACGATTTCCTGGGCCTTCTTGCGGTCCATGCCGGCGTCCTTCAGTTTCCTGGCGGTGCGGTCGGCGGTATCCTTGACCTTCTCAGCGAGCTGCTTTCGATACTCATCATGCTCGATCCGCATCCGCATGCAATCCCTGGCGGCGGCGGCCAGTTCGCGGGTCTGCTTGGGCGTCAGTTCGCCATGGAGTGCCGCTTCGATGATCCGGGCATTGATGAGGTCGGCAGTCACTCGCTGGTCCTCGGCGAAGCTTTCGGCGGTTCCGCCTTCGGCCATCACATTACGCACGATCTCGGCGCGTGACCGGAGCACCTCGATGGCAATCAGGTTCTTTGCCCAGCGGCCCAGCGCCGAACGGCTGATCGAATAACCCTGCAGCACGATATATTCGACGATGTCATCATATGTGGGCCTGCCCTCGTGTTCGTCGCCGCATTCGGGCGGCCAGAATGCGTCAGTGACCATGCGGGTGATCACACCGCGAAGGTCAGCGGGAAGGCTATCGATCGTGCTGTGCGTACGTTTGGCCATCAGAACTCCAGGGCAGGATCCGTCATGGTTTGTTCGGCGATCTCTTTACCCGTGGCCGTGAGGACTACAACCTTGTCCTCGAAGCAGGTCGCATTGTTCAACATCTCATCGATGAAACGAACCCAGCCTTTGTCGCGGAAGTAAAAGATATCGCGTTTGAAATTGGCGAACTCATACGATGGATCATATCCGCAGACGGTCCTCCAAATGGTTTGCGTCTGGAACGCTGTGGGATAGAGCAGGTTCAAGTTCGTCAGCAGTGAACGGCGCTGCTGCTTAATGATCGCGGCGTCAAGACGGCCCATTATCTGTTCTCCTTGAATTCCCTGGCAGCAGCACGAATCGCTTCGGCAATGATCATCGGCAACTGCTCTGCAATATCGGGCTTACCTTCCAGCTTGCCTTCCAATCGATTAAATGCGGCCGTCAACTGTTCTAGGGCTCTGCGTGTGTAACCCTCCCCGCGAACCCAGTCCTCTTTGCTCACCCGGTTACGCTCGCACTCGATCTTACATGTGGCTCTTTCGGTGCGAAGTTCCTCGATGCGCCGGTCCTGGTCATCCTGTTTGGCGGCCAGCTTATTGATTGTTTCCTTCAGGCCGGTCAGATTCCACATTGCCAGGCCACTGACCATGCCTCCGGCAATGGACAGGACCGTAAGCACTACTGACCAGGGTTCTATTGCCATTGAGTAGACCTTAAAGAGGTTTTATTGTGCCGCTGCGATCAGCAGCATATTGATGCCCACGCGGATCGCATCGCGGACCATCTGCCGCTGTGCTTCCAGCAGATCGAACTGTTTTTGATTGACGGCGAGGATCGCGGCATTGATCCGCTCCAGTTCGGCGATGAGCTGGTCGCTCGATAGGTGCTGCACGACAAACCGCGAGGCCTCGCTGATACGGCCGTCCACCAGCAGGTCCGTTAGATGCTGGAGTTGCGCCGCCGTGGCGTCGATCCAGAGATTGCCGTAAACGACCGCCAGGGGTTGCAACTCGTCGGGGAGCCTGGCGATTAGATCTTTCAATTTTGACATTTTGTTTCTCCACAGATTTCACAGATTTTTATTTTCAATCACGAAGAAACGAAGGCACGAAGGTCGTTTAGATCTTTTCGATGTCGCCTGCAAAATACCAGAAGTCGCACGGACGCCCGGTGCTATCGTGCAGCCGAACGTTGTACTGCGGTTGATTGCCTTCACTTAACCAGATACCCACGATACGACCTTCCAAACTGGTCGCCGTGACTTTTACCTTGTCGCTCAAATTGAATTCGTTCATATTGCACCTCAGTATTGTGTTTTGTACTTCGTGCCTTCGTGGTGAATAAATCAGGGGGCGGCGGTCAAAGCCTGGAGCGTGATCGCCGCCTGGTGCAGGCCATCCGTACAGGCCTGCTGGTCGCCCGCCTGACATCGCGTGTCTAGTTCCGTGACGATGGGCTCGGCCTGCTGCAAGAGAAGCTGCTGCTCCTGGGTAAAGAGCGGGTGCGGGCATCCGGCAACAAACAACAATAAAACGATCAGGATCAGAGGGGCTGCCGTCTTGGCCGTTTCGGCGATCTTCTTATCGCTAAACGTATTGATCGCATCGTAGCCGCCGCTGGCCATCAGACCGATTGCGATGCCGACCATGATGCAATCGGGATAGCCGATTGAAAAGAAGCTGTAGATAATGCCAGCCAGGATGCTGACGTAGGGGATGAAACGCTTGAACTTGTCGAGGGATGCGAGATCTCGCAGGAATTGAACTACGACGCCGATGATGACAACGATGAACATCAGGCTCTGGGGGATTGTTACTGATTCCATGGCAAATCCTTTCGCAAAAGAGTTTTAAAGTCCTTTTCAAAACTGTTTTACGGAAGGCTTTTTAAACAAAAAAAGCCCGCCGAACTGAAACTATCCTTCAGTCGACGGGCCTTTGATTTCGGTCCCGTTTGCGGGCTGGTCCGTGGATGATTGCCCGCGATATTCAATTGTTCGATGACTACTGATTAATGATTGCTTCGGCGGAATGCAAGTAAAAAATAAAATATTTTTACCGCTTTTATATTTTTTCGGGGATTGTGATCTCGGCCCCCAGCGCCGCCAAGACCTTGAGAAATTTGAGGTGGCCCAACTGACGCCGGCCTGCGCAGAGCAGTTGAATGGAATTGCGATCGACGCCAGACCGCTCGGCAAACTGCAGCTTGTTGCCGATTACCGCGTTTAGCCAGCTCTCGATCGACAGCCGCTTGCGGCCGTCGACCAGCACGATCTGGCCGTCGATGTTTTTGACTCGCATGTTGTCTAACCTCCACA
This sequence comes from Planctomycetaceae bacterium, assembly GCA_021372945.1. GTDB lineage: Bacteria > Planctomycetota > Phycisphaerae > Sedimentisphaerales > Anaerohalosphaeraceae > 4572-13. The sequence goes on along the minus strand of JAJFTK010000078.1, from coordinate 1,418 downwards.
AAAAAACCCTGGCCCCCGCCGCGACGAGCGGACAGGGGCAGGGTAAAAAATCAATTCAACCCAGTGTAATTAATTTCGTCGGGAGCGGGCCCACACTCCTCAGCAGGCCGCAGTTCGCCGTTATGCCACGAGTCGCGACACATGCCATTTTCGTCACATGGGCCAGTGCAGAAAAAAAACCCGCCGATCCCGCCAGTGTCGCGAAATTCTCGCATCAGCTCGGCAATGCTGTCGGCATCCGGATGACACCCGTCGCTATCAAACAGCTCGTCGGCCATATCCGACCACAACGGCATACCAGTGTATTTTGTTTGTTTTTTCATTTGGCCTATTTGCGCGATGCACTTGTCAAGCAATGCCTCAAATTGCCTCACGCCGTCGGGCTGGACGTGCTTTTCGCCGCCCATTTGCCCCTCCTCCTCGATGTTACGGAGCATGGACTTGTAACCGCTAAGGGCCCTTCGCTGGCCGTCACTGAGTTTGTCGCGGTTCTGGTTTACGATCTGGATTTTTTCTGTCAGTTTCATTTTTTACCCTTTCTAATGTGTTGTTTTAGTTTCATAAATCCCCCTGTCCCGTGACAATTAAGCGTAATGCCCTTCCGCTCTGTTTAAGCGATCCACTTCGGCTTGGCAATCGGCCTCATTGTCAAACGCCTCACCCTCGGCCTCCGCACCCATAGCCGTGTCGTCCTGTACAAACCAATATTCCTGTTCTGTCCCGTCGTCTGCGTGATGTGCTACATGGTACATTTTTTACCCTTTCTCAAAAATGTCCTCGTTCCGTTTTTTTACCGCTTACTATGTTATAGAGTGTATCGGATTAGTTACAGTTTGTCAACAGTAATTTTTCGCGGATTTTTAAAATAGTTTATAAATCGCCGTTTTTGCGGCCGTAAGGGGGGTTTTTGCGGGGAAAAATCACTTAATTTCTTTTTGTTCAGATCGCAGCCGCTCTAAATGATGGGCAATCCGCTCCAGGCGGTTTAGGCCTGCCCCGAGACCGTAGCCAAAAAATATGAGGAGCAGGCCGCCGAGGGCGATCAGGGGGTTTGCGTCAAGGTTTGCGAGGATCAACGGCACGCCGAAAAAGAGGGCGAGGATGATCAAGGCAAGGCCTGGACTTTCCGGTCCTTCTTTCTGCTTCATCTTCGATACCTCCCTTTGAGGGTTATAAACAAGATTAAGCCGCTAACCCAGATAATAATTCCGATTAGAACTTTCATGTTCGAGATTTTTAGAAAAAATGCAATTGATAACTGACCACGAAGCGTTATATTTCTGGTACTCCGCAGACTATGATGATGTAGGGGTTTGCAAAATATAGCTCAAGTCCTTATAAGCTATTGATTTAGGCGAATCAAACTTATAGAGGTGCTTGAGCTGTGAATGTATTGGGTCTTGAGGCGTTATTTTCAT
>JAJFTK010000039.1 GCA_021372945.1 Planctomycetaceae bacterium | reverse complement strand
GGTACAAAGCCGCATGAAAGGGCCGGGAATGCGATGGGGACGACAGGGAGCATCCGCCATGTTGGAAATCCGGTGTGCTATGCATAGCGATGTATGGGAATACGCAATAAAGAACTCTGCCTAAAAATCTTGATGCACCCTAACTTAATCATGGCAGGCCTTTTTCATTGATTAGTAATGATTCAGGATTGTATAATTCGATTATGATAAGACCTGCAAAGACATTTTCGGGCGATACAACCCCGGAGGCGGCAGCCATACAGATGGAGGTGCTGCGAAAGATGGGGCCGGAAGGCAGGGCGAAACTGACGTTTGACCTTTGCGAAAACCTGCGACAGATCACACGCGCCGGCATCCGCCACCGCCACCCGGACTACAGCGAACACCAGGTTCCGCAGGAATATCTTAAACTGATCTTGGACAAAAGCCTGTTCGAGCAGATATTTCCGAATTGCGAGATTCTGGCATGACCAACGAGAAAAAAACCTCCAATCCGGTCACTTGGGCCCGAGATTGCTTTAAGGCTTCCATCGCACTGCTAGGAATCTTAGCGATTACGCTAATAGTTTCAATTACTGCGAATTATTTTGGTAAAGAAGGTATTCTTGATTCCTTCGCAGGTATTGGCGTAGGCATCGTTTGTTTGCTTCCGATCCCGCTCTTTATCGCCAGTCTGATTAGTTTGGCCGCACTGCTGATTACAGGAAGTAAGTCAAAAAAACTCTATTTACAGGTTTTGTTTTCAAGTGCGATTTGCGTTCTGGTATTTGGTGTCATTATATTGGGTTTCATCCAAAGCGAGCACAATGCAGCAGTAATTGTCTGCCGCACGAATCTAAAGTATTTAGATGGTTGCACATTGTCAGCTATTAGAAACAATGCACCGTTTGACAAAGAGAAGTGGTGTGATCGGATCAAGGCCGAAGTTGTTTCCGAAAGCACGATGAAATGCGTCTGGGACAAAATCGGTCCGTGCAGTTATGCGATGAACGAAAACATTCCGGCGGATGCCAATGATCTGCCTCCGGACTTGGTGGTGTTGTTTGAAAGCGCGCCCGGGTGGAATCAAACCGGCGGGCCGGCTGCTGTTGTAACCGATCGGCATGGCAAGAATCCGGGCGCTAACATCGCCTTCGCCGATGGCCGCGTCGAATTTGTTAAAGCCGCAGACATTCCAAAACTCAAGTGGGCCGTTACACAGACGGACAAACTTCCGGAATAGCTCCAAAGGAGTTAAATGTGAGTAGCCATAGGCAAGCAGAGCGCGGCCTATGGGTTATGAGTTCAAAAAAATATTATTCAACCCTGAAGGGGTTGAATAAATGATCAAAGGAGAAAACAATGTCCACCTACACGCAACTCATTTATCACATCGTCTTTTCCACCAAGAACCGCCAAAATACACTGAACTACGAGCGCCATGAAGAATTTTTCAAGTACGTCTGGGGCATCTTAAAAAATAAAGGTTGCCATTTATACCGCATCAACGGCCACACGGATCACATTCATATTTTGACCTCGCTGCATGCATCGATAGCGATTGCTGATCTTATGAAAGATATCAAAATGGCCACATCAAAATGGATCAAAACGAAAGCCGTATTCAAGGACTTCGATTCCTGGCAAAAAGGCTATGCTGCCTTTACGCACGCGACAAATGACAAAAATGCTTTGATCGATTACATTCGAAATCAGAAAGAACATCATCGGCAAACAAGCTTTAAGGAAGAACTCGTCGACCTGCTTCGCAGAGCAAATATCGAGTTTGATATGAAGTACTTGGAATGATATAATCATTCAACCCCTCCAGGGTTGACGAAATGTGTTTTGGAATCTGTTGTCCATAGGTTGCGCTCCGCTTACCTATGGCTATTCACATAAAATCCCTTCGGGATTTTGAAAACATGACGAAGAAATCGCGTAAAGTTGTATGGCTCCTAACCGGTGCTTTGTTAGTGTTCTTGATAGCGGGCATCATATTGGCTGCTATTTTGCCTTATAGACCGCCCGAGAGACTTGTTTGTCTTGTCCATATTCGTCAATTAGGCATTGGTTTTCGCGTCTATCATATGGACAATGGAAGATGGCCTTGCGCAGACAAATGGTGTGACTTGCTGCATTCTTATTTCGAGGAAGACGAGAGAAGTGCATTCCTGTGTCCCATTGACACAGTTGGTCCATGCAGTTATTCCATGAACAAAAACATCCCCGAGGATGCTAATGATCTGCCGCCGGATTTGGTCCTGCTGTTTGAAAGCGCGCCCGGGTGGAATCAGGCAGGGGGGCCGGAGGATGTAGTCACAGACCGCCATAGCAAGGATGATTCCGGCGCTAACATTGCCTTTGCCGATGGCCGCGTCGAATTTGTGAAAGGTCAAGACATGCCAAAACTCAAGTGGACGTTCGAAGGACAGGCGCAAGCCGAGCAATGACCCAGCGCCGCATTCTAGATTCAAGTTTTTCTATTCTTTACCTTGACGGGGAATTTTGGTATGATAATGGGCATTAATGGGGTTAAGGTTAAAACCGCGGGCTTGCCGCCGGTACCGTTTTGAGTTTGCGTGCCGGCACAATGCCGGCATTACAGGAGATGGTATGACGGAATACAGCAGGATGAATGGGGAGACGTGGCGGATCTTCCGGATCATGGCGGAGTTCGTGGAGGGGTTCGATGAGCTATCGATGATCGGGCCGGCGGTGAGCATCTTCGGGTCGGCCAGGGTGGCGCCCAGTCACCCGTATTATAAGCTGGCGGTCGATACGGCTCGCGAGATCGGCAAGGCGGGGTTCTCGGTCATCACGGGCGGCGGCGGCGGGATCATGGAGGCGGCCAACAAGGGCGCCCGCGAGGCGGGCGTCAAGAGCATCGGGCTGAATATCGAGCTGCCGCATGAGCAGACTCCCAACAAGTACCAGAACATGTCGCTGCACTTCCGTTATTTCTTCTGCCGGAAGGTGATGTTCCTCAAATACGCGCACGGGTTTATCGCGATGCCCGGCGGGTTCGGCACGATGGACGAGTTCTTCGAGGCGCTGGTGCTGATCCAGACGCTCAAGCAGGCGCATTTTCCGATCATCTGCATGGACAGGGACTATTGGGGCGGACTGATCGACTGGCTCAAGAAACGGATGCTTGATGAGTGCGCGTTTATCTCGCCGGAGGATATGGATGTGTTTACGGTATGCGACGAGCCCAAGCAGGCGGCGCAGATCATCGTCGAATTTCATGAGAAGAACGGCCGCGCCGGCATCAAGCAGCCGTGGGGAGTGAAACGGCCGCCGGCAGGGCAGCAATAAATTGTCGATTGACGATTGTAGATTGTAGATTGGATTTGAATTTACAATTTACAATTTTCGATTTTCAATTCAGATCAGACCGTTGGGGGATTCCAGCAGCTTCTTGACATAGTCGAGAAATTGCGCGGCCTCGGCGCCATTGATCACTTTGTGATCCACCGACAGCGTCAGGTTCATCATCTTGCGGATCATCAGGTTGCCGTCCATCGGAACGACGGTGTCGGTGATGGCCCCGACGCCGAGGATCGTGGCCTGTCCCGGCACGACGATGGGGATGAACGAGTCGATGCCGAAGCCGCCGAGATTGCTGACGGTGGTGCAGCCGCCGGTGAGGTCGTCGAGCGATAGCTTATTCGCGCGAGCGCGCTCGATCAGGGCCAGCGAGTAACGGTTGATCGCGTAGAGGTCCATTTGGCCGCAGTCTTTGACGATCGGTGCGACCAGGCCGTCATCGGTAGCGATGGCCAGGCCGATGTCGATCTGCGGGGCAAGGCGGATGGCGTCGCCGTCAAGCTGGCCCGTAAGGATGGGGTAGTGCTTGATGCCTTCGGCCAGGGCGCGGATGATAAAGTCGTTGAAGCTGAGCTTGACATCGCGCGATTTGTTGAGCTTGGCCCGCAACGCAAATAGGGCCGTGGCGTCCACCTGCACGTTGAGATAGAAGCACGGGATGTTCTGCTTGGACCAGAGCATACGTTCGGCGACGATCTTTTGCAGTCGGTTGAGCGCGATGCGCTGGCCGAGCTGATACTTGGACGGCGAGCCGGGCGCGGCTGCAGTTCCAGGACGGGCGTGGGAGCCCGCCCCTACGGATGCTGATGCGGCACGGCGGATGTCGGCCTCGACGATGCGCAGGGCATTGGCGGCCGTGACATTGCGCAGGTCAATGCCGAGTTCGGCGGCGACGATTTTGGCGCGCGGGGTGGCAAACAATTTTTCCGCAGGGGCAGGCGATACCCCTCCAGCCGCGGGCGCGGCAACCTGCCCTTTACTAAGGGGAGGAGTTATAGCTGCGGGTGCAACGCCTGTGCCTGTTGAAGGGACCGTCTCGGCGGGCGTCGGGCCGGCATGAATGAGCGAATCGACCAGTCCCGCCGGAAGCGGCTCGTCCGCGGGTGCAATGACGAGCAGCGGTTCGTTGACGGCAAGCGTCTGGCCGGTCTCGACCAGGATGGCCTTGATTTGGCCATCGGCGGGCGATTCGACCTCGAGCGTCGCCTTGTCGGTCTCGACCTCAAAGAGCACCTCGCCCTTCTTGACCGTGTCGCCGACCTTATATAAAGCATTAACGATGGTACCCTCTTCCATGGTCTGACCGAGCTTGGGCAGGCGGATGAGCTTGATCGAGGCGCTGACACCGGAGGCATCGAACGCAGCGGCAGGTGCAGCAGAAGGCATTGGTGCGGGCGCAGGCGTTTGTGCGGCCTGCGCGGCAGCCTGACCTTCACTGAGTTTGCCGCTCTTTAAGCCGGACAGCCATGCCGGGTCGATCTGTTCGTTGGCGTCGCCGAGAACCAGGATCGGGGTGTTGACGGCAATGGTCTCGCCGTTTTCGACGAGGATGACGCGGACAGAGCCGTCAGCGGGCGATTCGACCTCGAGCGTCGCCTTATCGGTCTCGACCTCAAAGAGGATGTCGCCTTTCTTGACAGCGTCGCCGATCTTGACCAGCGTGTTGACGACGGTGCCCTCTTCCATGGTCTGGCCCAGTTTTGGCAGTTTTACGTCTCTTGCCATTTTGTCTCCAAATTCTTGCCTCTTTGCTGCGAGGTTCCAGGGCAGACGCAGAGGCCTGACCCTGCCAAATTATCCCGTCGCTTACGCTCCGGGCTCTTGTCTTCTGTCTTACATCAAGTTGCGTATGGCTGCAACGATTTTATCGGTGGTGGGGATGCTCTCGTTTTCGAGCGGCTCGCTCATGGGCGGCGGCACATCGGCGGCGGCCATGTTAACGGGCGCTGCGTCGAGATAGTCAAAGCCCGTGCGGCCATTGTCGTACTTGTATTCGATGAGCTGGCGGACGATCTCGGGGCCGGTGCCGCACATGTTGAAACTTTCGGCCACGGTCACCAGGCGGCCGGTCTTGCGGACGGAGTTGGCGACGGTCGCGATGTCCATGGGTTTGACGGTGCGAAGGTCAATGACCTCGGCATCGATGCCGTGCTTGTCGGCCAGTTCCCGTGCGGCGGCCAGGCAGAACATGGTCTGGCGGCTGTAGGTGACGATGGTGACATCCTTGCCGGAGCGTTTAACGTCCGCCACGCCCAGCGGGATGATGTAGTCGCCTTCGGGGACCGCGCCCATCTGTCCGTACGTGGCCTTGTGCTCGATAAAGACCACGGGGTTGTCGCTGCGGATGGCGGCCTTGAGCAGGCCCTTGGCATCGTAGGGCGTCGAAGGCATGACGACGTACAGGCCGGGGATATTGACCAGCCACGGTTCCAGCGATTTGCTGTGGTGGGCGGCGATGCAGCGGCCCACGCCGCCTTCAGTGCGCACGACCATCGGGACCTTGGCATGACCGCCGAACATGTAGCGGTTAAACGCGCCGTTGTGCATGAGCTGGTCGAGACAAATCGGCATGAAATCGACGTACATGATCTCGGCGACCGGGCGCATGCCGCGAAGGGCCGCGCCGACGGCTGCGCCGACGATGGCGGCTTCGGAGATGGCGGTGTCGATCACGCGGGCCTTGCCGAATTCCTCGAGCAGGCCCTTGGTGGCGCTGTAGGCGCCGCCGTAGAGACCGACGTCTTCGCCTTCGATCAGAACGTTGGGGTCGCGGCGCATCTCTTCGGCCTGGGCCTCGACCAGCGCATCCTTGATGGCTATGACGTTCATTTGGAACTGCTGTTTAGTCTGCTGTTTGGCCAGCTCGATGACTTCTTTTTTGGTCTTGGCCTGAATGGTCTTGGAGGCCTTTTCAAAGGCGTCCGTGACTTGCAGAGCTTTCCGCGAATTGGCCTTGTCCGCGTCGATGACGGATTTGTCATAGGATTCGTTCACGTAAACATCGCGAAGCAGGTCCGCCGGATTGGGCCACGGGCTTTCCATCGCGAATTTTGTCGCGTCCTCGATGGTCTTTTCGGCGCGGGCGCGAATCGCCTCGAGGTCTTCGGCTGTGGCCAATTTGTCGTGCAGCAGTCTCTGTGAAAGAACAATAATGGGGTCGCGGTCCTTCCAGGCCTTTTCTTCTTCCTTGGTGCGATAGACGCGCGGGTCGGAACGGCTGTGGCCGTACCAGCGGTAGGTCTTGGCCTCGATCATGACCATTTCGTTCTTGCTTCGGGCATGTTCGACGGCCTCTTTGACGGCGACAAATACGGCGACCGTGTCCTGACCATCGACGATCATGGCCGGTACGCCGTACGAGGCGGCGCGGTCAGCGATATTGACGATGTTGGCGGCACAGCCTGCGCCTTCAACCTGGCCGGGGCAGAACGGCACGCTCATACCGTAGAGGTTGTTCTCGATGATGGCAACCAAGGGAAGGCCCATCACAGAAGCCATGTTCATGGATTCGTGAAACGAACCAGTATTGGTAGAGCCGTCGCCAAAGAACGACAGGACGACCGCCCCGGTTTTCTTGTGCTTTTCGGCCAGGGCGGCGCCAACGGCATTGGGGATGTTGCCCCCGACGATGCCGGTCGAGCCGAGGTTGCCGTTCTTGACGTCAGCAATGTGCATGGAGCCGCCGCGGCCGCTGCAATAGCCGGTCTCTTTGCCCATCAGTTCGCCCATCATGCGGTTCCAATGGGTCTGGCGGCCCTGTTCGCCCTCGGCATACTTGTTGCCGATCGCGCCGCAGTGACCGTGGCCGCGGTGGGTCGAGCCGATGACATCGCCTTTACGGATGGCGGCACAGGCCCCGACCGCAACGGCTTCTTCGCCGGCGTAGAGGTGGGATGCGCCTTTGATGACGTTTTGACCGAGCAGGTCATAAACCTTGTCTTCGAAATAGCGTATCTCATGAATAGTTCTTAGCCAATCCAGGGCCTGTTCTTTGCTGAGGGTCCCTTTTTTGATCAAATCTCCAAGGCTGAAAACTTTTTTTCGCCTGTCTTGAAGCGTGAAAGCCATGATAAACTCCTGCGCCATTATGCAATGTTATCTGAAGTCTGCCCCTGCGGGACAGTAGCTTCATATTAATTGAGCGGCAGTCCTGAAGCAAACAAAAACAGACCGACAATCCATAACAAATGCAACAAAATAAAAACAAGCGAACCCAATCGAACAGGATTTCTCTTGCATCCTCATAGCTAACGGATTAGAATTTGCCAAAAGGCTTTGGTTTTAAGACAGCACAAGAGGTCGGTCAAATGGGTTTATTGGCAGAGCAGCGCAACCAGCATATCATGGAAAGCATCCGGACCCGCGGGCGGATCCTGGTGACACAATTGGCGCAGGAGCTTAAGGTTACGGAAGTTACGATCCGGCGTGACCTGGCCAAGCTGGAAAAACACGGCCTTCTCAAAAAAACCTACGGCGGTGCGGTTCTGGGTGCGGCGGAGATGAACGCATCGGTGCGTTATCGGCAGACTCGCAATCTTGCCGCAAAACGGATCATTGGCAAGCTTGCCGCGGACTTAATCCACGATGGGGACTGCATCTACCTTGAGGCCGGTTCGACGTGTTACGAGATTATCCCGCACCTGGCTCATAAGAACAACCTGACGATTATCGTCAATTCGCTGTACCTGATGAGCCGGCTTCACGAACAGGTGCAGCACCGAATCGTGCTGACGGGCGGGCTGTATCGGCCGGAACGCATGGACATGATTGGGCCGGCCGCGGAGAACGCGATATCGCAACTGGCGGGATTTACGGCATTTACGGGTGCTGACGACATCACGCTTGAGACCGGGATCAGCGGCGCAGACGTCGCTACCGTGAGTTTTACGAAGATCGTGCTCCGCAAGGCCGCCAGGATCATTTTTGTGGGCGACAGCAGCAAGTTCGACAACCCGGCCCTTTACAAGATTGCCGATATTGACCAGCTTGACGCGATTGTGACCAACACAATGCCGGGAAACGAATGGGCGATAGCCTGCAAGGAACTTGAGATTCCATTGATCTGCCCGGACGAACGTGAACTGAAGGCAATGGTTTAAAAAGCAAAAACGCCGGCAAGGAGAGAGCCGGCGTTTTACAGTTTAATCCCTTAAACAGTCTTATGCTGGGAAAATTGGATCAGCACATGGCAATGTAACTGGCAATGGCCAGCACAAGGATGCGCTTCTTATTCATCACGAACGGAACCCAGAATTTGTAGTAATACTTGCTCATTTTGTTTCCCCCCGCACGATTTCTTCTTTTTCATAACCCCCGAAAGCCGAAGCCAAATGCCTGATGTTGAGCGTATTATAGAACAAAACTGATGAAACATCAAGAAAAAGCGTAGCTGGCAATTGTAAGTGCCTTTATTTAGAGGACTTACGATTTTTTAGATCGCCAGATTTTTGCCGTTTTTGCCCTCTGGAAAACGCGTTTAAACCTGTTTTTTCAAGTCAGCCGCTTAAACGTGACGACTAAAATTAAGGTAAAATCGTCGTTTACAGTATCAATAATGAAGATCCTGTGAAAGGAGTCAATGTATGAGAATGCTCAAAGAGTTCAAGACCTTCGCAATGCGCGGTAATGTGATCGATATGGCGGTCGGTATTATCATTGGAGCGGCTTTTGGCAAGATCGTTACATCGCTGGTCAACGATCTGCTGATGCCGCCGCTGGGGCTTTTGCTGGGCAAGATGGATTTTTCTCGCCTGGCCGTTACGCTGAAGCCTGCTATTGTTGATGCCGCCGGAAACATCACCACCCCGGCGGTAGCGATTCGTTACGGCATGTTCATCAATAATATCCTCGATTTTGTGATCGTGGCGTTTGCCATCTTCCTGCTGATCAAAGCGATCAACACGGCTTATAAGAAGGAAGCCCCCGCCCCGGCGGCGCCGCCTGCGCCCACCAAAGAGGAATTGCTGCTGACGGATATCCGAGATATTCTCAGGAAGAAGTAGGCCCCGGCGACGCACTTGTCAGAATTCATAACGACGGTCGACAAGCGGCACGAAAACAAGCTCGGTAACCGCTGACGGCCACTTAGAATCATGTGACAGCCTTGGCGTCAAATGGTCATTCCGAACGACCGCCTTCATAAAAGGCGGTCGGAGGAATCTATTTGAAACAGCAGATTCCTTGTTTATACTGCCTCCGTATGAAAGTCTGTTACGTCTATATTATGGCCAGCCAAACCGGGACGCTCTATACAGGTATAGCATCGAATCTCGTGCGAAGGGTCATACAACATCAGGACCACCAAATACCGGGATTCACGAGTCGTTACAATGTCAATAAACTGCTCTATTATGAAAGGCTCGATACGCCTGCGGCTGCCATCAAAAGAGAAAAACAGATCAAAGCATGACGTCGTGAAAAGAAGATAGAGCTCATTGATGCTCTAAATCCAAAATGGAACGACCTGTCAGCCCCATGGTTTGAATTTAGAGATTCAAATGTAAAGCCTAATAATGAGGAATTGCTGAATAAATAGATTCCTCGGCGAAGGCTCACAAGCCTTCGCTCGGAATGACCGGGAGGGGGTTACGCTAGGGCTCGCGGTCGTACAGGCTAAAGCTTGAATCGCATGCATCAAATTTCGATGGCGCGGGCGAATTCGCTGATGAGTTCTTCGGTTTCCTCCCAGCCGATGCAGCCATCGGTGAGTGAGACACCATACTTGAGTCCGCCGGCGGCGCCGATGCTCTGTTTGCCCTCGTTGATGAAGCTTTCGAGCATCACGCCGGAGATGCTCTTGTTGCCTGAACGGATCTGATCGGCGATGTCGGTCAATGCTTCGCGCTGGCATTTGGGATTCTTGTGCGAGTTGGCGTGACTGCAATCGATCACGATGCCATTGGGGACGTGGGCCTTGCGCAGGAGGACTTCGGCGAATACCACATATTCGCTGGCATAGTTGGGCCCATTGGAGCCGCCCCGCAGAACCAGGTGGCCATACTTGTTGCCTCGCGTTTCGGCGACAATGACCTGGCCGTTGCGGTCGATTCCCAAAAAGGAATGCGGATTGGAGGCGGATTGGATCGCATCCATCGCGATGCCGAGGTTGCCGTCCGTGGCGTTCTTAAAGCCGATGGGCATCGAAAGTCCACTGGCCATCTGCCGATGGATCTGCGACTCGGTGGTGCGTGCTCCAATCGCCGCCCATGTGACCAGGTCCGCCAAATACTGCGGCACGATCGGATCGAGAAATTCCGTAGCCGTCGGCACGCCGAGTTCAGCGATCTGGCAAAGGAGCTTTCGGCTTTTTCGCACGCCGCCATCCAGATCATAAGAGCCGTCCAGATGCGGGTCGTAGAGCATGCCCTTCCAGCCCAGCGTGGTGCGGGGTTTTTCAAAATAAGCCCGCATGATGATCAGCACACGATCGCTACATTCCTTCTGCGCCTTTTGCAGGCGTCTTGCATAGTCAATGGTGGCCTCCTCATCATGCAGGCTGCAAGGTCCGACAATGAGCATGCGGCGCCGGTCCTCGCCGCGGAGGATTCTTTGGACGGCCAGGCGCGACTGGGCGACCAGGCGGGCGGTGGCCTCCGATTCCGGCCATTCCTGTTTGAGGGCCTCAGGGGTCGTCAGCGGCTTAAAATGCTTTATATTTAGATTATCTGTTAGTTCCATGCCTCATTCTTCCTTTGTCAAAGCCGCATTATACCGTTTTAAGGCTGTTGTGGCAATCTATAGACTTCCAGAGCGCCCTGTTTTCCACGAAATTGCCGGCATACAGATGCATTGAAAAGAAGCCCTATGATTGTCGAAAACACAATATGAGGCGTGTCAGGTGCTTCTTTTTGGATTCCTGGGTTTCAACCTACCACAATTCGGGCTTGTTGGCCGCGGGGCAGTACTTGGCGATCGGGCAATCGGGGCACCTGGGCTTGGGCGCCCGGCAGATCGCCCGCCCGTGAAATACGATGCAGTGACTGAACTTGGTCCAGCCGCCGAACCTGGTCTTGGGTACGATCTCCATCAGATCGAACTCCAGCTTCACCGGGTCGGCGTTCTCCGACAGCCCCAGCCTGCGGCTCAACCGGATCATGTGGGTATCACAAATGATCGCCGGCTTGCCGAAGCAGTTGCCCAGCACCACGTTGGCCGTCTTTCGGCCGACGCCGTCAAGCTCCAGCAGCTCCTCCATCGTGCCCGGCACAACCCCGTTAAACTTCTCGATGAGCGTCCGGCACGCCCCCTGGATGCTCCTGGCCTTGTTGCGATAGAAGCCCGTGCCGCGAATCTCCTCCTGCAGCCGCTCGATGGGAATATCGAGCCAGTCCTGCGGCGTGTGATATTTCTTGAACAAATCCTTGGTCACCATGTTGACGCGGACATCGGTACACTGAGCGGCCAGGATCGTCGAGATCAAAAGCTCCAGCGGGTTGGCATGGTCCAGCGAGGTCTTGGCGTCCGGGTACGTCTTGACCAGGATCGGGAAAAACTTCAATATCCGCTGCCGCGCCTCGGCCGGGTCCACCTTGATCTTTTTCTTGGTCTTAGCCATGTCAAAATTGTAACACGAACGCCCAAGGATACAAGAGGTAAACGGCAAACAGTCAACCAGCATGGAACGTCAGCACTATAAACAGCATGCAGCGCCAGCGACGTGATCAAAACGGACGCGGATGCGCGATCGGGTCCTTTACGTTCCCTGCTGGGATTTCGCATCGGGGCGCTTACGCTTCCCGCTCGGCAGCCGTTTAAGAGCAAAAGACGGCCATCCGGTGCCTTGTACCGGCCGGATTGAAACCGCTATAATCGCGTTGTGTAAATTAAGCGTTCAGGAGAATCTCGCATGAAAAACCGCTGGACGATCGCCGCAAGTGCGGTCGGCATCCATATCTCGATAGGCTCGGTCTATGCCTGGAGCGTTATGAGCAAGCCCATGATGGCCGAATTCGGCTGGTCGCTCCGGCAGGTCTCGCGCACCTTCAGCATCGCCATCTTTTTCCTCGGCCTTTCCGCCGCGTTCCTGGGCCGCTTTGTCCAGCAGCGAGGGCCCCGCGTTGCCGGAATGCTCTCGGCGGTCATGTTCGGCGCCGGCCTCCTCACCGCCGCCGCGGCCTGCCACTTTCGAAACCTCTGGCTGCTGTACCTGGGCTACGGCGTCATGGGCGGCATCGGCATCGGCATCGGCTATATCACGCCTATCGCCACACTCCTGCAATGGTTCCCCGACCGCAAAGGCCTGGCCACCGGCATTGCGATCATGGGCTTTGGCTTTGCATCTCTGATCTGCGGCCCGCTCTCGCAAATGCTCATGCAGCGATACGGGCTTGCCGGCATGTTCGCCATCCTTGCGGCCGGCTATTTCACATTGATCTTTGTATCGTCCCTGCATCTATCCCCGCCGCCCCTGACTATTGCGGGATCAGCCCAAAATGCGTCAACCGCTGCCGGAACGGTCACTGTCGGCCAGGCCCTTTCAACCGCTCGCTTCTACCTGCTCTGGCTGATCTTCTTTATCAACATCACCTGCGGCATCGGCCTCATCTCCACCGCCTCGCCGCTGGCACAGGAGCAGATCGGGATCAACGCCCTGGCCGCCGCGGCCCTCGTCGGCTGCATGGGCATCTTCAACGGCCTGGGCCGCTTCGGCTGGTCGGCGCTATCCGATTACATCGGCCGCCGTGCACTGTGGGTCACGTTCTTCATCATCCAGATCGCTGCCTTTCTGTTGCTTGGCCGCATTGAAAACAGGTTGGCCTTCCAGGCGGTTCTTTGCCTTATCATCACCTGCTATGGCGGGGGGTTTGCCTCGCTGCCTGCGTTCCTCAGCGACATCTTCGGCGTCAATTCCGTGTCGCGTCTGCTTGGATTGCTTTTGACGGCGTGGTCGGCGGCAGGTCTGCTGGGCCCTCTGTTCATCGCCCGTGTGCGAGAAATGACCGGCACGTATCAAGCCGCCTTCTATATCTTCGCCGGGATGTTCATGGTGGGATTGATTTTGCTTGCTGCCCTGATCCTGACGCTCAAGAAACCGCTCAAATCGTAAAATCGAGCGGCCGCAGCCGGTTCATTTGCTGCTCTTGCTCAACCAGGTCCTGGAACGTGGTGTGGTCGTAGATATCTTCAACCGCCGCCTTGGCCCGGTTCCAAAGATTGATCAGCGAGCACTCATTTTGCAGCGGGCAGCTTGCGTGGCGGCTGTCGCCGATACACTTGACCGGGTCCAGCGGCCCATCGATCAGCCGGATGATCTCCCCAACCGTCAGGTCCGCCGGATTCCTTGCGATCAGGTATCCCCCGCGCATGCCCCGGCGGCTCTCGATCAACCCTGTGGATTTGAGTTCATTCAGAATATTCTCCAGAAACCGCTGTGGGATGGCTTGGGCATCGGCGATCTCGTTGGTGCGAATGGGCCCTTTTCCATACCGTTTTGAAAGTTCAAAGATCGAGCGAATGGCATATTGGCACTTCTGCGACAAAGACATAATACGTTCCTCAATTAAATCCATACTTCACTTGTGAACTGATATTTTAAGACTTTACCGAACGAATGTCAACCCGTCGATGAATATTGTTAACGCTTTGTCCTTCAATGGCTTACAATAATTCACAAGAATTAAGCATTTTTCCACTTGACAGAACAAAGCACACTAAATACAGTCATTTAGTGATATTTATTTTGGAAAGGTCCGTATATGGCTGCTTGGTTCAAAAATATGATTGAAACTGTTGGAAATACGCCTCTTGTGCGGGTCAACAAAGTCTGCTCAACGGCCGCGACGATGCTGGCCAAACTGGAAAGCAAAAACCCTCTTGCCTCGATCAAGGACCGCATCGGCGTTTCGATGATCGAGGCGGCCGAAAAGTCCGGCAAGATCAACCCGAATACACTGATCGTCGAGCCCACCAGCGGCAACACGGGTATCGCGCTGGCCTTTGTGTGCGCGGTCAAAGGCTATCGGCTCAAGCTCACCATGCCTGAATCCATGAGCCTTGAGCGCCGCAAGGTCCTTAAGGCCCTTGGTGCCGAGCTCGAGTTGACGCCGGCACAAGAAGGCATGGCAGGGGCCCTGAGACGCGCGGCCGTAATGGCTCGCGACGATAAGAACGTCTTCATCCCGCAGCAGTTTGAAAACCCCGCCAACCCCGAGGTTCACCGCCGGACTACGGGTGAGGAGATATGGTCCGGCACGGACGGCAAAGTTGATTTCGTGATTTCGCCGGTCGGCACGGGTGGGACCATTACTGGCGTCGCGGAGGCCATTAAGAAGCGCAATCCCAATTTCAAGGCGGTTGCGGTTGAGCCGCTGCAAAGCCCGGTCCTGACGCAAACATTGAATGGTCAGCCCATTAAGCCGGGCCCCCACAAGATCCAGGGCATCGGCGCCGGCTTTGTTCCGGCGGTCCTCAATCTTAAGCTCGTCGATGAAGTCATTGCGGTCGATCAGGACGAGGCTATCGATTATGCCCGCCGCGCGTCGCTGCTGGAAGGGCTTTTTGTCGGCATCTCCTCCGGCGCGGCATTGAGGGCGGCGGATATTCTGGCCTCGCGTCCCGAGAATCGCGGCAAGATGATCGTCGCGATCATGCCCAGTTTCGGCGAACGTTATCTGTCGTCGGTCCTGTTTGCTCACATTGTTTAAGATTCGTTTTCGAGAGCTGCTGTACATACTTCGATATCCGGAGAGTTAGATGAGATCTGCAACCCG
Organism: Planctomycetaceae bacterium; assembly: GCA_021372945.1. Classification (GTDB taxonomy): domain Bacteria; phylum Planctomycetota; class Phycisphaerae; order Sedimentisphaerales; family Anaerohalosphaeraceae; genus 4572-13. The sequence goes on along the minus strand of JAJFTK010000039.1, from coordinate 18,762 downwards.
AGCGATCCGCCAGGGTCAGCGTCCTGACCCGACCACCGGCGCTGTGATCGTCCCCATTTATCAGTCGGCCAATTTTGTATTCAAAGGGGTCGGTCAGCCGAACGCCTTCGAATACTCGCGCACGAGCAAGCCCTTGCCCGCTGCTAAACACTGATCTGCCTGACACAAATGGCCGAAGCGCGGCAAAGAATAATAATCAGTGTTAATCTGTGGTTAAGAACTTCAAGGATGTAAATCCTGTAATCGCTAAACAATCGTGTTAATCTTGTCTGAGAACCGCGGCAAAACCGCCGTCGTGGTCAATAGCTTCCCCCGTCTGCGTTGCCGGAAAAGTCAATTGCTGTTTTTCGAGTTTGAAATTGCGATGCTTCTCCAAAAGCCGCTCCACCTGCTGTTCATTCTCCTGGGGCTGGATGCTGCACGTCGAATAGAGAATTCGCGTATCCGCCCGCGCCAATGCCGCGGCTTGCTCCAATAACTGGCGCTGCGTTTGAACAAGCTGCTCCATTTCCTTTTGCGACCATCGCCATCGCGCCTCCACCCGCCGCGCCAGCACCCCCGTATTCGAGCAGGGCACGTCCAGCGCGATCGCATCCAGGCGCTGGCACTTTTGCGCTGCTTCTTCAACCTGTTCTGCTTGCACGACCTCCACGCACCTTAATCCCAACCGCTTTGCCATTTCGCGCACCCGCTCAAGCCGCTTTGGGTCAATATCGCTTGCCAGGATCTTTCCTTCATCCCGCATCCGCATCGCCATCGCCGCGGCCTTGCCGCCTGGCGCGCTGCACAAATCCAGCACCGTCCATCCCGGCTCCGGCCCAAGCAGCTCGATCGCCCGTGACGCCGCCGTATCCTGCACATAGGCCAGACCCTCCAGTAATTGACGCCGGTGGTCCACCTCGATGATCTTTGTCTTCAACACATTCGGCTGCAAGATAACGCTCGGATGCCGGTTCGATGCGATACAGATTTCCTTTGCCCGCTCAATCCCGTAGGCGGCTGCCCACGAATGCACCAGGGCTTGAGGCATTGAATACGCCTGGCTCAAATACTGCTCCGGCTGCGATTCAAATCCCGCCAGCAGCGTTTGCTTGAACAGGCACCCGTACTCGCGGTCCTGCGGGATCATCCTGCTCAGTGTGTCCGGCTCCAGCGGCGCCTGCCGCAGCTCGATCGCCCGCTGCACGTTCCGCAGCACCGCGTTCACGAACCCCGCCGCCTTCTTCGAACCGCCCCGGTGCGCCAGTTCCGTCGTCTCGTTCAAGATCGCATACTCCGCGGTCCTGGGGCAGTACACCAATTCGTACACGCCCATCCGCAGCAGGTTCCATTGAGACTTCTTTACGCGGTCCGTATCGATGTCCGCGCATTGTTTCAGCACGCGGTCGATCGTGCCTTGCAGCCGCACAACGCCCATCACGATATCCATAGCTTGCGCGGCGCGGTCGGTTCGGTCAAGCAGTTGGTTGAGAACATCGGCGGTGTCGTGTCGGCGGATATCGGAGGTATTTAAGGCCTTCCACGCGGCCTGGCGCGCGGTCAGTGTGCGTTTGTTGGCCATCACAGAAGTCCGGTCATAGCCTTTTGGGCCGAGATGAACAGGTCGCCCTGGCTGCACGGTCGGCCGTTGGTGAATGCCTCGAACGTCATCAGGTCCGAGCCGGCCGGTTTCAGTTCCAGGATCTTCAATGCACCGTGCCCGCAGACGACGTTCATGGCTTCGTTGAGCGTGCCCGCCGGCAGCCCCCGCGCATTGTCATAACTCACTGCGGCAGCCTTCTTCACGGTGACGCGCCAGTGCTTGCCCGTCTTGATCGAAACATACACGCTCTGTGCCCCCGGCCATGGCCACAGCCCCCGCACCTGGTTGACGATCCGCTCGGCCGGCCGCTCCCAGTCGATATACCCGTGCTCCTTTCGAAGCCTTGGCGCGTAAGAAACCCGCGACTGGTCCTGCGGCGAATAGACCGCTGTGCCCGCCTCGATTTGGTCGATCGCCTCTATCAGCGCTGCGACGGCGATCTGTGAAAGCCGATCATGCACCGTCTCAAACGTGTCCTCCGGACCAAGAGGCGTCCTGGCCTGCCCCAGCACAAATCCCGCGTCCATCTTCTCGGCCAGCGTAATGATGCTGACCCCGGTTTCCTTCTGGCCGTTCATGATCGCCCAGTGGATGGGCGCGGCTCCGCGATACTCCGGCAGCAGTGACGCGTGTACGTTGACGGCGCCGTGCCGCTGCAATGCGATCACATCCTGCCCGATCTTCTGACCGAACGCGATCACCACCAGCAGGTCCGCCAGGCATCCCGAGACCTTCTCCTTCATCGAAATGTCATTGATATTATCCGCTTCGGCGTATGCGATCTTGCGCTGGCTGCACCAAACCGCCACGTCGGTGGGCTTTGGGTCACGATGTCGTCCCGCGGGTCGCGCCGGCTGCGTAAAGACCCCGACCAATTCATGGCGGCTCTCCGCAATCGCCTCAAGCGATGGGATCCCGAATTGTGCTGAACCAAGGAATGCGATTCTCATTGTATGATCTATCTGCTATGTAAGAGCTCAAGCTTCAGCTTGTTTTTGCAGCCCGGTCAGTGGGGGCACACTGAAGTGTGAACTCTTACGAGGTTGCGTTATCCTTGTACTCGTCCTCCAATTCCTGCAGCCGGCCTCGCGATCGCAGTTTTCCTGCCATGCTCAGGCGATCCTTGATCATGCGTCCCTCCAGGTGATCGAACTCGTGCTGAAAGATCCTCGCCGGCAGGCCTTCGCCAACTTCCGTAAACTCTTTACCGTCAAGATCCGTCGCCGTAACCGTGCATTTGTAATAGCGTTTGATCTTGCCCCAGATCCCCGGCAGCGACAGGCAGCCCTCCTCATGCGTGACAATCGGGCCTTCGACTCGAATGCTGGGGTTGATATAGACCTTGGCGCCTTGGCGGGTCCCCTCCGGCGAGGCCACGAAAATCCGCAGATTCACGCCCGCCTGCGGCCCGGCCAGCCCCACGCCCTGCGTCTCAACCATGATCTCGATCATCCGCTCCGCCAGCACGCGGATGTCGTCGTTGACCTCTTTGATGGGCTCGGCCGCTTTCATCAGCACCGGCGTCGGATACCGCGTTATGGTACATTTCGAATAATCAGTCATTCCAATGATGACCTCCGGCTAATCTAAACTCTGACCTTAAACTAGCCGAACCAGTTGAAATTGTCAACTGAAGATTAAAGCTAAAATAGGGTGAGAACAAGGAATTGCTCTGCGGGTCAAACTTGAAGATAAGACCGGTTACGAATGCCTTGATCAGACCAAAATTATGTTCCAGCAGGCTCGTCAAATTCGTCGCCGCGGAAGGTTGAACCCAGGTAGCTCTTTCGGACCAGCTCGTTTTGAATGATTTCGCGTGGGTGGCCTTCAGCGATCACCTTGCCGTGGTCGATGATATAAGCCTTATCCGACACCTCCAGGGTCCGCTCGACATTGTGGTCCGTGATCAGGATGCTCACGCCCGAGGCGACCAGCCGCCGTATCTCCGCCTGCAGTTCTTCCACCGCGATCGGATCGACCCCGCTGAACGGCTCATCCAGCAGGATCAACGAAGGATTGGTCACCATCGCGCGAGCGATCTCGAGCTTGCGCCGTTCGCCGCCGGATAGAAACCTTGCCTGGTTATTGACTACCTCGGCGAGGTTGAACCGTTCGACGAGGTCATTCGCTCGCCGCTTGCGTTCGGCCCCGCTGATCGCCATCGTCTCAAGGATCGCCAGCAGATTTTCCCTTACCGTCAGCCGCTGAAAAACGCTGGGCTCCTGCGACAGGTAGCCCATGCCGAGCCGCGCCCGCTTGTACATCGGCAGCCTCGTAATATCGTGCCCTTCAAAAAACACGCTGCCGCCGTCCGGCACGATCATCCCGATGCACATGCGGAACGTTGTCGTCTTGCCGGCTCCGTTTCGCCCCAGCAGACCGACGATCGTCCGCTGTCCTATAGAGATATTGACACTATTGACAACGGTTCTTCCGGCGTATTTTTTGATGAGCCCCTTTGTCTCAAGAAGCGTCAGATCGACCAAGATGAACTCCCTTTAAATTAACAAATCATACCTCAACACCGCCGGATTATACCATTAGCGCAACGTAAATCAAAAAGACTTTTTACCATTCTCTTTCAGTTTTATCCGGTTATTCCCCTGCGATCCCGGAGCAACAATGTCCATAGAAAAATAGGAATTCCCCTATCCGCGGATGGATTGTTTCAAAGGTATTCTGAACCGGACGCAAGAAAATGGTTCAGAGGCTGGATATGCAAACTAAGCAAGCGTTTTGGGTTGCTTTGGTTATAGCCGTTATTCTCGTTTCGCTTTTGCTTTTCAGTATGCACAAACGAGCCGGCAAGACCCTTCCGAACGGAACCGCTGCGACAAACCAGGACGGCGTTAGCGATGTCGTCGAGGCCAAGAAATTGAACCAAAACGAGATCTGAACGAAAAACTTCAAATGCCCTCCGGACAGTTAAGGCCGGTTTCCGCCTTGTCGCCGGCGCGAATTATTTGGCGCGGCCCCCTTTTTGTGCTAGTATGGCACCTCTTCATTGCGATAGAAACTGCATTGCGGAATAAAGGGAATAAAATGCCAAGAACAAGCCCTTTCGATGGGGTGCACCGGCAGCTCGGTGCGAATTTCAAAGAATATGACGGTTGGCTGCTGCCGAACGATTTTGGTAACAAAAAGGCCGAAACCGATGCGTTGGCCAATCACTGCGCGGTCATTGACCTGTCCAGCTTTGGACGTATCAGTCTGAAGGGTTCAGCTTGCAAAGAGACCCTCGAAAGATGTTTTGAGGAACGAAAGGGCGGTTTCTTTGAGGATCGATGGACGTGGGGCCGCATGGCCACCCAAGCAGGTGGTATCTTGTGCCGCATCGCCCGGCTCAATGGCGAATTCCTGGTTCTGACGCCGCCTTCTGCCCAGGCGGCCGTATTCGATAGGCTCCGAGGCGAATTGAATGGTTCAGCCGCGGCCGCGAACATCACCGACGGAACCGCGATGCTGGGGCTCTATGGACCTGCGGCATTCGAATCCGTCCGCGGCGTGCTTCCGTTCAGTATCGATGATATGGAACAGGGAGACGTCTCGCGCTTGTCATTCTTCATGCTCTCCTTCACCATGCTCAGGGGCAGTTGGCTCGGCGGCGAAGGGCTCGAGTTGATTTGCCCGGCTTCGGCAGGGCCGCTGGCCGCCGGAGCAGTCGCCAAGTACCGCCACAAACACAATATTACTCCGGCGGGGATGTCTTCTTTACAGTCTGCGATGGAACGAATGAACAAGCCCCTCTAAGAAGAACTGCCGGCAGGGAAGGAGGCCAGTTTTTCGAGTGTTTTCGTCAGGTCGCCGGATTTTGCATGGATACCGCGGCCATTTTATGATATAAAAAGCAGTCCTACAGCGTATAGGAACGTAACTTCCTTAGCAGGTTGAGTTTATGTTTGCCATAATCAGTGATATTCATTCGAATCTTGAAGCCCTGACAACGGTGCTCGCTGACATCGAACAGCGCGGCATTAAAACCATTTACTGCCTGGGCGATGTCGTCGGCTACGCCGCCAACCCCAAGGAATGCCTGGACCTGGTCATCGAAAAAACCCAGAATTGCGTTATGGGCAACCACGACTATGCGGCCATGTATGAGCCGACCAATTTCAATATTGGGGCCGAATCGGCCACCTATTGGACCCGTAGAGCCCTTGAAGACGAGCCCGATCGCAAAACCAGTGATAAACGCTGGAAGTATCTCGGAGGCCAGAAGATGCGCTGGACCCTCGAAACGAAAATGGGGGACGTCAAGGCCTACCTGGATTTTGTCCATGCCTCCCCGAGAAGGCCGATCAATGAGTACGTCTTTCCCGACGATGTTTATACGACCACCGGTAAAATGAACGGTCTGTTCGAGCGCGTCAAGCACATCTGCTTTGTCGGCCATACCCATCTGCCCGGTGTGTTTTTGGAAGACCCGGATTTCTACACCCCTGACGAACTTGGCGGCCTTTATCCTATTGTCGAAGGAGAAAAGGCCATCATCAATGTCGGTTCTGTCGGCCAGCCTCGCGACCGCGACAATCGTGCCAGTTACGTTTTCGTCGAAGGCAATGCCATCAATTTCGTGCGTCTGCCATACGACTTTAAGGCCGCTGCTGCAAAGATTTATGCTATACCGGAACTCGATAATTTCGAAGGTGACCGCCTCGCCGATGGCCGGTAGGATGCTTTAATCCCGGATTGAAAGAGAGAACGCGAAGATAAGGAAGTCTTTAGAATGAGTATGAAAACAGCAGTAACTGCTGGTCTTGTAATGTTTTGTGTCACTTGCGGATGGCTGGTTTTCCAGGTCTCTGCGCAGCATAAACACAACGCGGCCAATGTCCTGCCGCCCCTGGCGGCCTCCGAAAACGCCCCTGCAGGGCCCGAAACGGCCGCTCAAGCTCAGTCGCCGACTGAATCGGACACTGCCGCTAAGTCAGAGGCTCAAGCGTCTCAGCCAGCGCCAAAATTCCCCATTCTCAATGCTGAAAACTCGCCGGAGCAAACCGTCGAGCTGGGTGCGCTCTATCCGGAGGTCAAACGCACGGCCGATCCCGATAAGTACAAGTTCAAGGTTGTCCTGACCGCCAGAGGCGCCGCTGTTCAGCGCGTAATCCTCAGTGAATTTGAGGCTCGAGTCACCGACCAGACGGAGATGCTCAGCGCCGACCAGGGCGGCAAGGCGGTTTCGCCGCTGATCCTGCTTGCCCCGCTCGATGAGCAGTCCAGGGTGTATTCGCTGGCCAATACGAGCCTCAAGATCGCGCCCGCTGATGCCGAAGGCTTCGGGACAAAATCGTTTCCGCTCGATAAACTCAACTGGAAGCTGGCCGACACGGATCACCTGAACTTCGCTCGCTTTGAGGCGGTCTTGTTCGAAGCGGGGCAGGACCCCTCCAGGGGCGAAGGCACGCTCAAGCTCGTCAAGACCTATCGCATAAATCCCGGCAGCTACGAGGTGCTGACCGAGTTGTCCGCGCAGAATCTATCCGGCGCCCCGCTGAAACTTGCGATGCAGTTCCAGGGCCCGACCGGCGTCGGCCGCGAGGATCTGCGGCAGGATAACCGCAAGGTCATGGCCGCTTACAAGAATGCCGAACTATTCAGCCGCCTGCTGCTCTTCAGGGACGTCCAGTCGGCCCAGCGTCAGGTTGGCCGCACCGATGTCGGGCTTGGTGCATCGCTCAAACGCTTGTTCGGTTCCAAAGAGGCACCCGAACAGAAACTGCGGCTTCGACCTGAAAAATCCGCCGCTTTTGTCTGGGCTGCGATGACCAACAAATACTTTGCGGCCATTCTCCGCCCCATCAATGATGAGTCTTCAAAAACGCCGCTTCAATTCGGCTCCGCTCATTACTATGGTTCCTTTGAGTCCGAATCTCTCAAGGACTCTGTCGGCGAGGTTTCGTTTACGCTGGACACCGATGTGGATCATCCGATCACACTGGCGGCGGCCGGCCAGGAAGGTCAAGGACAGAACCTGACCATCGCCACTTATCTGGGCCCCAAGGATCGCGAGATATTTGAAGCCAATCCCGTTTTCAAGACGCTTGGCTATTTTCACACGATCGATTTTCAGGCGTGCTGCTGCCCGACATGGATGATCGCTCCCCTGGCGTTTGGCATCATCTGGCTGATGAAGACGCTCTTTACGCTCATGGGTCCCTGGGGCAATTACGGCGTGGTCATTATGTTCCTGGTGTTTGTCGTGCGTCTCATCCTTCACCCAGTGACCAAAAAGAGCCAGGTCTCCATGATGCGAATGCAGAAGCTTGGCCCCAAGATGCAGGAGATCCAAAAGAAGTACGCCAACAACCGCGCCGAGATGAACAAGCAGGTCATGCAGCTCTACAAGGAAGGCGGCGCGACCCCCGTGATGGGCATGCTTCCGATGTTCCTGCAGATGCCGATCTGGATCGCGCTCTGGACCGCCGTCTATACCAGCGTTGACCTGCGGGGCGCCGGCTTCCTGCCGTTCTGGATCACCGACCTGTCCATCCCGGACCACCTGTTCCGCATCCCGTATGCGGCGACGATGCAGCAGCTGCCGCTGGTCGGCTGGCTGATCCCGGAATATTTCAATCTGCTGCCGATCCTGATGGGGTTCGTCATGTACCTGCAGCAGAAGCTCATGCCTGCCGCGCCTGCGGCCGCGACCAACCCGCAGATGGCCCAGCAGCAAAAGATGATGCTTATTATGATGCCGCTGCTGTTTCCTGTCATGCTCTATAACGGCCCCTCCGGCGTGAATCTGTATATCATGTCCAGTATCGGCGCCGGCGTCATCGAGCAGAAGGTCATCCGCAAACACATTCAGCAGCGCCAGGAAGAAGAGGAACAGGGCAAGGTCCCCACCACAAGCAAACTCGGCGGCAAGCTCAAAAAGAAAAAGCCAAAGCCCTTCTTCAAAGGCTAAAGGGGTCTGCAGGCACTAAGTTGTATCCCTACGAATGAAAAAGGGCCGTTCTCTTCTGAACGGCCCGAATCAACATCAGTGCGCATCTGGGCAGATGCGCGTTCCCTAAACACGCTACACTCTGGGCAACAATCAGACTGCTGAAGTTAGCGGGCGGGCAGATTCAGCTTGGTGCCAACGGGCAGAGGCCTGTTTTCTGATATCTGCGGGTTCAGCGCCAGAATTTCCTTGTAGCGGCTGCCGCTGCCGAGTTGCCGCTGGGCAATCCGCCACAGCGTATCGCCCTGCACAACCGTATAAACGCTTCCGGCTTGCGGGGTCGTTTGCGGCGCTGCTTGCGGTACGGCCTGCGGCTGTACTGCCACCTGGTTCTGCTCCTGCGCGTGCGCCTGGCTCAACAGGTATTCAAGTTCCGACACCCGTTCCGTGAGCTTCTGGTTTTGCTCTTGCAGAGTCGCCGATTCCCGTTTTTGCTTGTTGTCGCAGCCCGTTAACAGGAGTGATGCCATAACACAAGCCGCGATGGCCGCCAAAAGACTCTTTTTCATCTTCAAGCCCTTTCAATTCTCAGGATAGTGTTAATCGCTAAACGTTCCGTCATGCTGCGGTAATCTTCACAGCGGCCATTATGTTAAACTCTCAATCGCCGACTTTCAAGGTTTTTATCTCATCGCAGGATATAGGCGGGTTTGCTCCGGCGGGCATTGGGAAAGACGGTCCGGCGGCTTGTTTACGGTCCAACGTCCGATAAAACGACCGCGTTTTGTCGTTTAGTTTTTAGGACGGGTTTTTTGCGGTTCAGTTCGGATTGCATCCGGTCGATTTAGCCACAGCTATTTTGACTCCCAATTAAAGGAGGCTGTATGAGTTTTCCTCAATACGCCAAATGGGTCACAGCGGCACTTGCCCTAAGCCTGGGCTGCCCGGTCTTTGCGCAAGCTGATGATCCCGGCCTGTTTGATATGTCCCTCGAGCAGTTAATGAATGTCGAGATCACGTCCTCGGCGCGGCGGCCGCAGTCCCTGACGCGGGCCTCCAGGGCGGTGTACGTAATCACCGCCGAAGACATCCGGCAGGCCGGGCCCGTCCGCATCGAAGAGCTGCTGCGTTTGGTTCCGGGAATGGATGTCTTTCAAACCGGCGGGCTCGCCAGTTCCGTCGGCGCCCGGGGCTATGTGAAATGGAACAATGAGCGCATGCAGATGCTGCTGGACGGCCGGCCGCTCTATGACCCCTACCTGGGCGGGGCGCTCTTTTATCTCAACCCGGTGTTCCTGGAAGAGATCGACCGCATCGAGGTCATTCGCGGCTCGGCGGGCGTGGCATGGGGCGTCAATGCCGTCAACGGCGTCATCAACATCATTACCAAAAAGGCTGCCGACACCCAGGGCCTGGTCGTTTCCGGCAGCGTCGGCAATCGCGAATTCTACCAGGCGCTTGCCGGTTACGGCGGCACATCGGGCCCCTGGTCATTCCGGGGCATGGCGGGCCTGTTCCACGATAACGGCTTCGGCAGCAACGGCGGCGACCTGCTTGACGACTATTACAGCGCCAGCCAGGGGACCGTCCGCGCCGAATTCAAACTGGACGAAGACACGCAAATCACCTTCACCGGCGGCGGCCAGAACGCCGTCAACAACAAGGAATCTCTGCAATACACGAATTTCCTCTGGGAAAAACGCATTGATAACGAGAATACCGTCCAGTTCCGGTGGACCGAAAGCTACATCGAACGGAATGATGTGTACAACTATTTTACGGGCAGCAACAACTGGCTGTACAATCATGTCGATACCCGGTCGCGCGAAGAGATTTTCGAGTTTCAGCACAATGCACTCTGGGATAGTCACAACATCGTCTGGGGCGCCGATTACACCCGCGACGTCTATCGCAGCAGCCCGCGCGATGCGCTGCAAAACACGGTTCCCGAAGATTTCGCCAACGACCACGTCAGCGCTTTTATAGAAGATGAGATTACGCTGCGGGATAATCTTTGGTGGACGCTGGGCTATCGCGCCTACTACGACGAGATCACGCATTACGACTGGGCCGGCCAGACCGCCCTCGTGTGGGAGTTTACGCCCGACCACTTTCTCCGAGGTTCGCTATCGCGTGCGTTCCGCCGCCCGACGCTCTGGCAGGATTTCCGAGCCCCCGCGCCAGGTGCTAACAGCTGGCCCATTCAGGGCGAAGGCAATGACCGCCTCGGTAACGAACACATGGTCTCTTATGAACTGGGCTACCGCGGCCAATTGGACAAGAACCTGTTCCTCAATGTCGAAGCCTACCTCAACAAAGACAGTGACATGCTCGCCAAACGCAGAGCGCTCGTGGAATACTATCAGCCCTGGCTGCCCGGCTCCGACTGGACGGAGGAGAACTGGTATGACCAATGGGATAACGTCTACAGCCTGACCACGTACGGTTTGGAAACGTCGGTGGACTGGAAGCCGTTCGAATGGTGGCTGGTGCGCGGCTTTCATACCTATATGCACCAGACCGACCGCAACCGCGTCACGAACTGGCGCACCGGCGAAACGGGCGTCATACTCAGTCCCAAACACCGCTTCGGTGTGACCAACCGGTTCGAACTTGACCCGCACACGACCCTCAATACCCAGCTCTACTGGACCGATACGGCGACCTCCTCGCTGGAATATATCCCCGGCAAGCCCTTCTGGAAGCTGGATGTCCGTCTTGCCCGGCGGTTCTGGAACGATAAAGCCGAAGTCGCCGTCGGCGTCTTCAACGCGCTCGACCATTCGCATCCGGAAACCGGGTACGATTGGGGCAGCGGCGAATTCCTGGAGGTCCCGCGGCTGGTCTACATGCAATTCCGCTACACGTTCTAAGCGGCCGGCATCATTTGAAGGCAAACGCCCGGCCGCCTTGGGTAGTCGTTGCGTTCTTTGCCCGGTGCTTGCGGCAAAAACATCGGGTCAAGTCCCCGGAGGTCTATTTTAAAGTTCAATTTCCGCTCAATCTTTGTTATCACTATGCGAGCGGAAAATGTTGAACGTTGACGATACAATCATGGCATCGAGCACGGCGAGCCTGGCGATCGGGACCGCCGGACGCACGATCATTCGCCTATCCGGGCCGCAAGCCTTTGCTGCCGTCTCGACGATCCTGTGCGAGCCGGTGCGTTTTGAAAAGAATCGCGTCGTGGACTGCCGGCTCCGCGTTGACAATGAACTGCAGCTCCGGGCAAGGCTCTACTGTTTTGCGGCGCCTCATTCCTATACCGGCCAGGACCTCTGCGAGATCCACCTGGAGGCGTCGCCCGCGGTTGTCGAATGCGTGATGGAACAATTGTTCACGATCGTGCGGCCCGCCGGTCCCGGCGAATTTACCAAACGCGCCTACCTCCACGGCAAGCTGGACCTTACGCAGGCCGAAGCCGTCGCCGAGATCGTCTCCTGTGCCAATGCGGCGCAGCTCGATGCCGCCCAGCGCCTGCTCAGCGGCAGATTTTCGCAGCGGATCGGCCGGGCCCGCCGGCAATTGCTCGATCTGCTGGGAAGGCTCGAGGCCGGACTGGACTTTGCCGAAGAGGCGATCGAGTTTATTTCAAAGGACGAGGCGATCGGCATGCTGGCGGCGTTCAAGGAGGAATTGTCTTCGCTGCTGGAAAACAGCATTCAGACGGAGCGCCTGATCGACCTGGATTCGGTCGGCCTGGCGGGCCTTCCTAACGCCGGAAAGAGCAGTCTTCTCAACGCGCTGCTTGGCCGGCCGCGCAGCATTGTTTCGCCGCACCGGGCCACCACGCGTGACGTCCTTACCGGTACGCTCAAACTGCAGCTCCTTGATTGTGTCCTCTTCGATTGCGCCGGCCTGCTGCCATATCTCGAGCAGCGAGCGAGCGCCGAGCAGCTTTCGCACCAGGCCGCCATTGGCGCGCTCAATTGTGCCGCGCTGGTCCTGTTCTGTGTTGATCTATCGAAAACCAATGTCTCTGACGAACTGCTCGTGCGAAAACAGATCACCGCGCCGAATCTCATGTATCTGGCGACCAAGGCAGATACGCTTTCTGAATCCGAATTTGAGAACGCTATCGATCGGCTCCAGCGGATTTTCGGTGCCGACTTTATGCCGGTCAGCGCAAAAACAGGCCGCGGCCTGGCCCCTCTTAAACACGCCATCGAGACGCGGCTGCTCTCTCTTCGGGCCGGCGATCAGGAACGTCAGGACCGTCTGACCATCAACCAGCGTCATCGCGGCCGGCTCAGGGAATCCGTCAAGGCCCTGGCTGATTGTGCCGAAGAAATAAAATCCGACTCGACCGAGGTTGCCGCCATGCTCCTGCGACAGGCGTATGAGGCCCTCGGCGGCCTAGAGCACGAAAATATCGACGAAGCCATCCTCGATCGGATCTTTGCAAGCTTCTGTATAGGAAAGTAGCGTAATCGTAAATGGCAAAACTGAAGATACTCACCGGTCCCATGCGGGACAGGGTTTTCGAACTGGATAAAGACAAGAAGCTCATTCTGGGCCGAAGCCCCAATCAAGCGGGCATCACCGTTCCCGATTCGGCAGTCTCGCGCCGCCATGCCGAATTCTCGTGCGCAAATGGCCTATGGTCCGTCCGCGATCTGGATTCTTCCAACGGCACTTTCCTTAACGAAGTTCGCGTGAACGATCCGGAGCCGCTGTATGCCGCGGACCAGGTCCGCTGCGGCTCGACCGTGATGCTCTTCGAGGCTGATGAAACCGAACTTGACCTGCTGCGCCCGCGCGAGCAGGCCCAAGGTCTCGTCGAACTCAAGTTCGATCCCGGCGAAACCATGGTGGCCGTTGCCTTCGAGTCGTTCCAATCCAAGCAGACCGCCCGCCATCGCCAGCGGATGCTCCATGCGGGCCAGGCGGCGCTGCATCTTTCCCACGGCATCAAGAACATCCTGCAGGCCGTTCGCTCCGGCCAGGACGTCATGGATGACGCCTTTACCCAGCGCGACCTCGAGCAGGCACGCAAGGCCTGGCAGATCCTCAAACGCAACCTCGACAAGATCCAGAAGCTCGTGCTCGATATGCTCAAGTTCAGCCGGCAGGAGCCCCCGCATCTGCAGGCCTGCCAGTTCAACCGCCTCGCCGAATCCGTCATCAACCTGCTTCGCCCGCAGGCCCAGCAGAAGCAGGCCGTCCTGGCACTGCAAATCGACGAAGAACTCCGATCCGTTTCCATCGACCCCGACCAGATGCAGGACGTCATTATGAACCTGGTCCTCAACGCCATCGAGGCGGTCGGCTCCGGCGGCGAGATCACCGTCTATACCGAGATGGACCGCCAGCGCAGGCAGGCCGTCCTCCGCGTCAGTGACAACGGCAAAGGCATCGAGGATACCCGGATCATCTTCGAGCCGTTTCACACCGATAAGCCCAATGTCGGCACCGGCCTGGGCCTGACCATCGCCCGCAAGATCGTCCAGATGCACAAAGGCGCTATCGACGTCCAATCCGTCCCCGGCCAGGGCAGCATCTTCACCGTCCGTCTGCCGCTCTAGAACATTGTGTCTATGATGTTGACTGGCGGCCGGTTGCGGATATACTCTTGCAAGTTAGCCTACGAACCCACTGTCAGGAGAATGAAAATGGAACTATTTGAAACCATCCGCAAGCGTCATTGTTACCGGGCCGCCTTCAAGCCGGGCCCCATCCCGCGAGCCGACCTCCAGAAGATCGTTCAGGCCGGCCTGGATGCCCCTTCCGGCAAAAATATCCAGACCACCACGTTCGTCATCGTTGATGACCCGGCGCTTGTGTCGCAGATCACGCCGATGCACACCGCCGGCAAGTCCTTTCAGCAGGCCCGCGCCTTTGTCGCCTGCATCATTGACAGGGCCCCGGCATCCATTTACGAAGGCATGTCCTTCCAGGTCGAGGATTGCGCTGCGGCGGTCGAGAACATGCTGCTGGCCGTCACCGCGATGGGCTATGCCTCCGTCTGGATCGACGGCTGGCTTCGCGTCGATGAGCGCAACACAAAGATCGGCGACCTGCTCGGCGTGCCGCGCGACAAGGTCATTCGCATCCTGCTGCCCATCGGCATTCCGGCGGAAAACTATCCGTCGCCTGCCAAAAAGCCGTTCGCCGAGCGCGCCTGGTTCAACAAATACGGCGGCTGATTACCTTATTCTTGATTTAACTAAACCTCTAATCTTCGTAATCGTGTAATCGGTGGTTTCAAAATGAAATCTGTGGTTGCGAAACTTCGCTGTCCCAAATGCGGCTCGACCGACATCGCCGAGATCATTTATCAGCCGGTCGAACTGACCGAATCGCTCATCGAGCAGATCCGCACCCGGCGCGTTGTCCTTCGCCCGGCTCCCGCGGGGGCGCCACGGCTCAAATATTATTGCTATTATTGCGGCTACGAATGGTAATGTAACGCAGGTTTCCAGCCTGCGCCGGCCGGCGCGAAAGGAATCTCAACTAAAGTTTTTGTGAAAAGGGATTTCAATGTCTCAGCCACCCATGATGATTGGTAACGCATTGCCCAACATTCCATGGCAGGACCGGCCCGCCGGCTGCAGCGACGTCGTTTGGCGTTATCACGCCAATCCTGTGATCCCGCGCGATCTCTTCCCCGCTGCCAACAGCATCTTCAATAGTGCCATCGTCCCGTTCAAGGGCGAATTCGCCGGCGTGTTCCGCGTGGATAGCACCTGCCGGCACATGCGCATCCACAGCGGCCGCAGCAAAGACGGCTTCACCTTCCAGATCGACCCCGAACCGATCCGCTGGATCTGTCCGGACCCTCAAATTGCCGAGTTCGTGGAGGCCTACGACCCGCGGGTCACTTGTCTGGATGGCCGCTACTACATCAACTGGTGCAATAATTACCATGGCTATACCATCGGCATGGGCTATACGGATGACTTCAAGACGTTCTACCAGATGGAAAACGCCTTCCTGCCCTATAACCGAAACGGCGTGCTGTTCCCCCGCAAGGTCAATGGCAAGTATCACATGCTCAGCCGCCCCAGCGACACCGGCCACACGCCGTTCGGCGACATCTTCGTGAGCCAAAGCCCTGACCTGGTCCATTGGGGCTGCCATCGCCACGTCATGTCACCCAAGCGAGACAAGGCGAACTGGCAGTGCACCAAGGTCGGCGCCGGTCCCGTTCCCATCGAGACCACGGAAGGCTGGCTGCTTTTCTATCACGGCGTGCTGACAAGCTGCAATGGCTTTGTGTACAGTATGGGCGCTGCGCTGCTTGACCTCGATGACCCATCAAAGGTCCGCTATCGCAGCCGGCCCTACCTGCTCAACCCCAGAATGCTTTACGAATGCGTCGGCGATGTGCCCAATGTCGTGTTTCCCTGTGCGGCGCTGACCGATGCGCCCAGCGGCCGGATCGCGATCTACTATGGCAGCGCTGACACCGTGACCTCGCTGGCCTTCTGCAGGGTCGATGAACTGCTGGGTTTCATCAGGAATAACTCAGAACTCTAATAGTGGGCGGCACGGTCAAGCTGGGCTTGGCCGTGGCGTTAACGGACGTGCTGCATTGCTGCTTGATGTCACCCCGGAGCCGCCGCAGGCGGAACCCGGGGTCCAGATTCCCATGCAAGATGAGAAACTGACAATTGGCTGATCTGGCTATCGGTGCAAATCGTCGATCAACAATCGTCAATCGACCATTTTGAGACTGATAACTGATAACTGTCGACCGTACTACACTTTCTTGGTGATGTTGACGTTCCGGCCGGCCCGGCGTTTGCTGCTGTTGGTTGCGCGGCCCTTGCTCGTCCGCTGACGGGCCAAAAAGCCGCTTTTGCGATTCCGCTTGGCATAACTCTTGCGATGATTCTGCATACAACCTCTATCCTGTATCGATTAAGGGTATTTCCCGGTTCCAAGTGGCCGCAGTCGCTCCGGCCAAAAAACGAGCCCGAATTATACACATAACCTCCGCCCAGGCAAGCAAATAATCAATAATCAAGCATCAATAATCAAGCCCTACGCCGGATGTCCCACGGTTTGGGCATAAACCACCCTTTGTTGCGGACCCAGCTTTAGCAGTTCCGTCAATGCAGGCTTATTGCAGTTGTGGAACCACGCCGCAAGTCCCGCCGATGCCGCGTATAGGTAAACATTGCCGGCGACCAGCCCAATCGCGATATTGTAGTATGACTTCTGGATCTCCTCATCCTTCAGCCCCGGTTCCTGGAACGGCGCGGACTTATACTTCTCCAAATCTGCCACGAACACCAGGATCGCCGGGGCGGTCGCCATCCGGCTTGCCCGTCGTGAGCCTGTCGAAGGGCCTCGCCGCCGCCCGACCTCACTACGATAGTCGCCCTCGATCTTGGGGACCAGCCGGTGCGCAGGCCCATCATACAGATAGATCCCTTCCGGCCGGACCACGTAAAGATCGATTTCCTGCGAATTGCTCGCCGTAGCCGCCGTGCGTCCAGGCTTGCCGCGCACGCCCTCGGGTCGGTTCACGCCCCACGCTGCCCACAGCAGGTTGGATAGCTCCTGCTCCGAAAGCGGCTGATCGCTGATGTCTCGGATCGTCCTGCGTTCCCACAAAGCCGCGATCACCGACTTGCCGCCATCCCTTTCCGGCTTTGTGAGCTCGATGGGCTTAAGGGACATCGCGATCTGGCGTGTTGGGGTCTGGGGCGTTGGCGTTTGTGCGGCCGTTAATGCATCCGTCTCCGCCGCAAATCCATTACTTGCGCCTGCTAAGATCGCTGTTGCCGCCGCACTCTTTAAAAATCCGCGTCGTGTGTTCTTCATCTTCAAGCCCTTTCCTTAAAACATGACTCACTTCTTTACGGCAATATACAGTTTACAATATACGATTTAGAATCGAACCGCATTCGTCATTATTTATTTGAAACCGCCAACGTCATTTTACGCCCGCCCACCCCGCATCACCACCAAAATGTAACGCAGGCTTCCAGCCACGTATTTAGTTCAATTCAGAGTTTTTTCAGCGATCCCAAGTGGTCGGTTGGGACATAATTCCTTTCGCATAAATCATTGTGGCAGATGAGTAATCGTAGATGTTCCGCCGCTATAATAATCGGGTGTTCTAGACGGAATTGGTAGTAATGAAGTACTTGCGGCTCCAACTTTCAATTTTCGCTTGAAAAGCCGCTTGCCGGATTTGACATAAAGGATATTATGATCGAGTCCACCGAAAGCCACCGCTTCCGCCGGCAGATCCTGCGGCAGCGGAATAATTAAATCGGTCAGTCCGAAAGTAACAATACCTTGAACGCCCAGGTCGGTGGCGGCATAGACCCGGTCATCTTGATCCGAACAAAGATCTAATGCCCCAATGTTTTGGCAGTCATGAGCCAGATGCAACGGCGCCAGTTTGTATAATTGTCCCAACGAACCATCCGGCATTATCGACATGGCATAGATGAAACGGCGAGTCCGGTCGGCAATATATAACCGCCAGCGGTCGGAAGATAGAATAATGGCACTGACCTCACCAAAACCGTCCGCGACTAAGTACATAAAGCTGACATTTCCCAAATACACGGTTAAAAAACATAATTTCTCCTAACGACATCTACAATTTAAAAAATTCACTGCCGCAAGGTCAAGAATATTCCATTCCATGCACGGTTTTCCTCAAAATTCGGTAAATATAGGACTTTTTCTGCTCCATATCACTTACAGTCGTCACTTTTTCACAGACACTGACTGATTTTCAGCATTTTTTCGCATTAACCACATCCAATCGGCACCAGCTTCCCAAACTCCATCGCCTTAATATTGCTATAGATATCGCACATATGCCGCAAGGCAATTCGCATGTTACCAATCTCAGTGGTCGGCCTTCCTGCTGCATCCCGGTAGTATTTTTCGGCATGGACCCAAAACCGAGCCGCCAATTCACTGACGGTGATTTCGTCTGGTGCCTTCTGCGGCTGGCGGCCATTGGCAACCCATTCAGCGATAGTCAACTCCTTCTTTTAGATTGCTTGAAAGAACGATCTTGGGTATTATTGGACCATAATAGGTGGCGGGATTGTGACACAGCCGCTTTGGCACTATGATACATGGATTCTGATCGCCTGAATGATTATTTTGAGATGGAAAACAGGACATCTATATGCTTAAAAAAGCAGTCTTTCCGGGAAAGTACATTCAGGGTGCTGGTGCCATCGGAGAGTTACCGGCATTAATCGATTTACTTGGCAAACGAGCGTTAATCTTGATCTCGCGGTCGGGGACCAATAAAGTGCTTCCCACCTGCGGCATTGATCTGAGTACGCATGCGATCCATTTGGAATTATTTCAA
>JAJFTK010000022.1 GCA_021372945.1 Planctomycetaceae bacterium | reverse complement strand
TGGAGGCGGCATATCGAATCACAAGTTCATCGGCGACCCGGCTGAACTTGCGGCCGGCCGAAACCAGAACGCTGACAGATTTGCTGTTGGAACAACCGCAGCGATAATAAGTCCCTTGTAATGAGAAATTACCGAAACGGATGATAAATTCTAATGCCTTCCTGCCTTTGTGTCTCATTTTTTTTTTACACTTATTGAAGCGGCGATAATCCGCTTTCTTCTGAGCATGCTCCAGCGCCTCCTGAATCGCTTTCTGCTGGACTTCTTTGAGTAAGGGTTCGATGTTTTCCATGACAGAGGCGTCACTGGCATCAAGAAATGTGCCTTCTGCGGCGCTGGACAACTCCTCCCAGAGTTTTTCACAGCCTTGCCGGAATCTTTTTACGGCGTCTTCAATCCATTCGCTGTCGCTTTGCATAATATAATCCCTTTCAAAAATGAGTATTTGAAAGCGGTTATATCCTATCCGCAAGTCTGGCGCCACTTTTTTTTGTTACACCCAAATAGAAGGTCTTTGGGAGCCGTTATCCCTGAAGCAAATGATGTCTGAATGCCTGCCGAGTCAAAACGTAATATTTCCCCCTGCCAAACCCTTTGTCTCAGCGACGAAACAAACACCGTATCTGCCGGGAGTAAAGAACAGGTTTGCAGCAGTAGCATAGAAATGAACGACCAAAACCAAAACGCCCGACCATGCATGTTCATTGTAACTCCCTTCCGACTACAACCATTCTCCTCTTAATGATAAGGCCGATTATATCGGCCCGCGAATTTAGAATCAAGCAAATAAAGAACGCAAAGGATCCTCAGCTCATAGCGATGAACTAAAAACCCTCTGCGTCCTCGCCCTAAAATCAGGTAAATCCAGCTAATCCCGTCGAAAGAAATCCTGTTGATCCTGTCAGCGAGCTAACTCGTCGCCAATCCGCGGATGACGCCGTGGGCCGATTCGTTGCGCAGCTCAAGCGTGTATTCGCCGATCAGCTCGCCGCGTTCATAATCGCCTCCGCTGGCCAGCGGCTTGAAGTGAAAGCTGCGTCCCGTCAGCGGCAGCACCTTGACGCGCGACGAATCCAGCAGCAGCACCGCATCCTGCGGCATCCATCGCGTCACGATGATCCGGCACAGCCCAAAATCGCTCTCGTAGGCGCTCACGCCGTCGCGATAGGTCGTCTCGCCGGAGGTATAGCCGCGCACCGCGCTCAAGAAGCTGTTGATCTTGCGTTTCTGGAAGCCGCCGACGACGATCGTATCGACGCTGCCGCTGCTGTTTTCCCAGATCCGCCGCAGCACGTAGTTGATCATCTCCTCGTCGAGGTCGGTACCCGCGGGAAATCCGGTGTCGCCAACCCTGAACATATTGGTGGCCAGGTGGGCCAGGATGCCCTTCATCGTCCGCCGCACGCTCGCCGAGCCCTGCGGGTTGGCTATCGGGCCGCCGCCGTTAATGACCGTGTTCTCCAGATCCCGCAGCAGCTCGCGCAGCCGTTCCTGCTTCTGGAAATCCATCTCGTCGGCCAGGCCCACCTGCGAGGCCGCCAAGTCGGTGCCGCTGACCTCCACGGCCGCCGTGAAGATCTGCGTGTAGTTGCCGCTGCGCGTGCGGTTGGTGAACCGCGCAGCCGGTGAATCGGCGCCCTCCAGCGCCGCGTTGCCCAGGATCGTCAGCGCCTGGGCGTTGGCAAGTTCTTCGGCGCTCGTGCCGGCATAGCCGCGCACCACGGTGAGCGTATTGCCGCTGACGCCCGTGACCAGCATCAGCTCGTGCGAGCCTTCCGCCTGCACCTGGTCGCCGACGCGGAAACGATCGCCATGCGCGGCGTCAAATTCGGTCAGCGTCTCCGGGTCGCCCAGCACGGCATCGCTGATCGTGTCCTTGTTCGGCAGCAGGCTGTCCTCCAGCCATTCATGATGCGTGCTGGCCGCCGGCTGCATCGCGTCGCCCAGCGCATCCAAGAGCGGCGTCTCATACGGTGAAACGATCGAGATCACATCCGACACATCTTCCGCCAATTCCGGCAGATTCACCCCCGCACTATACGTTGCCTTTCCGCTAAAACTCATACCTCTCTCCTTTCTTGAATAATTTAGAATTTAGAATTCACAATTTTGAATTAAAGCTTAGACGTAATTACGTCTAAGCCGCATATACTCATGCACATCCCCGCGTCGGCCGGTCTTGGCCGCCGCTTTGGCCGCCCGATCCAAGACGCGCCTGCCCGCATCCCCGCGCCCGGCCCTCACCCCCTGCGTCTTCAATGTGGCCGAAGCTTCCAGCTTCGGAACATCTAAACTCTCCCCCCGCGTCTTTTCCTGTGGCATGGGCGACCCGCCCGTGTTCTCTCTTTGTGTCACGGGCTTCCCGCCCATGTTATTTAAACTCTCCCCCTGACAAGGGGGAGTGTCGCGAAGCGACGAGGGGGTATTTTCTTCATTGTTGACTGCTAACTGTTCACTGACTGTCTCTTCCTCACTCATAAATTCTCCTTTCCAAGAATTTGCGTGGAGTATTGACTGTTTTGACTTGACACTTTGCGGTTAATTTCTCTTAATACGGTTATGATTTCCTTGAAGTATAAGCTCTATGGCTCGGGACTTGTTGTACTGATAGTGGTTAGTCTGATCGGCTACGCACTGATGCGTCCTGCCGATCCTGCTTTTCCTCCTCTGCTGTTCGCCGGCGACATCTTGAGGCTCGGTCGTCAAATTGCAGATATCCTGGATAATATCGAAACAGTCGAGCAGGCAAAAGAGGCAATCACTTCGCTGGAACCTCTTGGACTCGAATACCGCAAACTGAATATTAATTTTCAAAAGCACTATCTGCAGGATGGGGGTCCCACCTTCAGCAAACTGGGAAATCAGCCCGAGGACGTGCAATATGGCGCATTGTTTATCATAGGACTGAAACAAAACCTTGAGGATGATGCTCTTTACGAGCTTTCCGGCAAGAATCTGCCAAGCGAAACCAAGGGTGCTCTTATAGATTCCTCGACTTTCGTACCTTCCTTCGCTGTCCTTGCCTCGGACAAATCGCATTTTGAAGATTATGTTAGGCGCTTGAACGCCCCCTACACACCGGTTGGCGCAAACACATCACCTGAACCGAATAGACCCGCCGATCCCAATGAGCTTGCTCTCGCCTTCTGTTCTTTTTGACTTTTGCTATGTATTTTTTCTATTTGCTTTTTGATTTTTGATTTTTTCTAATAGGCGTATGAATTCATTAAAGCACCAGTTGTACGGCGTGGGACTGGTTTGCCTGATCGGCGCGGTGATCGTGGGATATGCGCTGATCGCGCCCGCAAAAAAATCGCCTGCCGAGCGCGGTTTTCCGGAGTTGCAGCTCGCAAATGACATTCTCAAACTCGGCCGCGAAATTGCCACTATGCTCGATGAAGTCGAAACTGTCGAGCAGGCAAAGCCGGCGATCGCCGCATTGGAACCTCTGGGAACCGAATACAGCAGGCTGAACAAGGAATTTATGAAGTTCTACTTCAATAACGGCGGACCGACTTTGAATAAATTCACGAATCTGCCCAAGGACGTCCAGCGAAACGTATTCAGGTTTTTGAGCGAAATGCAGGAAATTGCGAGTAACGCACTGTATGAGCTTTCCGGCAGGAATTTGCCAAGACAAACCAAGACGGCCCTTGCCGACGCGTCTGGTTTTAACTTTTACTGGTATCGACTCACATCCAACAAATCACAATATAAGGAATATTACAGACGGATGGACGCTCCCTACATCCCGCCGGACCCGAATACACTTCCGGATCCAAATAAACCTACCGACCCCAATTTACGATCGGATCCAAACCGGCGGTCTGCGGCTTGAACCTTCTCAGTTTATTCTCCGCGATCGCCCGCTTGATCCAGATATTGATCCTGGCCGTACACTGGCAGTTGTCCAAATCCGGCAGGTCCTCGGCATCAAACGGCCCTGCGGCTGCGAGCACCTCGCCATCCAGTGTGCTCTCGATCACGTACACCGCCCCATTTTCAACGTTCTCTGATCCCGCCCATGATTCGCCCCCGATTTAAATACCGGACACAAACAGGTGATTAGGCCCCAAACTACAGACCCCTATATAACCTAACAAACAATAGAAAGCCGTCCAAATCGCCCTTGTGTTTTCGCTTGCCAATCGGCGGCTTGCGATTAAAATGTATATATTATGCGAATACTTATTATGCTCATGACGGCACTATTGCCCCTGCTGCTGTGTTCCTGCACGCCTCCGGTGCGGACAATGGAACTGTCAATCCCGCTGACGGCGCCGATGCAGCCGCAGACAGAAGCTCAATCCGCGCCGACCAAGCCGGTCAACGCACTGGATGTGCTGGTGGCGATCGAGACGGTCGCCGCCGACAACGGCCTTCAGCCTTACACTGACGCAAGCGGCAGTGAAGATATTCTCGGGCTGGCCGATATCGACGGCGATGCGAATACGCTGGTCCGGTCCTGGCGTCATCCCGACCTGCCGGTCTTTCTGACCGCCACCCGGCAGAAATCCGAGATCCTGGTCCTGCTCAATTATCCGGCCGAGGCCGCTGACAATCCCGCGGCCCAAAAGCTGTTCAAGGCGGTAAGGACCGAACTGGCCGAAAAGCTCGCTATATTTATTAAACCTGCAGACGTTTCAAAACCTTAAGCTCAATGGGCGGCACGGCCAAGCTATGCTTGGCCGTGGTTTATCCTTGCCTTTCTCTTTTCGCCGATTTGCGCCAGCAGCGATCTTGCGCGGTCCTCGCCCAGCGGCTCAATTCTTTTCGGCGCATTCGTCTGCTTCTGGTTCGCAAATGCCGTCGGCCGCTTCAAGACGTCCACGCAGGCCTTGCGCTGGGTCTCATCGCCGCCCGCTTTCATGATCGCGATCAGCCCCTCGGCCGCCTCGTATCGATTCGCATCGTTCAATAAATCGCTCTGCAGCACCTTCAATTCATCAGCAAATTGCAGTTCGGCCATAAACTTCTCCTGTCTGCACCATTTCCTCAGCCTGTCTGGGCTGACCTTCAGCTTTGCCAGCGCCTCGTCCCATTTGGCCCCGGCGGTGACCACATTGATTAACTGCCGCTGCTTTTTGGTCAGCCGCCCGTTTTGTTCTTCTTCCATAGGCCCTCCTTCGCGCTTGCAAAAACCACATGCGTGCAAGAATTCTCAAAAAATATTCAAAAAGTTTTTCCAGAGGCCGCCGATTGTTTTCGGAAATCAATGGTCAACAATTTGCATGGTCAACCCGCGTTCTAAATACTTAAAACGCCGTTTTTTGCATATTACGCACTGCAATATCTTCTTTCGAAGCGGATATTATGCGTCGTGTAAAAAATTCAAGTTTTCCGCCTCAAACCTCACCGAATCCTCATAAAAACACAAAATTCGCTTAATGAATTGACCGCCGAACGTCCGAAAGTCCCCGAAAGGCCATTTTCTTTACATGCACTTATACAATACCGATGAGGATACAGACGATGACACCCGAACAGCTATGCACATGTCCCCTGGCGGACCGCTGTGCCTTCTATCAGCGTAATAAAAACTTCCGACCCGACATCAGCCAGCAGCTCAAGCAGGAGTACTGCCGCGGCGATTTTGGCCGCTGTGCGCGGCTGCGCGTCCACGACCGCGTCGGCAATGAGTGGGTTCCGCTCCAGATGCTGCCCTACCATCGTGAGTGGGCCGAGGACATCCTGACCGATGTGACCAACAGCGGCATCCCGGTCTGCCCGCAGGCCCCGGCGCCCGATGCCTTTTAAGATTGTATGCTGTAAATTTTACATTGTAGATTTTGATTGCAGGACTGTTCATGATAGCAATCTATAATCGACGATTTACAATCTGCAGTTTGCGTGTACTAGCTCTCTATTTACTTGTCAAACAGCTCTCGGTATCGCCGGCATCCTGCCGGCATTTTGAAATAATCTCTGAATCCTCTGCGGCAAAATTATTGCAGCGGGTCCGCGAAAACCACCTTCACCTCGCGTTCGCGCTCGCTCGTTTTGAATACCCCGGCCTTGTCCAGCGTCTCCAGCACCATCGCACAGATCTGCCTGATGCCCTGGCCATAAGTCAACTGCTTGCGGTAGGTCTTGCTCAGCATGCCCATGAAGGTCATCTTGAGCGCCACCGCGCTGGAGAGGTTGCCCAATTTGTTCTTGAGTACGCCCGCGACGACCGGCGTTACGCCTGAGACCTTGTCCATCGCCTCGCGGACCTCGGCGATGTGCATGTTTTCGCTGGGACTATTGCCGTCGCCGCCGAACTCCTCGATCGCGGCATCCATATTGTCCGTGCACCACATCCGTCCCGGCGAGACCGGCTTATCGCCCACACCTTCGATGCCTTTGGCCAGGTACATCTTGAACGACTGCATCGTCACGCGGCTGGCGCGGTCGCTCAGGCGCGTATTCAACTCGTCCTGCAAGCCAATCAACTGCTCGACATCGCTGAGCCCCTCATAAAACCCCGGCTGGGACAGGTTCTGCACGTGCACAACAGGCACCCGTCCCAGCAGGTTGGCCCCCTCCGCCGCCAGTTGTCCATCCTCGTAGCGCTGCCAGGCGCCGGCCCCAAGCACCTCCGTCACCGCCGTCATTCGGCGCTGGTCCGCACCCCTGCCGCCGAATAACGAAGACGGCCCCATCTCGGCGGCCATCTCGTTTCGCGCCTGAACAAAATGCTGCACGTAATAGCGAATCTTTTTATAATCATGTTCCTCCAGGACCGGCAGCGCCCGGTCGGCCTCGATCAGCTCCAGCGCCACTCCCTCTGCCGCCCGCAGTACCTCCTCGAATGAGCTTGCCGCAAGAGCGGCTTTTGACGTGCTTTCAGATGTGCCGTTAGATGTGACTGCTGAACAATCCGCCGGCGGCAGACCGCCCCAGCGCACCAGGCAATCGACAAACCCGTAAACGCTCCCGAGCACCGCCAGATCCTGGAAGAACACCGCGCCGCCGTTGGCCTCGAACACAGTCTTTAAGATTGACTCAATGTCTCTGCGACGACTATCGCCCTCGGCTGCGCTGACGAACTTGATCCCCCTTCCGAACAAAAAATCCACCATGGCGTTCACCCGCCAGGCAATATCATTCTCGATGACCACCTCCTTGCGCTGGATCGGACCGGCGCTGCGCCCGAATCCCGCCGCATCGGCGCCGCCATAGCAGCGGCCCGTGATCCGCGCCGGCAGGCCCACTTCCTGCGCCTGCACATAACCGCGGCCGTTCTCGGAGATGCCGTCGCCGTTGACACCCGCCTCCGTCCGCGGGTTCTGATAATATTCCCACAGTCTGTCGAACTGCCGGCTCAGCAGCGGCCATTGTTCCTCGATCAGCCAGCTCACGAATTCCTCGCTCAATCCCGCATCCGCAAATATCTCAAAGTCAAAGCTCATTTTCGTTGTACAACGAAAGCCTAAATGGCATACAGCGGACCTGGGCGGGAACGGAGGGGCGGGGGCGGGAAAACGTGGGTTTGGGGGCAACGTGAGCGGTTTTAGAGGGGTTCTGGCGGGGCAAAATCAATTCGAGCAAAGATGGCACAAACGACTCGGATAGCAACTTCTGCGATCACATCATGGCACAAATTAGGCGCTGCCCAAAAAGCTATTCAAACGTCGTTTAATAAACAACTTATAGCAGTTTAAATCCGCTCAGGCGGTTTCTTTTTGCGGACCTATTTCGCGGACCTGCGGACCTCAAACGGACCTAGTAGAAAAGTCGGTGGTCGTTAACGTGGGTAAAATAGTGGGGCGTGTCGATACAATCTCTGAGGTAAAAGCACATGTTTTTTGCTTTCCCTGGGTACTACTCGGGCGGCTCGGATCGAGCCGCCTGGTCTCACATCGCGTCTTTTATTGACGGCTGTGGCGGTCTTAAGTTTTCAACGAATCAAAAACAAAATGCACGGGCAGGATTCGATGCCTGCACTTTTTTGTGCTCACGATATAGGAGTTACTTCGGTAGGCTTCAGCCCGGTCATTGTCGCGGCTGACCGTATAAAACGTTTTGACCGGGGCGACGTGGCAGTCTTTGTAGAGCCGCCTGATGGTCGCGTGGTCATTGATCGAAAGAAGGAATCTGCCCTTGATAGCCAGGAGGGCTGCGGCCAGCCTGCGATGATCATCCAGTTTAAACTCGGCCGCGTAGCCGTGCGTCTCAAGGTACGGCGGATCACAATAGAAAAATGAGTACGGCCGATCATAGCGACGGATGCAGTCGGCGAAATCGACATTCTCCAGGAACACCCCATCAAGCCTCTTGTGGCAGCGGTTGATCGCCGCAAAGGTGAGCCGGCTGTACCTGGACCGGCCTGTTGTTCCATAGCCGAAGTGGCAATCGCCAGTTCCACCCTTACCTCCAAAGGCCACCTTGAGGATCAGATAGAACCTGGCCGCCTTCTGGCAATCGGTCAGGCCCTTCTGCGACTTGAAGTCCTCAAAATCGCGGCGGCTATGCGTGACAAACTGCAGTTGACGCAGGAACTCGCGGCGATGATATTTGACGACACGAAAGAGCGTCACCAGGTCGCTGTTGATGTCGTTGAGAACTTCGGTCTTTGAACGAGGCTTGGCAAACAGGATATTGGCAGCGCCGCCGAAGACTTCCACGTAGCATGAGTGCTGCGGAATCAGCTTGACGATCTGCGCGGCCAGTTTATACCGATAATCTGGCCGCCCCGGCTGGGGTTTGAACTGCTATTATTTAGTTGTTAAAGAGCTATCCCATTTGCCCAGCGGGCATTGTTTCTCTCCAACGTAACTCTTCGCCGGCAGCCAGCATTTGCATATGCGGCAAAACAATTTGCATCCATGCGCATACTCCTGCTTCGGAAGCATCGGCCATTCCTCCAGCTTGTCGATCTCGGCAGTAAATTTTACCAGTCCTCCGTTAGCGTCAATCCACTGGGCGTATTCAACCCACGTCATCCACGTGTTATTCTCGCATGCCCG
Organism: Planctomycetaceae bacterium; assembly: GCA_021372945.1. Classification (GTDB taxonomy): domain Bacteria; phylum Planctomycetota; class Phycisphaerae; order Sedimentisphaerales; family Anaerohalosphaeraceae; genus 4572-13. The sequence continues at coordinate 40,117 of JAJFTK010000022.1, read as the reverse complement.
ACATATTCGAAGGCGGCGTTCTGCGTGCTGACATGTCCGCTCTGGAAGTATTTGAAGCGCTGCAAGCGCATGAAGGATATTCCCCTGTGCAATTTGCGCAATTTGCGCAGCCTCACCAGCAATGTGTTTTATTCTATCTCCACAACAGCCCATTAGACAGCATCCCAATAATTTTGCCAGTCAGGATGAGCCCCCGGCGCAATATTACAATTATCAGCAATCGCTCTATAAGCTTGCCCGTTATATGTACATCCGTCACCATCATAAAATTTCACATCGCTACTCCACTCAGCAAAGTAGTCACTATCATTTCCCTGCGCTACTGTAATAGTTAAGTTTCCTACCATTTGGTAATCTGGAATCCACGCACAATGTAACAGATTACCACCAATAACAGTCAATGTGTAAGTATCAGAGCCACTATTGGGCAGCCCATACTTATTTATTACCGAAAACTGCCCACTCCAGGATGCAATACCCTGGTACCCAACCATGAAATTTATCTTTGGATCAGTTAGAGAAGGCATAGCAGTCATCCATATACTTACCCAGCAATCCATTATATCTGTTTGCACAAACAATTTATTTTGACAGTTACACCATATAGGGTCATCTACCGGAACTCTCGTCATATCGGGAAAGTAAAATGGGTTATATACATCCTTATAAAGGATACCCCGATGAGCATTACCTATAAACCAGGTGCAAGGCTGTGTGTTGGTGCAGTTGAATGGACTACGTAATACGTAAGTACCTGCCATACTAGGTTCGCCCCTAAAGTATGTGTGATGGTTGCCGCCCGGAATCGATGATCTCCACACAGCACAACGCGTATTCCACGGTATCTCCGGTAATGTTACGTGGAAGTACCTTGGGGTAGCACAATAAAATTTCTGGTCTGAAGCCCTTAAGACTACACCAGGACAGTCCCCAGGGCGTTCCGCCGTGCGCATCCAATAATAACAGCCCTCCCCAGGTACACAGCTATTAACTACAGTTTTTCCAGCACTCGTTAGTACCTTGCCGGTATCTAAATCGTAGGCAACTTTAACCATTAGCACGGTCCTGAATCATTAAATCCCTCGCAGGCATACCAAACATCGTTTATCTTTATCACAATAAGCCAATCACCATCCGCTAGGCGTCTAACGGCTTTGTTTAAATTCTCGCCGCCGCTGATCGAGCAGTACACCGTAACCTCTTCGTCGGAACCATACGCGTCTAAATAGCACTGGATCGCGATTCCCGTTCCCGCGTCCACTTTACAGTACGCGATCCGCAGCACATTTCCGTCGCCGCCGCCGCCTGGATGGCCGATGGTCTGGCCTGGAATCCGTACGGTTTCGGCTGCAGTTTCGGCGGCATGATGCCGCCGGCTTCGATCAACGATGGTTCGAGTATCAATCATGGGATGCTTCCAGAGGTATCAGTTTAACATCGGTTACAACCAGGGCGCACCGCAGATTTGCCGCCGCGTACACCATCTCGGCAATTGTCGGCTGATGATTGGAGTCTTCTGCTATAGGACAATCAAAATCAGCAGGAGATTTACCGATTTCGATAAGTCGCTGGTTGATATAGTTCTTCAGATCAATCCGGCAGTGAGGCGCTAAATGCATCCGTGCTATTTCCATTGTTTCTCCTTTATCCGATTTTCGGGCTGAACAAGAGCGCCTGCCCCTTTGCGTCCACAAGGACGGCCTTCTTCCTTCGCGATGCTTCGCCGATAATCCGTCGACCGTCGATGGTTCGATGTTCCAGGTAATCCTTCCATATCGTCTCGTCAGCCGTTAACCAGCAGCCGAGCGCATTTGCGGCGACGATCCAGTGGCCGCGACATCGCAACTCGGCAATAATGGCGCGAACATGGCGGCGCCTGCTTTCACGATTGCCGCCGAGATACACCCGTGCTGCAATCTCGGCGGCCGTGACCGGTCCCTCGGCGTTCCGTAATACGGCCAGGCATCGTGCCAATAAATCGGTTGTTACATTAGGGCTTGGAGTCTCCATAATCAACCGCCTGCGGAACATCCGGTTCCGCATAAAACACGTCCCTGTTTTCACGCTTGCAGCCGACGGCCGCAAGCTGCTCATCCGTGAGCTTGGCCAGAGCCTCTTTATCCGCCTCTTCCTTGACACGAATATAAGGTTCCGCCTTTTTGCCAAATACTGTTTTGAGCCGATCCACCGCATCCTGGCAGATCTTGATCGCCGTGGACGCACGCCAGCCGACAACGCCGAACTGCAGTTGCCGGCTGCGGGCCTTACCGAAATCGTCCTGATGATTGGCGCAGAAGGCCTGCAGGCTCTTCACGTGCAGCTTAATATCGGCGGTGATGGATTCGGTGGTTGTCTTTAGTTCCGCCTTGATAACGTTAATCTGCTGGGTTGCATCGGCCTCGGCCTGTTGTATCTGCAACTGCAGATCGCCGATGGTTTTTAGATGTTCGTCCGCCTCGCCCCAGCCGGAGATAGGATACAGTACGGCGTTAGATCGGACACGATTCGATGGCTTCTTTGCCATGGGTTTCAACCTCCGTGTAATGAGTCTGAATATCAGTGCAATTGTGATATGTTTTGCAATCTCTTCGTTCGAGAATTGCCTTGAGTGCCTCTATGACGTTGTACGCTTCCCTCCTGCTAAGCTGAACAGTATTGTCACAGCGACCATGCGTCATCCTGCTGATAAATTTAGCCAGGCATGAATTGCCGCCAGAGGCAAATCCAAGGTCGCCGGAAAGATGCTTGATGGCCTCCATCTGGCCATAGCTGGTATGGTTTGAAGACTGAGCCGCCTTATCGCGGCAATACGTTTCGGATTTGCCTGGATAACGCCAGCCCAGCGACTCGCAGATCGCCAGGAAGTCGTCGATCTGCTGGTCGGTTAGTTCCTTGCAGCTTGTCACTGGCTCGCCCTTGCGATTCCTGTATTGGCGCAGCACTAGATCGTATCGCTCTCGCCGGCTGCCGTTTCGCAAACCGGCCTTTCGGGCCGCCGTTTGAATCAAGATGATCTGGTTTTTACTGAGCATTTAAATCGCTTTTATCCACAGATTTCACGGATTCGTTTTCCGTCATAAGTTCTCGATTGAATTTCCTGATATCGCGATCGCCTTCATGCCAAGCTGATTCCTGATTCTCTCATTCGCGGCCGCCATATCGTGCCGGTTACGCACAACGCAGACTTGCAGCCCTTCGACATCGCTATCTGCGTACGCCTCTGCGTGCGTAACGCATTCACTCCTGGCATCCACGATCACAACGATACTCATGTTGATTCCTATGCCGTTTTTGCTTTTGAGTTCTGGGGTTCGGATGTCTCGACATCCACCAAAAACGGCAGCCGGTCCTTGACAAATAGTCCGAGCTTGCGGATGGTCTTGATGATATCGTCCTCGGTGATGATGCCTTCGTCCATGATCCGTGACATTTTATGCATGGCCGAGATGATGACGCTGCAGGTGCCCAGCCGTCCGGTTTCCGGCGTCAGGCAGATCTGACGCAGTTTCTTGATCGCTTCCTTCGTCAGGCGAATGCCGCCATACTGATAAAGCCGACCGATATCTTCGGCGGTGTAGAGCCCGCCGCCGCCCGGATTCGAGGCGATCTCGTCCAGGTCCAGCATCCCCAGGATACGAGACCTGAATTGATCGAGACATTCGTTGCCTCGGCGTTCCTGGCTAAGGTTTAGTGTGGTTTTTAGATGCGCATTGCCCGCCAGGAGCAGCGGGCATTTGCAGCGGACGCTGAAGATCTGCCGAAGTTGATTGAGCTTGTGGGCGTTCAGGCCGGACGCCTCGTCCAAGAGGATCACCATTTCCCGGCCGGCCAGGTGTTTTACGATACGCTGCGTCAAAACCTTTAAGCCTCCGGCGTCATCTATCCGCAGCGCCTTGGCGATGGCGGCAAACATCGCCGCCGATGTCATCGTGTCATCCAGTTCGACATATGCGCTGTCGCTGAAATGCACCTTGGCATACTGTTTTAGGCAGGTACTTTTACTCTGTCCCGAGTCGCCGATGATCACGCCGATCTTAGCCCGGTCCTCATCGCTGAATATTTGCACCTGTTTGATAATGGTAAAGACCAGCTTGGCGATTTCCGTATCGACAAAGCCTTTGCCTTTTTCGACCCGCTGCCGGCGGTCGTAGGTGTCCATGAACGACGTCAGCTTGGCGATGATGTTTTTCGTGTCGCCTTTATACGTTCCACGAACGATACCCGATATAACGCCGGGCGTGACGCCGATCTTGTCGCCGACAAAGGTTTGGCTCAATTTCCGCTCAGCCAGCCAGTCTCTTAAATTGTCGCCAAAGGCTTTGGCCTGCGCGTCCGTGACTTGTTCTTCGATCTCTGGCATCCGTACCTCACTGTAAAATGCGTCGTGTTCTAACGCCTTTAATACATCCTGTCCGTCCGTGGGCTGATCTGGTTTTTCATAGAGATTCGTCTCCATGGGACAGCCTCGCATTTCGGTTTGAGTTATTATCCAGCAGGTCCATTTCAAACCCGCTTAAATCACTGTTTTGCGGTGTATCAATAAGATCGATCTGCAAGTCTGAAAGGCTTGTCAGGCTCTCTGCACCGGCGGCCTTGCGCAGTTGCTGGCGGTTCCGTTGACGCAGGTGTTCTTTCGCCTGGCCATCCAGAGGGGTGCGTACAGGTTTGACGTTCGGCTCGCCGGCCTGGTCTGTTTCCGGCTTGGCGTTGTCGGCCATGGCCGAGAGCGTCAAATCGGTCAGGCTCATGGCAGCCACGCGGGCAGCCGGGCGGGATTGCTTGACCAGGCGAACACAGCGGCTCTTTTTGGCCATCGCCTCGCGCAGCGCCTCTTCATTGATCGGACCGTACGGCATTAGCGTGGCCTGCTGTGCAATCGTAATCAGCTTGTACGTCGCAGCGTCATACACATCGACGGATCGAATGTCGTCCGGATCGTAGGCGACAATGACCTTCTTTCCAAATCGTGCGTGCAGATCGGAATTGTACTGGCCATACCAGAAACCTTTGAACTTGACGCCGTTCTTGCCGATTGTCAGCGGGGGCGACCAAATCTTTGTCATCAGATCGAGCAGGTCGTTATCGATGACGCGGCGACTGACCCGCAGGCCGAATACCTGGTCCGGCGAGCGGCCGTTCATGCCGTCTCCGGTGTGCGCCGAGGCATTATAGATGGCGATATACCGGTCGACCAGGGCGGCGAATGTTTCCAGGGTATAGGCTTCGGCCCTGGCTTTGTCGGTTTTCATGTATTCAAATACATCCTCGGGCCGGCGGCCTGTATCCGGGCCGCAATAGGTCGGCAGGGTCTTGGTGAACTGGCCGCACAGCGTGGCAAACCAGCGTTCTATCTTTTTGGCCTTGGCGTTATAAGGGATCGCAAACGATACCGTGATGCCCAGCATGGCATAGAGTCCCATGACCGTTTGACAATCGTCGGCAGATAGAACCGCCTTCCGCCGCTGCCGCTTGGTCTGACCGGTGAAGGTCTGGCTGTCGTAGTCTTTTCCGTTGTCGATCTTCACGGATTCAGGCGGGCCGAATTGGTCGATGCCGCGTTTGGCGGCCCGCAGGATTGTCGAGGAGTTGGGGGCAACCGAGATATGCCAGCCCACGAGTTTGCGGCTGCGGTAGTCCTCCCAGGCGGTTATCCAGGGGCGTACCCAGTTGCCGCGATGCAGGATAAAGCAGTCGAACTCATGGTGATCGCCAACCCAGACCTGGCCGGGCTGGACGGAGTTTTGATCGATGATGATGTGCGGGGCGCATTTTGACTCATAGGCCGACTCGCCTTCACGCTTCAAAACGCTTACCGGCGTCGGGATCTTATCGTTTACATACTGCTGCATGGTCCGCAGGCTGGGGATGGTCCAGTTTTTCTTTTGGGATTTGGCAATGTAAAGGATGTTGTTTAAACAGGTCCTGATGGACAGTCGCTGCTCCGTCAGGTACATCGCCAGAAATTCATTCCAGGCCTCCGGGCTGATCACGTCAGAGGAGGTCTTTCCTCCGCGTGAGTCGATCAGGCCGGCGATGCCTCGCAGCTTATACGCTGCCATCCATCGGTGCAGGGTGCGGATTGCTATCTGGTGATCCATGGCAAAACGCTGGAGGGCTTCGACCCGGCCGATACTGTTTGAGCAGGCGACGCCGCAAAATCGCTCGGCCTGCTCGATGATCCCGCGCCGACGGACCGCCTCATCGCGTTTGTGCTTGGGCACATCCGTCAGATCTACGTCAAGCGAAAGCTGTTCAGGGGCCTTGACTCCGAGTAAACGGCTGTCGGCCGTGACCGGAATCTTCCACTGGCCACCCGAACAGACTGCACCAGGCAGTTTGCCCTTGACGCACATCCGCCGGACGTGTCGTTCGGTGACGCCCAGCAGCTTGGCGGCCTCTAAAATGGTTAGGGTTTGTTGCATGAGTTCTTAATGGCCCGTGCGTGCTTCATTAAATCGCCAAGCTCGCCGATTTTTTTGATGCACGCGGCAATGATGCCGTCACACTTGGCGTTTAGATCCTCGTCAGTCATCCGCTGCACGTAATCCCCACCCGGTCCCGTCTGCACCACCGGCTCGGGCAGCGGCTGGATCACCTTCCATTCCTGGCCGTCCAGTCGGCAGCGGTGCATCGGCCAAAGCTGGCCGACCTGGAACTGCGTGACCTCGAATTCGCTGTGGCATAGATCGCAATACCCGATGTACGAGCGGATCGTTCGTCCATACTCGTCCGGCGCCGGTCCGAACAATAAAAAATATCGCGTCGGCTTGCAGCAGCGAGGGCACACGATCCCCTCGGTCAGTTTCCAGCTTCCCTCGCGGTTGGACGGCAGATCCACCAGTAAATGCGGTGCACTCATGGTTTCCGACTCCTTTCAAATTCGTGTACGACCTTTTGGTACATCCTGCAGCAGGTCGCCATCATCCGCTGATGATGGACCCTGTATTCCTCGATCTTCCGCGCATCGCGACAATCGACGATCCCGTCCTCGAGGATCTTTAGAAGCTGTTCTTCTACCTGGATCTCCTCCTTACGGATGCTCACCAGGTCCTTCAGTGTTGCCTGATCCAGCCCCGCACCGCAGTCCGGCAGCTCGACTACAACCACCGCGATCTCGCCGGCAAACAGGTCCAGGATCCGCTGGTCCCTCGTCCGGGCGTAAAGCCGCCGCCACACGATCGATGGGATGGTCAGCTCGCCCGCCAGGTATTTATACACGGTCGATTGCCCACGTCCGATCTGTGAGGCCAGCCACTTGACGGTCAGACCATGGTCCTCCATCACCTGGCTCATCGTTGTGTAGTCGTCACTCATCTCGATCGTATCCCTGGCATCCATACCGGTTTCAATTTCCTATTGTCGATTTTCTATTTTCAATTTAACGAAACCACGGATTGTGCAGATTCTCTCATTTCAGCTTTTTTGCTCATTAATTTTATTGCCCGGTCTCGGAGCTTGATATCTGCCTCAAGGCTATCGCAAAGCCGTCCGTATTCGCTGATGATGTTCCGCAGCTTGCCTTCATAATCCTCGTCGAGTCCCATTACGACGGCAATGAAAGCAACAGCAAGAGCTAACATATATTCGTGCTGGTACGTCCATGACAGACTGCCGAATATGCAAGAGACCATCGCGATTATGATCCCAAACGAACTCGTTCCTTTCTTCCGTGTCATTCCGTGCATTCCGTGGTTAATTTGTTTTTAACCGTGCCTCTTTCGACAAACTCACTGCATACCTTGTTCTTGCTGACTACTCGATCGTGAAAAAGGCTGCAGCAATGGATACGAGACCTCGACTCCGTCCTGTACGGTTCGTCATGCTGACAATTGCTGCACCGCTCGGTGGGCTTATATGCGTATTGATATTTGGTTGGTTTCTTGTCTTTCCGCATCGCTGTGTATTTTTGCCTTTGCGATCTTCGTATCCTTCGTGGTGAGATCTTGCGGGATGATCCCGGCCTTTTCGAGTTTATCCATCAGGCCGTCAATATTGGTCTGCAGCCGTCGGCACATTGCCTGCAGCCGCTCGATCGAAAGCGTCTGCAGTTTTTCCATCGCCAGCGTCTGTCGAAACAGCGGCAGGATCCGCTCGCTCTTGGGCTCCAGTTCCTTGCGGATGTCCTCCATCGCCATAGCCTGTGGATCATAAACTAACATGGCTTCCTCCAGATCGTTTTGCCCTTATACATATCCAACCGGGCGGAGACCATCGTCCAGTTTTTATCCTGCTCAATTTGCTGCAGCCGCTTCAGCGATCCGTTCGGTTTGACGGCGTACGCGCCGTACATCGTATCGCCGATGCCAGTGCAGATCACAACCGGCCCGATCCGATGCAGGAAGTTCGTTTCAATCGCCTTACTCATTCGCCTCGCCTCCCGTGCAATCGACAATCGACAATCGTCAATCGACAATTCGATGCCCTCCTGGGCCGTGCCTGGCGAGCGTCCCTGCCGCTCAGGCCCTGGCCCGATTGAGGTGATTGATCGGCGGCATCCATGACCGCCGTGGGTTTGCAAAAAACCAGCGGGGACCGCTGCAAGTCCCCGCCGTCGGAGGAGGGTGATACGATAATGACAGTCGCGCCCGGGCGGCATTCCGAAACGCTGGACGCCGCGCAGGCGCTTGAGCGACCCACGTCGCCGAATGGGCCTGCCTGGCCGGACCCCGTCAAGGGTACGTAGGCAGCCGTAACTATGAGTGGCGTTATCCTGGCCGGTAGAAATTTCCCGCACGAATTATCGTGCAGCCGGTCATGCGGGTTGTAAGATCGTGTTATATTCTTTGAAAACTTCATAGCAGCCTCTGAAGTTGGAGTTCGCAAGAAGGCGGGGCACTGATGGATGCGTCCGTGCATCCTCCCCGCTCTTTGATCCCGATCCATCGGGACCTTGCTATTGCCCCGCACCGAGCGGGGCCGTTGTTAATTTCGTGGCGACATTGGCCCGGCCTGTGCGGGCGGATTTCTGCAGCCGATCGCGATCGGCATCCGCCAGGTGCACATCCTTCGGCCGCACAGCCTTTGGGCACTCGCCTCAAACAGTGGTTTTCAGCTAAAAATTTATGCCGGGGAGGCGTCTTCCACGAGCACCGCCCCGGCCGTTCTCTCAGCCACAGGAACAAGATCCGTTGGCTGAGCCTTGGTCTCAATTTGGATTCCTTCTTTGGCAATGATTTCATCCAGCCGCTTTTCCAGCAGCAGTTTTCCAAGGCCGTGCGGCGTCCGGTCCTCATGCTTGGCAACGGCATTGAGTTTTGCGATCAGCGTCGCATCGTTTTGCGGGCTTAGATTGAAATATTTAATTGCCATTTTTCGATACTTCCGAATACTTCTAAAAAACTCTATCGACCAAGCTACACTTTGACTGGAATCTTTGCAAGCGGAAAATTCTAAAAAACTCTAAAGACTTCTTTTGAAATTGCGGCAAGTAATTGTTATTACAAGAGATATATGGAAGCAAAAATCTCCAAAAAAAGTTATTATATCCCGGATGTGCTGCATGAGTTTTTCGCCGAATGGTGCAGTCCTGGACGAGATTACAGCCCGAAAGTGGCCGCAGGCATCATCCTCTACATGGCCATGTATCCAGAAATTCAGCAAGCAGCCGAAAAATTGGCTCACACCGAGAATCTTAACGCCGCAATATTAGAGCTCAGGCAACGAATTGATGCCTCTGTTGTGAATCGCAAGCGGGCTGAGTTTGTGGCGACTCTGACGGAAGAGCAGAAGGGTCTGATTGATGCTGCAATTGCAGGGTTAAAAGAAAAAAGTCCTCGCAAGAAATAAGTTCTTTACCATCATAGATTTGCGCGTCCATGAGATGTCTCCCTCTTACAGGATACCACAAGCGTTGCCGTGGTTTCGGGCGTGTCCGTGCCTTTGTTTGTTTCGCGGCATCGCTAATAAATATAACTACAAGTAAAGATTGTTGATTGCAACATAAATTGACAATTTTCAGTTGATTTATTTGCATCAATGGGCATCATTAGATTCGTCGGTTTGATGGGAGAACACGCATTGAAAAGGGCAAAGGATGTATTCTCTTGTTTTTTTATCAGCACTACTTATCACAACTGAAATTCAGCCCCCCGCCAAATGGCAGAATCCCGCTGTGTGGCGTCAGATTCGCATCGGCATGACCGCCGATCAGGCGCAGCGTTTCCTCGGCGCCCCGATCGCCACGGAGTCGACCAACACGCTCGATGTCTGGTATTACCAGGATGCCCCAAGCGGTGGAGAGCGTCCCTCGGCGGGCCGGCTGGTCTTTCGCAAATCCGTTCAGGGCACGCAGCTTGAGCAGTTTAATCAACCCGACTGGTCGCGCGTGCCCGACTGGCAGCAGCTCAACCAGGATTACCAAAAGCAGCTCGCCGAGCAGCGGCTGCAGACAAGGCCTCAGCCGCGTCAGGTGGCGTCGCCGCAGCCATCCAGCCGCAGCTATCCGATCCGTCGGCCAAACGAATCACAGACGCAGGCACGACCGATTGCTCAATCGCAGCCGGCGCCCGCAAAACCCGATTCATCAAAGCTTACCAGCCGCTATTTCATCGGCTGCGGAATCGCCTTTGGCGTCATTGCCCTGATCATAGCGATCTGTCAGGGCTCCAAAATATTCCCAAAAGGCTAAAACGAAAAATATTTATTTTTTTTCTTGCATTCCGCCGAGTTAATCATTAAGCAATGACCATTAGTCAATTGTCTTTGGGAGTAAGACAATGAAGTAAAAACCAGAATCGCGAAACCCTCTTCCACAAATTTCGGTTTCGCACACGGGGAATAATCACGCCCGTTGACTGAGTCTTGGTAACTCATTCGGCGGGCTTTTTTTGTTTAAAAAGCCTTCCGTAAAACAGTTTTGAAAAGGACTTTAAAACTCTTTTGCGAAAGGATTCGTATGGAATCGGTTACCATTCCCCAAAGTCTGATGTACATGGTTGTGCTCATCAGCATCATCGTGCAGTTCATCCGCGAGTTCACGCAGCTTGAGAAGTACAAGCGTTTCATTCCTTACGCCTGCATCCTCATGGGTATCGCCGGAAGTTTCTTCGGCGTCGGCTTCCCCGATTGCATCATGGTCGGCGTGGCGATCGGTCTGATGAGTGCCGGCGGCTACGATGCAATCACCGCCTTCAGCGCCAAGAAGATCGCCGAAGCGGCCAAGGCAGCAGTACCCTTCATCCTGATCGCCCTGGTGTTGTTTGTTGCCGGCTGTCCGAATCCCCTGTTTACCCAGGAGCAGCAGCTTCTCTTGCAGCAGGCCGAGCCCATCGTCACGGAGCTAGACACGCGATGCCAGGCGGGCGACCAGCAGGCCTGTACAGATGGCCTGCACCAGGCGGCGATCACGCTCCAGGCCCTGACCCAAGCGCCGTGATTTTCATCACTAGAAACCCCGCGAACCGCAAAGAAACTTTAATGAGGCGAATGATGACACGATTGGCTTGCAAGAATTGTTCATGGACAGGAAACAAGAAACTGCGGCAGCACGTGAGCCGGCCAAAAGAGATTGTCCACAAGGTAACGGGCAAAACGGTGAGGATTTGGAAAAAGGTTGCGGCCCAGACGGAACGCGGGGCCGCTGCGACGGGGATACGCTGCCCGAAATGCAAACAGCATAAACTGTGCAGGGTTTAATCTGTAAACCCGTGAAACCGTTGTCGGAGAAAAAACAAATGTCAAAGCTACAGGACTTAATCGCAAAGCTGCCCGATGACCTCCAGCCCATGGCGGTTATTTATGGCAATCTCTGGATCGACGCCACAGCGGCGCAGCTCCAACATCTGACGGATCTGCTGGTTGACGGCCGCATCAGCGAGGCCTCGCGGTTTGTCGTGCAGCACCTTTCGAGCGATCAGCTCATCGCCGAACTGGAGCGGATCAATGCCGCGATCCTCGCCGTCAATCAAAAACAGTTCGATCTCATCGAGACGCAACGCCAGATCATCCGCGACGCCATTCGCGTGGGCATCTACATCCTGATCGCCAAGGCAGCGCCCGGCGGTCTTAACTAAAACTATTCATGGTGAAGGGCTACTAAATGAACCAAGGGCCTGTAATGCTGGCGCAGATCAACTGGTCGGATGCCTGGCCGATTATCGCGACGATTGCTTCGCTGGCGTCCACGCTGATCTGCAGTCTGGCCATGTTTATCTTTAACGGATTCCGCAAGGCCATCGAAAAGAACACCGAGGACATCGAGGAGATCAAGGAAAAGATCAGCACATGCCGCCGGGAATGCGACGAAAGCCACGCCTCAAAGGAAGACACCCTTCGCGAGGCCGGTTACACCCGGCGCTTCCAGGAAAAACAGATCGCTTCAATGGCCAAGATAGAAACGCGATTGGATATTGTGCAGCAGCTTCCGGAGATTGCCGGGCAAGTGGCAAAGGCGGTTGTCATGGAAATGAAAAGAGGTGAATGATGGGTATTGAGCCAGGCAGCAACGAGCAGGCCGATCAGATCAGAACAGTTCGCAGAATTATCATGCAGCGGCTTAACCAGGCGTTTCCGGCACGGATGCTGGTCGGTACGCTGTTTAAACATGCGATCTACATCGAGCCGTCGTATGAAAAAAAGAATTTTGTCAAGGATCTCTTTTACCTGGAGAAGAAAGGCTACCTGGAGTTTCCGGATAATATTTTCAACAGGGGTGCCGAACTGATGGACAAGCTCATCGTCCTGACCGCCGAGGGTAAGGAGATCGCCGAACAGACCATGGTCGATGAGGCAATGAAACTTTAAACAACTGAAAGGAAGATCAGTTATGCATTTCAGAAACGGACGTGAGGCAAAAAACGGCGACACAGTTGTTCAACTCGGGTACGAGGGAAAAATTGAAAGGCTTGGTGTATTGCACGACGCTACTCCAGGAAATGATTTCTGCAATGGCAAAATTGCGGATCTCGTAACCGCTGGTGGTTGCGCGTGTTTATGCGATTGCCTGCATGTAGATGATTTGGCTGCGATTCTCAAAGAGAAGGGTCTGGACGTGCGACCCAACGGTATGTAATGGCCCGACGCACACACAGCACGATTGATACCCTGCCCGCCGATCTGCGTGAAACGATCACGCGAATGGTTGTGGACGCGGAGTGGCCCAAGGACTTCCCCTGGGAAAAGAGCGATATCAATCCAGAGCAATACGGCAAGGCCAAGCCTCGCTATGAAGATATCGCGCTGTATTGTGCTTTCTGTGGACACAAAATCAGCCGGTCAGCCGTCGGTCGATGGGCAAAGGAATTGCAGACCTACGAACGGATGCGGCTGGCCGCAGGGATCGCCAAGCGGGCCATGGCGGGCGTAACGAAAGAGAACGCCAGTGAGACGCAGCGGGCGGCCGCTGAGATGCTGACGGCTCACGTGATCGATCTGGCGTCGCGTGATGAGTTGGACCCCAAGGAAGTCTTGATGTTGTCCGCTTCCACCAACGAACTGGGCAAACTCATCATGAAGTCGGACAAATACATCCGCGAGCAGATCGCGGCCAAGGTCAAGACGGCTTCGGGGGAGATCAAGGAAACGCTGACGGCCGCCGGCGTTGCCAAGGTGGTGCAGAAACGTATCGATGAAGTCCTGATGGGAATCACGAAATCCTGATGACTGAAGTTAATCTAAACAACTATTTTTTGCCGTATCAGGTCGACCATATCCTCGACGAGTCGCCGGCTGTCCTGGAGGAAAAGAGCCGGCGTATCGGGATCACGTATGCCAACAGCTTCAAACATTGCCGCCGCCGCAACCTGATTGATTATCCGCGTCATCTGTGGTTTTCCTCAGCTGACGATTCGGCGGCGTATGAATACGCCCAATATTGCCGGATGTGGTGTGACATCGTCGAGGCCTCCGTCAAAGAAATCCTCGAACCGTATGACGACGTTGTCAACAACCAGGTCATCAAACGCAATAACTATATCGTCCAATTCCCGAACGGCAGCAGGATCAACTGCATGACGAGCAATCCCAAGCGGTTTCGGTCGAAGGGCGGCGATGTGGTGCTGGACGAATTTGCGTTCCACGAAAACGCCGGCATGATGTGGGACGCGGCAAGCCCCACAACAACCTGGGGCTTTACCATTGAAATCCTATCGACGCATAACGGCGAAAGCTCTCTGTTTAACAGCTATTTTATTTCCAACTTCCTAAAGGTGCAGCGAGGCGAGGCGACGTTTGACGGCCTGAAGATGCTGCCCTGGCATCATCGGCGGACAACAATTGTCGACGCCGTCAACCAGGGCCTGGCGGAAAAGGTTTATAAGCTCACGCAGCCGGACCCAGCCGCGCGCGAGAAATTCCTGAAGTTCTGTCGGGCACGCTGCCGCAACGAAGATCAGTGGAACCAGGAATATATGTGTGTCCCATCGACGGAAGAGTCGACGCTGATTCCGTACGATCTGTATGTTGCCTGCCAAATGGCCGATTGCCTGCAGCCGGCTGCAAAATGCGGCAAGGGTCCATTCTATCTGGGATTCGATATCGCCCGTACAAAACACAAAACAGTCTTCTGGATCGATGAACTGGTCGGCGATGTGCTGATCTGCCGCGCGGTTGTCCGGATGCATAATGCGACGTACGGCACGCAGCAGCAAATGGCCGAGGATCTCATAAATCAATACAACATCGTGCGGGCTTGCGGGGACGCGACTGGCTTGGGCGATATGCTCGTCGAAAAATTGCAGGAGCGGTTCGGAACCTATCGGGTGGAAAAGGTGCGGTTTTCGGCACCGGTTAAAGATGCGATGGCATCCCGGCTGTTGGGCCAGATGCAGGATAAACGCCGCCGGCTGCCGGATGATATCGAATGCCGCGAAAGTTTTCACGCAATTAAAAAGACGGTCTCGGCTAACGGCAATGTGCGTTATGACACGACGCAGCATGATGAAGAGCATTCCGATGAATTCTGGGCCGCCGCCCTTTGCGGCGAGGCGGCTAATACGGCGGCTGATATTCCGATGTGTTATGTGGCGTAAAGGTTGATATGAACATCATCGACAAAGCGGCAACATGGTGGCTGACCAAGAGCGTCAATATCGCGCAGGTGTTTAAGGTCTTGCGCAGCCAGGCCATGGGTGATGCAAAGAAAGCATCGATGCCTTACCGGCAGGTCGATGTGGTGTTTTCCTGCGTCGAGAAGCTGCTGTCAGTCCTGGTCGGCGGCAATGTGCCATTACGATTATCGACGGTGGATGAAGAGATCGTCGAGGCCGGTCCCGTCTATGACCGATTGTACGGCAATCCAGATCAGCCCTTTGACCGTTTCGCTTCGGACTGGTACGGCAATTATATCCTGTTTCGTGACGTGTTTATTCGCTTTGATAATTCGATTGCGGATAGTTCATACGACGTCATTGGCGGCCCCAGGATGGTCGAACAACTCAACTATTCCGCCGGCCAGGTGGACCGCTGGCAGTACATCGATGATTTCGGGAGGGTCTGTTATTGTACCCCGCAGCAGGTTCGCCAGACGAGGAACTTCAACCCGCACAATCGCTTCCATGGCACTGGGCCGTTGGCTGCCTGCGATAACGCGATTCAGTATTGCTACAGCCTGATCCTCCGCAACGCCTCGGCCATGCGTAATGGCGCAGAGATGGGCGTGGTGCTTGAGGCGCCTACGGGAGCTAATCTGACCCCCGAACAAATTTCGGCGATCCTGGGGGCATTTGACAGCCGCTACGCGGGGCCGGATAAGACGATGAGCACGGCGTTGCTGACCGGCGGCATGACCGCCAAGCAGCTGGCCTTGAAGATGGTTGACCTGCAGGCATCCGAGATCGACCAGGCCCAGGCCTGCCGGATCGCTGCTGCCATCGGCGTTCGTCCCGAGCTTGTCGGGCTGGTCACGGAAGCGCAATACTCGGGCGGTCCGGCCATGCGCGATTTCATTTTTAATTCCGCGATGCCAATCTCGTCGCTGTTTGCCTCCGTCATCACGGATACGTTCTGTCAGCGCGGCTATCCAAGCGAAACTCGCTGCGTGAAATACAAAGCATCGAAGTGCTATGACGCTCGCTACAAATCGCTGATGAGACACAAGTCCTTCCGGCAGGCCCGCGAAAAGGCCATGCAGTCGAGGCAGCAGTTGTTTGCCTGGTTTGACTGGAGTCAGCACCCAGTAGTCCAGGAAGCCAGCATGGACTGGACAACAAAGGTGCTGGCGTTTACGGATAAGGGCATCGCGCTCAATGACATCATTGAGGCTCATGATCTGCCGTATAAAAAGCAGCCGTGGGGCGATGAGGTGCTGACCTCGATTGGACAGGTCACGGTGCGCTCGATTATCAATGGGACGTCCAATCAGCTCGGGGACAATCTCCCTGAAGGGACGCCTGAGCCGACTGAGTCGGAGGAAAAATCGCAGGATAAGATCATTGAGAGGATCGCCAAGCATTTGGAATGCTGCGAACACGAAAAGGCTGCAGACGACAAACGGAACCGGATCTGGCAAAAGTGGGCGGCGTCCTGGCAGGTGATCGAGCAGGAATATCAGGAGTCGCTGCGGGGATTGTTCCGTCAGCAGCGTAAGGAGTTGATCGCCAAACTGCAAACGGCCATGGGCGAAAAGGCTATCAAGGCCGATACGAGCAATATCGTGGCGCGTGTGGTGTTTGATCTGCAGCGAGATAACGGAAAGCTCAAGGTTATCCATCGTGTTTTCTTCGAAAAGGCTTCCAAGCTGGGCGCAGCGCAAACCCTGACCGAAACGGCAGGACTTGCGGCGGATAACTTGAAGGCGGCGGTGCAACGCGCTCAATTGTCATCGGCGGTCCGCAGATCTCTTGAGATATCCAGTACAAATATCACTAAGGTTAACGAAAACACGCAGAAGTGGGTATCCGGGCAACTACGAGAAGGGCTCGAAGCCCAGGAAGGCTTGAAGGAGTTGACGGACCGGCTTGCCTCGGAGGCCGCCGGTGCCTTTGGTCGCGGACGAGCGGGAACGATTGCACGGACGCAAACCAGCGGCGCGGTATCAAGCGGTCGATTTGCAGGGCTCGAAGAGGCCGGTGTTGAAAAGAAGGGCTGGTTGACCAGCCGCGATAAGGACGTCCGTCCGGAACATCGACAGGCCGAGCGGCAATATGCCGACGGAATCCCGATGAACCAACCGTTTGTGGTCGGCGGTCAAAAGCTGATGTATCCCGGCGATCCGAATGGGTCGGCTGCAATGGTATCTAATTGCCGGTGCCTGTTAATCGCCGTGTTTGCCCAAAACAAGGCTGTTACGCTGGACGATTATGACCGGATGAAATTTGTCAATTACGACATTATGAAAACCCTTTTAAACGAGGCTTAAATGGACGATTGGGCATATCGTAGCTTAATGGCGTATTACGAGCGTAAATCCGCCGACGCGATCGCTGAGGCAGCTAACGCACAACCGCGAATGATTACCGCCGTTATCAGTTCCGAGGCTGTGGACTCTGATGGCGAGATCGTGTCGGCATTAGCCATCAGAGCGGCGATGCCTGAGTATATGAGAAATCCCGTCGTCCTGGCGGGGCATAAGCATCGGCTCGACGACGGTAAATCGCCTGTTATTGGCAAGGTGGTCAAGTGGTGGCAGGACAAAGATCGGACCTACGTTCAGGTCGAGTTTGCCGATACGCCGCTTGGCAATGAATACTACAGGCTTTATAAAGACGGATTCCAGAAAGGCTTTTCCATCGGCTTTGCCTCAAAAAAGCGGAGCACGAAACTCGTGCGCGGCAAATCCGCGACGGTGCATAACGAGATCCAGGTGTACGAACTATCGGCCATTCCGCTGCCTTCGAACCCTGAAGCCCTCGCGGTGACTAAAGCGATGAAGGATTACATCACCAAGGAATTTGCGGCGATGGAATCTCGCATCGTTAAATCCCTGACGGACAAAATCGATTCACTGTTCGCAGGCATCAAAGGCGACATCGAGCAGCAGCTTGACGGCGTGAAATCGCTCCTGATCGAAAAAACCAATCCCAACGGATGCGGAGGGGATTCTGTCGGTGATCCCCTAAACCCGTCCGGTGAGGCAAATTCAAAGACCGATATGGCGTTGCTTGTAAAGACAGTTAAAACATTAATCGAGGAATAACTTATGAACGAAGAAGATAAATTGAAAGCGATGTTAAATGAGCTACTTGAGCAGCGCGAGAAGGGCCTGCTCAACAAGGCTGATTTCATCAAGTCGCTCGGCGAGAAGATGATGGATACGCTGAAGGCAAACTTCGGCGACGTCGAACAGCTTAAAAAGAATCTGACGATTCTGTCCGATGAGATCAAGACGCTGCGCGGCGGCGTGAAGGACTGCAACGTCGACCAACTCGATGGCCTGTATAAGGGCTGCTGGAAGTCGGCCAAACTGGCCCAGGACTTTGGTCTGTATGTCATGGGCAGCGTCATGGGATCGACCAAGGCCATCGATACCCTGAAGGCTCGCGGCTATACCGTTGAGAAGGCCAATACCGGCGGTGTCGATACGTCCGGCGGACTGCTGATCCCGACGCAGATCATCGATGGGTTTATCATGCTGATCGGCGAATACGGCGTTGCACGGCGTAACGCCATGGTGATACCGATGACCTCGGATACCGCCAGTGCGTTTAAGCTGACCAGCGGTCTGACGGTCACATGCACGGCCGAAGGGGTGACTCCCGATATCAAGGCAATCGCCGCTGGGATGCTGACTCTGAATGCCCAGGAATGGAACGTGCTGTGCGCTGTGGACCGTACGCTCGATGAAGATGCCGCGATCATGCTCGGCAGCGTGATCGGTGAACTCATGGCCGCCGCGTTTGCCGAACAGGAAGACGCCGTGGTGTTTATGGGCGACGGCACATCGACGTATTTCGCCCGAATGGGTATCAAGGGCTGGTTTACCAACCTGACCACTCCGAAGGGGCTCTTGTCTGGCAGCGGTACTTCCTGGTCTGCCTTAAAAATGAAGGACTTCACCGCCATGCTTGGCGCGATTCACCCCAAGGCCCGTGCCAAAAAGGACGATCTGAAGTGGTACTGCTCGCCGGAGTTTTATTACAACGTCATGCTGGGCCTGGCGGACGATGCCGGCGGCGCAGCGCTGACCGAGATGATCAATGCCGAAGTGACCGGCAACGAGAAGTTTCGCGGGCGTCCCGTGGAGTTTGTCGAACAGATGCCGTCGGCGACCGCGTCCGGGCAGATCTGCTGCTACCTGGGCAACCTCAAACGCGGTGTCTACATCGGTGACCGTCGCGAGACGACGATTGAGCAGGACCGGTCGGCCCTGTTTACGCAGCGACAGGTTGCGATCATGGGCACCGAGCGTATCGCCATCAATGTGTATGGCTGCCACGACGTGGCAACCAGCGGCACGACGAAGGCGGGTACCATCGTCGCCCTCAAGACCACCACATAATTGTGGCAAGCGTTTGCTTTAACGGCCGCCCCGCATCAGGCGGGGCGGCTTTTGAAAACTTCAGAAGATTGATCGTTGCACTGTGCTGATACGGTGCTCAAAACAAAAATGACTCTTAAAAAAGAAAGCGAGAAGGCTTATGCATGAGTCTCAACAAACCAAGAAAGTGCTGCTGATCCCTCCGCAGGTCGCGGATGGTGCGGCATTCGCCAGACCTGCGGCGGCCGATTGCGCAGGCGTCCGCTATGCGGAGTTTCTGCTGGCTACTGGCGCAATGGACGATGTTATCGGCACGACTGATACTGCTACGGCTCCGCAGCTTGAGGAATGCGACACGAATTCCGTGACCGCCGGAGATTGGTCGGTCATCCCCGACGCCGAGTTGGCCGCTGTGATACCGAATACCGGTGACGACAAGCTGTACCAGATCGATGTGAACTTCACGCGTGCGGTTCGCAAGCGTTTTGTCCGGCCCAAGGCGCTGAATGCCGGGGCGACCACTAACGGAGCCGCCCTGTGCGCAATCGCCATCCTGCACGGCCTCGACACTGGCCCTGTCACCGCCGCCGAGAGAGGCCTCGCGGCGCACGTGATGGCGTAAACATCGCTCCAAGAAGAAGAGCAGGCCGCCCGTCTGATGGCGGGCGGCTTTTTAGGACAAACAATGCTTTGCACGGTTACAGACATTAAGACGTTTCTGGGGCTCACGGATGAATACGATGCCATCCTGGAGTACATCGCCAAGGGTGTCACGGCGCGTTTTGATCGTGAAACGCAGCGGACGCTTTTGCTAACAGATGACGATGTGACGGAATATTATCCGGGTGGAAGTAAACTGATTTCTGTGGAACGCTATCCGATCCTGTTGCCCGTCACGTCGATCAAAGAGACGTATGGCGACTATGATTTCACGAATGCCGAGGCCCTTGTGGAGGGAACGGAGTTTCGTGTTATTGGCGGCACCGCCAATAAGGGAATCATCCAGCGGATAAACAGCATCTGGCCGAGCGGTCTCGATGCGATTGAGGTCACCTACAAGGGCGGCTATCTGCCGGCTGGCGAGGAACCGGCAGCCGGCAGCGGCCAGATCGCATTGCCCGATGATTTGCACTTGCACGCGATCCAACAGGCCAGCCTGTGGTTTAAGCGCCGCGACGATATCGGCCTATCCAGCGTGTCGGCCATGGGTGGTTCAGTTAGTATTTTTGCAAAACTGGAATTGCTGCCGGATGTAAAGGATTTCCTGGAGCGATTCTACAAACGGTGGACTATATAGATGATGCTGTCGCTTGAATTAGGACCGGATTATCAGCAGACCCTGGCTTCGATGGAGGCGTCGGGGAACCAGTTGTCCCTGGCCACGTCACGCGGCCTGGGCAAGGCGGTCATATTCGGCGCAGATCACATCGTTAAATTTCAGTTGATGGGCCAGGTATTAAAGCCGCGAACGCACGATCTGGCCAATGCCGTTCAGGGCTGGAAGGAAGAGGAATTCGTCGGCGTTATCGGAGTGCAGCCAAGCTCCGCTGTTGAAGATTATAAATACCTGCTGGGCGACGGGCCTGATTTTGAGATTAAGCCAAAAACAAAACGCCTGCTGTCGATTCCCCTGGATGATGCTCAGACTAGCGCCGGGGTGCTTAAGAGTGAATATTCGGCCGGACTTCTGAATATCGATGGCGGTTTTATCAAGGAAGTAAATGACAAGTTGTTCTTCGTGAAGCATCGAGGCAAGACGGAACGCAGCAAACTGCTGTTTCTATTTCGCCTGGTTCCATCCGTTACCGCGCATCCGACGGGTGCCATGGTCAACGGAGCGATGATCGCCGCCGACGGTATGACGGAGATTCTGCAAAACGAAATCGCCAACGCAATTAGTGATTAGAAGGGATACGTGAATGCCACAATTAAACGAAATGTCAAACGATTGGGATATTGTCAAGGTCACCATCGGCGCAACCGGAATCGCGACACCGGACAGTCAAATGTGCCAGGAATGCACCATGTTTCAATCCACCGGTACCGGCGCAACGGTCCAAGCGACTGGTAAAGAAGAAACGTTGCCGCTGCCGACAACACTGGCTGAAAGTTTTTCACTCAAGATCGACAACCTGGACAAGCTGACCTTTGCCGGAGCCGAGAACGACGTGATCACGATCGTCTGGCGTGGGATGATACGCTGGTAAATGAGTATAAAATGTGGTATGATGTCTCTAAATTTAACAATCATTATTTAAAGGAGAACAATCATGCGCATTTTACTAACCCTTTTGTTGTGTGGTTCGGCGTTCGGCTTGCGGGCGGATATCAACGGTGATGGCCGTGTGGATTTACTGGACCTTTCAATCCTGGCCGAAGAGTGGCTGATGGAGGAACCTGATATGCTTGGGGAAAACATACTGGTCAATAGTGATTTTGCTGAATCTCTGGATGGATGGACCGCGAGCAACGGCGGAATCGTTTGGAATGCCGCTGGTTTTGCAGAGGTGAACTTTGTAGGGGAGTTCGGGGAACATTTCCCCTTCGTCCAACCAGTTACCCTGGAAGTCGGTAAAACTTACAGGCTGTCGACCGATGTGTTGGTCGACGAGTTCGCTATCATGGCCAAAGATTTTGTATTCACCGGCACGGGGGTTGGTATAAGGCCCGACGGGCTGACCGTCGGGAAAGCCTGGGTTGAATTCATCGCAACGCAGGCGTCACAGTCGGTCGGCGTAGAGTTTATAAGCGGCGGCTTTTCAGGTGCGGTATATCAATTCGACAATCTGCTGCTGCAGGAAGTTGTAAGTGCAAACAAGAACAACTCCTTTGGTCCGTGGAGATTTGGATGCGAGTGATCTATCCAATTTGCTTTCTGCTGCTCTCTCTGCAGGTCGTGGCCGTCTCGGGCGATCTGGATGGCGATGGACAGGTGTCACTGCCTGACCTGATCGTTCTGGCGGATAGCTGGCTGACGAATGACGGCGGCGATCTGGACGGCAATGGTGGCACGGACCTTGCCGACTTTGCGATCCTGGCGAACCACTGGGGCGAGGGCTGCGGCGATAATTCATGGCCCGTGGCGAGGGATATCAATGCCGGGTATGTGAATCAGGGAGAGAGCAAAACCATCACCCTGACGGCGACGGATACAGACGGCGATATGCTCTGCTACCGGATTGACAGCCTGCCGGCGTACGGCACGTTGACGACGATGGCCGATGTGACGATCACCGCTGTGCCATTTACCCTGACAACCAACCAGGTCAAATATGTGCAGCTTGGCAGCCCGACCGGAACGGATTCATTTCTATGGTCGGTCAGTGACCCGGTCGCTCCGCCCTGCGGCGGGATGGATACAGCGACGGTAACAGTCTTGACGATGGTGTCGCCGACAGCCGATGCTCAACAGGTCTCGGCTGTGCAGTATGAGTGGCAATCAATTTCGCTGACGGCTGCAGATGACGGCAATCCAAACCCGCCGGGCAAGCTCAAGTACATTATTACCAGTCTGCCTGCCAGCGGAACGCTGATTGACCCCACGAGCGGGGCCGGCTTCGTAACTCGGGTTCCCTGGACGCTAAGCAGTTGGGGCAGCGTGGTCGTTTACGGCAGCGAATCCACCGGGCAAAAGACATTTAATTTTAAGGCCACAGACGGCTACAGCGACTCGCAGACGGCGACAGTGACGGTCAACGTCGCTGCACATCCGAAGGATTTTCTAGCATTTAATAGGCCGGGCACGGTGACGTTTGCAAATCATGTGAACTATGACATCAAGCCGGGATTTGCTCTGCGGTTCTGGATGCGTACGCGTGAGGCGTTCTGCAAGCTGGCCTCCAAGCGAGGCGACACGGGACCCGGCTATGTCGTTGATCTGGTCGGTGGCAGGCCGCGAGGCCGTTTATATGACTCCACAGGGCTAGTCCGGGAGGTCGTCTATCCGTTTCGCATCGATGACGGAACCTGGCATTACGTGACCATCGAGCTGTATACGGTAGAAGGCGTGAAGTATTTTGCAGTAGAGGCGGATGACTGGACCGTACCCCTAGAAATCACGGGCGGAGATTTCTCCAATGCCGCCCCCCTCATTGTGGGAATGTTCAACGGTGACATCGATAAACTGCGGGTCTTTGCTGATATGGACTTCAGTAGTCTTAGTGGTATTCCGATGGAATGGGCCGGTCGTAATGACCTGACCGAAACACAGTTGGGATTTGGCCTAGCCTCAGCGGTGAGGTTCATGTGCAATGAAGGAACAGGCACAACCATTACGGATAACAAGCTCGGCCTGACGGGAACGATCAGCGACATCAACCACGTGCGATGGTACCCGTGGATGAACCCATTTATTGATGTGTCCGTGCTTCAGCGTCACTACGGAGGCGGGCGATGAGTCAGCTACTGCAAAATATAGCGACCACGATATCGGTTGGCCAATTCATCGATTGGGCTGACGGCAAAACGTTATTGACCGATAACGATGCGTTCGACCCGTCTCTGATATCGGCGGTGCTTTATAAAAATGGTGTCGGCCAGGCACTCACGCTGGCCAAGTCCGGCAGCAATGCGATCAATCTGTTTGGCAACAATGACGGAATGGCGTCGCTGGTGCTGACAGGCCTGAACGTCAATACATCGGGAACGCTGCAGATCAGTTTCAGCAATGCGATCATCGACGGCATCAGCAGTGATTACATCCTGCCGTTTTCCGTTAGTTATGACGTCAATCCGTACGGTCATTCCATCCAGCATGAAACAATCGCACTGGACGTCTCCGGGGCTGACGACTTTTATCCTCGCATCACGGCCATTGGCGCTAATGACGGCGAAATCTCACTAACGGTCGAAGGCGATGGAGCGATCACCGTGTATGGACGCCAGGCAGGTTCATACGCCTGGCAGGTTGTCGGGTCGGCAGCCAATGACAGCAGTCCTGTTGTGATCGCCGACTTGACGGCAGCCACGATGTATGAGTTTTATGTCACCGATGAATCAGCAACTCCGCAGCCGTCTAACATAGTCGCTTTTTATCTGCATGATCCATCGATGCCGACCGTGGTTGAGGTTGAAAAATGGGCGGCCGGCCGGCTCGCGATGCTGGGTGTCTTTAAGACGGCCGATCAGTGGAAGCACCAGCTTTCGGCGACCGAAGGCGGTTTGTCAAATTTAGACAAGTACGCCCCCTGCGCATTTGTTGGCGAACAACCTGTTCAGGATGTGGACCGCGAAGGCGGCATGGCCTTGAACCACAAAGTGGTCCTGGTTGTTCTACTGGCTCAGCAGTCTGTTAAAGAGGGTGGCGCAGCCAGGCTGGGTAACGCGACGACGATTGGGACGGCTGAACTGCGTGTCCTGGTCATCGCTGCCCTTGAGAAGCAATGCCCAGGCGGGAACCTGGGCGTGGGAGATTTTTATTATAAAGGCGCTCAGGAGATCATCGATATACCAAAACAGCATGGCGTGAAGATGCTCTTCGAGGCGGAACGGTTTGTATAAACGAAGCATGGAGATAAAACATGGCTGACGAAAAAACATTGGGTCTAATGGGCAGCGTGATCAATGGCGTAGATCAGGGCGGCGAAATGTCGATTGCTATCGACGAGGGATATGATGAAATAGCCGAGTCCTCGGTCGAAGGGACGGAGGTTGCGGTTGTGGATCGAGGGGCACAATACGTAAGAGGCGTCTGTGCCACGCAGTCCTGGATGACCGTGATCAGCCTGCTCGCTGGTACCATTGGAACGTATGTGTTTTATGAGCGTAAAAGTGGCGCAGCCGCCGCAACAGGCTGGCTCAAGCATACGTTGACCAGCCCGGTGATTTGGGACGTCGAGTTTAACTGGAATCAGGGATCATACGGAACGGCCACCTTCAAGTTTGAATGCCGATTCGCCACGGCAGCGACGGTGATCAGCGATGTACATAGCCTCATGGACTCACAGGCCGGACCGACATTGAGCGATGAACTGGAATTAGGCGGGTATCGTATTGATTCGGCCGCATTGGGCGTTTTGGCGATTTACGGCGTCTCGGCGTTCCGGTTCCACCTCGGCCTCAAGCTGGCCAAGTCTTCTGTTGGCGCTGCGTTGGGTTACACCTCGGTGGATGCCGAGCTTGGCGCTGCAGGCGGACGAGCCGATGGATCTTTGACGTTCCAGGATTCGAGCGTTGCCACCACGGTCGGCAAAGAGGCTCAATTGCTGACTGCTGCCAGGGCAAGTCTCGTGTTGTCAGGCAAGATGGCCAGTGGAGCGGAGAACAAGAAAGTGACCGTTGCTGGCGTGATGTTTACCACGTGCTCGCGCCGCATGGTTGGCAATCGTCAGCAGTACGCCGAGACAACCGCTAATTATATCATCAGCAACAGCCTGGCGACGCCGCTGACCATTGCCGGGGCCAATAAGATCATCGTGATGGAAGATGCTGCGTAAGCCTCTGTTAACAGGCATTTAAATGACCGACAAAGATATCAACATACGTGTCAAAACTCCGGGTGCCGAACAGTCGCGGCAGGAGCTTGATCAGACTGCTAAGTCGGTGTCTGGCATCGGAAATGCTGCAGGGCAATCCAGTCAGAAGACCGAGCAGGCCGGTTCTAAAATGGCCAGCGGATTCGCGGCTGTCAAAAAAGCCGTTCTCGCCGTGGTTAATGAGGTGTCCGCCATCGCGACAGCCTTCGTCGCTGCGGCGGTCTTTGTGGCTAAATTCTATGATGACCTGAAGACCAAAAATGACGAGGCCGTCAAGCAGGTGCAGGAATTGCGCAAGTCCTATGAGGACCTATTTGACGTGCTGGGTGCAAGCGACGAGGCCAGTCGACAGCAGGTTGTAAAGGAGAGCACGGAACTACTGGCTGATACGCGAGTGTCGAAAGAAACGGGTATTCCGATCATCGCATCTTATAACCGCCAGTTTAAGGACACGATGCGTGATGATGAGTTCGAGAAAGGCATACGGGGGATGCTCTCCTTCGGCGCACTGCACGGTGGCCAGGCGACACCCGCAATGATCGATATCATGGCGGGCTGGGGAATGAACACGGCCGCAAGACAGGGCGAGTTTCGCCGGATGGTGTCTGCGGTCCCAGGCCTGGAGGAAGATGACGTCATTGCGGCACTGGGGCGGGGCATGCCGACCATACGCGCGATGGGATGGACGCCAGAGCAAGCCATTGCCAACGTCGGCATACTATCCAGGGGCGAGGCTGGCAGGATGCGAAGTGCCATGCCGGCAACAACGTTTGAGGCAATAGCGGGTGCGCAAACGGAGAAGGCGATCAAAGACTACGGCATCAAGAAGGAGCTCGCCGAAGATCCGTTGGCGCTATATAACGAGTTAGATCGCCGAGTGGATTCGATGAGCCAGAAGGACGCCTACAAGACGCTCCAGGAAGTTTACGGCGGCGGGGCAAAGGGCGTCTGGAAGTTGATGACGTCGGACCGGTCGGCCGTCCAGAATGCCCTTGAACGAGCACGTGGGCCAGAGGGCGTCCGGGATGAGGACAAAGAATTCAAAGACTACCTCTACACGCTCGAAGCGATCACAGCCGGCAGCGAGGCCGCCAAGGATAAAGCCAAGCAGGACGTAACGGCTGAGGAAACGTTTAGGGCAGAAGTCCGCAGCCAGGGCGAGGAGTATCGTAAGGTTCTAGAGCGACGACAGCCCGTACGGCAGGGGCTTTATCAATTCTTCACGCCGAAAGGCGTCGAGCAGGAACACGCTGCGTATCAGCAATGGCTTGGCAATTTATCTGACGAGGAACGACAGGCTGTCCGCGACACTCAGCGGCAGGCGTGGTCGGAGGGTTATTCTGATCCGTTCGTCGCCGCATGGCAACGGAAAGGACCGCAGGGCCAGTACGAAGCACTGATGGGCATAGCTAGGGGCAACGGCCAGGGCGGCGGGAATATAACGATCAATAATACCTATAACAATAACACTTTTATCGTTGATAAGCCTCCGGCGGCATCCGTCCGGTCGAATGGAGGCTATTGATGTCCCAGGCGTTTACGACGGTGTTTGGTAATGAGATCTCGGTCAATCCCGCTATGCGGCGCAATCAGACGCAGTACAATGGCTATGCAGGTGCGCACGGTGTGACGGGCATGAAGCTGGGGACGCGAGGATCTGTGATCGTCGTTGCCGGCATCATGCGCTATACGGCAGCCACCTATGCCCTGGCGCGTATTGGACTGGGGACGGCTATTCAGACGATTGATGCAACCTACCGGGACGCCGTTGAGGACACCTGGACGTATGGATCGGAGTCGTATGCTAATACCGTTTACGATCATATAGAGCTTGTGCCGTCACAGGGACCTGATGGCCATCAGAAGCTGTTCCGCTGGAACGGCAGCGCATGTTTTGTGCATTTTGTGGCTTATTTCAGGTGCCTCATTTAGAAGGGTATCATGGCGGACCAGAACCAATTAATGCGATTAGCGAAATTCATCACATGCGAATACAGGCGGTGTTCGCGCGATGGAGTTGTTGGGGACTGGACGGCGCTTAGTAATGCGATGGTCACCAACATAACGCTGAGGCCCGGTCGCGAATCGAACACCGCCACGATTGAACTGTCTGATACGCGATGGAATGTGTCGCGAGGCGTGATCTGGGGTTATCAGATTCGCCTGCGTTACAACAGTACTGTTTTGTTTCAGGGCTTTATTGTCAATTTTAACAGCGGTTATTCCTCTTCCGAGGCGACCGATCCAGAGGATCAGCCAAAGGCAAGGGAGTGGACCCGAATGTACTGCATGGATTACCGTTGGCTATACAATCGCTGCTCGCCCATTTACGGGCAGGTAGCTCGCGGGGCTGATGACTACAATGCAGACCTGACGAAAAAGGCCCAGGCGACGTTCATGAGCGGACGTCGATGCGTCTTTAACCCGGATGGCTGCTATAACATGGACCCGGATTCCGTGGAATTTACTTCGTCAAATTTCACAACTCACGTTTTCGGCGATTCGATAAAAAAGACTAACACCGGTTCTCCATGGACCGCAGGCACGGCAATTAATCTGCTGCTCAGTCCAATCTACAACGGCGTTCCTTCAATTGTTTCAATCATTGATCCCCTTGACCTGCCGGGCCTGTCTCACGCGGATTTTGACATCGTTTTAAATGATATTATTTGCGACGGCCTGGGCGTAACGGACGGCGTCGCGTTAATCTGTGACAATATTGGCTGGACGTTCCGGGAAGAATATTCAATGGCCGGCCCGCTGTGGGTGTTTTACAAGAACGGGATTGCCGCTGGATCATCCAGAGTATATATGCAAGGCAGTTATAATCCGTGCCTGCTGCATACGCTGCATGCACCGGCATTTGCCGAGATCATCACAGCGGCCGTGGCCGAGGGCAGGAAAATGGTGATGGCAACGGATTTGACCGAGGACATCGATCCGGTGGTTAATCAGCCGCTCGGCCTGGCCGCTCCGCACCGCTTCGAAATAACTGCCGAATTGGTCCCGGCCTGGAAGGATTCAGAGTTACACATCCCTGCCACCGGTACATCCGGGTTATTCTACACGGAATCCGCTCTTGCGAGCCAGACGAATCCGAATAGCCTGGGCTTCTTCAAATATCATCATGCCCAGGGAGATTCTTTCCTGCAGGACGCAGGTCGCAAGTGGGCCTTGAATGAATCAGGCAAATACACCGGCGGCGATTATGATCGCGGCAACGTATTTGATTTTACGACCGTCGGCATCCCCGATAGCTTGATCAAAGATGGTGCCGGGAAAAAACTTTATGGCCCATTTAGACGGTTTTTTAAACCGTGTTTAACGCTAGATAAAGACTCAATGAATTCCGTTGGAACACGGGTTCAATGGTCTCGTGATGGAGGTGCCACCTGGCAGGAATTGACCTGTCCGTACGAGCTGCACAAAGATGAGGCGGCCATTCGGCTGACGATTCCGAACCTGTCGGAGATCGTCGATATCAGCAAGGCAAACATCGCTGCCGGCGACTATACTGGCCAGGAGATCAACTATTTCACCAGCTTGGCGGATGACAAACATAATGGAAGGCATTCTAAATTCATCGCGGGGCAAGAAACCACTCGATGGAAAACCCGCGTTCGGATCACCGCGACGGTCCAGATGGATCAGCGGCTTGGTTATAGGAATAGTACCGTATACGATGGCAGTCCGTTTGTTCAGGCGCGTATCTATGATTACGCAGATCGCTATCTGCTGCAGCAACGATGCAGTTCAAGCTCCTTCTATTCCGGCAGCCTGGCTGCCTGGGACGTGGACGACACCTCTAAGCTTAACGCACAGATGGAGCTCATTCGCCAGGCTAACGAGGATATGGCCAAGCATGGCCGATTTGAGTTAGACAGGCTGTGGATCGACGGGACAAACCCGCCAAACTTTTTGTTAGGCGATGGCATTTACGGGTTGACCGGCAGAGATTACCCCTTGGCCCAAACGTTGGGTGCTAGGACAGTTTCGCCAGAGATCGTTGAGATCCAATACCAGGTGCAGAGTCAGAAACAGATACTGTTGATCCGTGACCCGCGATTATCAATTGTGGTCCATGACCGACAATCGCGGCAACGGCATAGATAAAAAAAAATTGAGACTTTTTTTGATACCGGACATGTGACGGCTGACTTATGGCAGCTTCTATATGTTTCCGGTGTTTTTCTGCGCACTGCTCGTGTGCCATCTTGCCGCGCAAAATGCCACTTTGGGTCGCGCACTACATTCGTCCTCACTTTTGCCTTTTAACTTTTTACTTTTTCATTTTCTTCTCTCTCCGCATTCCGTTTGGCCGCGCGCGTTTCCGTCGAAAATTCCGTTTTTGAAAACCGCCGACATTGCCGTAACTCACGCCCCCACAAGCACAAGAAATTTTTTCGGACTTTGCCCTGATAGCAAGATAGTATATGCGCAATTCATGCGATTTGGACTCAACCCCTCCTGTACCCCGCCATCCCCTCGACAGGCTCGCGGCAGATTTTGCCCAAACTCTGCCGCTGACAAGGGGGAATCCGGCGCAGCCGGGAGGGGGTATTTTTATGCTTTACCTTTAAAAACAAAGCTGCCGAACAAATGTGTACATTCGTCCGGCAGCTTCTGTTATCCTATCTAACTGCTTCGAGGTTAATCCTTATCGTTGTCCTTCTCTTCTTCATCTCCGGCCTCTTGCTTCTGAACGGTCCCATCCGCGTTGAATTCCATCTCTGTGGTCTTGCCGTCCTTTTCGATCTCCGCGGTGTACGCAATCTCCGGCGTCGCCAGCTTCTCCAACTGCTTGTCTTTCACTGTGTAATACGTGATTTCCTTGCTGGCCTCTTTCACCGTCGCGCCCGTCAAAGCCTGCTGCACCGCGGCCGGCAGATCCTTCACCTCGATCTCCTGCTCTTCTTCGATGATCTGCCCATCCGGCGTCACGGTCAATTCAACTTCGATCTCGCCCTGCTCGACCTCGACCTCGTAAACCGTCAGGCCGTCTTCGTCCTCCTGCTTGGCTTCCTCAATTTCGCCCTGCGGATAAAGTGCCTTGATCGCCGCGGTCACCGCATCGGGCAGCGTAACATCCTGATCCTTCGATTCTTCGACAGCGTACACGTTGAGACAAAGGACCGCCGCCGTCAACAACGTCATCATTGGCATCTGTGCAAAAAATTTAGTGCTCATTGGACAACTCCTTGCAAAAAAGTTAATTTTTCAGCAATCTTGTCGTTCGACTGCTCTTACAAAGAACACTCTACCGCAGCATATATGAGAATTTGATGAGAACCGCCCAGATTTTTTTAAAACTATTATGTCGCTTTACCCTGCTGGTGCTGTCTAACTCTATCTTCCTTATACCGTCTGTCCTGCACTTGTGCCCTTTACCTTTAATTTGATATAATCTGTGTAATCGGTGTAATCTGTGGTTTCATCTAAGCCGCTTCGCCATTTGCATTCAGCCTTACGCCCGATAGTATTTTGCCCACTTCAAAACTGTGTTTGTCGCTCATATCAATTCAGCAACATCCGCCTTGAAGGACAATTCTCTCATGGTCAAGATTGGTTCATATTCAGGCAGGTATTCCTGTGAAACAGATTCAACCTCTCACGAAAGGACAAGCAGCCATGCACGCCAAATCCTCTTTCACCAGCGTTCTCTTTCTCGCGTTCATCACACTTTCAGCGTTCGCTCCCGCCGCTACCGAACTGGTCATCGACAACGGCGACCCCTACACATCCTTCACCGGCACGTGGGGCGTTTCAGGCGCTGCCGGCGCCTGGGGTGCCGACAGCCTTTGGGCCCGCGGCGGTACCGCCTACACATGGCTGCCCCGGCAGCTTGACCCCGGTGAATACGAAGTCTTTATGTGGTGGACGCAGTTATCCTCACGCGCAAACGCTGCGCCCGTCGAAATCGTCCACTCCGCAGGAACCACCAACCTCGTCGTCAACCAGAAGATCAACGGCGGCCAATGGAACAGCTTGGGAACATACCACTTTCCCGGCTACCTGGACGGCACAGGCTCGGTTACAATCACCGCCCTCGGCGTCTATCCCATTAGCACCTGCGCTGACGCCGTGCGATTCGTCCCGGTCACTCCGCCCACACCCGATATGGTCATCGACAACACCGACACTGCTCTCACCTCCCGCGTCGGCACCTGGTCCGTCTCCGGCGGAGAAAATCCATACGGCACAAATTCCCTCTACTGCCGCGCCCCCAACTGCTCCTTCAGTTGGCGATTTACAGCCGCCGAAACCGCCTACTACAATGTCTCCATGTGGTGGACCGAGTTCTCTTCGCGCAGCGCCGCCGCCCCTGTCGAAATAGAAACAGCCTACGGTCAAGAGTCCTTAGCCGTAAATCAGCAAACCGACGGCGGCCAATGGAACCTGCTTGGAGAATACCTGTTTGAGGCAGGCGTAACCTACGACGTGACGATCCGTACGCTTGCGGACAATACTACCGTTTGCGCAGACGCGGTGGCATTCGAAAAGACCTCAACCCCGATTCCCGGCGAAACGATCACCTATGCCGACGGGCTGCTGCATGAGATCAGCACGCTCGTCAACAGCGGCTATATCATTAAGGATGGTCCCTCGTCTCAGCCTACTACACTGACCGTCACCCCCACCGGGCAGATTGGCACCGATACTGTGAATATAGGCTATATCTCAATCACCGAGCACAGTATCCTGAATACCTATGGTAATATCGTCTGGGGATTCAACATCGAGAATGAAAGCAAAGCAAACATCTATGAAGGCGCATCGGGGCTTGGGTTTTTCGCACAACACGATAGCGTGATCGACATGTACGGAGGAAATATTTCTGCCGAAGAAGTCGGTCAGGGTATTTACTGGATCATACTGCACGACAATAGCAAATTCAACCTGCATGGCGGCGTCGTTGATGGGCAGATTGCCCTCTATGAATCCGCAGCTTTTACAATGACCGGCGGGCAAGTCGATGGTCTGTTGCAGCTTACAGATTTTGCAAGTGCAGTCATTAAGGGCGGATCGATCGATGCGGTTGACTGTTTATATGAGTCAATCGTCGAAATCTACGGCCCGTCATTTAACCTGCCCTTCGGCGAAGTCACCGCCGAATCCGGCACCATCACCGGCACCCTTCAAAACGGCGATCCTCTCAGTGTCGCCTTCACAAGAGCCTCGACCGGCAAGATCATCCTGATCGACACCTCGCCCGCCGAGGTCATCATCGACAACACGGATACCGCTCTCACCTCGCGCGTCGGCACGTGGCCCGTCTCCGGCGGAGAAAATCCCTACGGCACAGACTCCCTCTACTGCCGCGCCCCCAACTGCTCGTTCAGTTGGCACTTTACGCCCACCCAATCCGGCAACTACTACGTCTTCATGTGGTGGACTGAGTTTTCATCGCGCTCAACCGACGTTCCCGTCGAAATAGAGACCGCCGGCGGTACACAATACCTGACGGTCAACCAGCGTGGAGACGGCGGCAAATGGAACCTGCTCGGCAACGACGACTATTCATTCAGCGCCGGCACAACATACAAAATCACTATCCGCACGCTTGCCGACAATACAACCGTTTGCGCAGACGCTGTCCGTTTTGCGCCTGCTGACGCGGAAATCGTTTACGCCGATGGACTGACACACGAAATCGACTCGCTGGTCCTATACACCTACCGCGTTTACGATGGCCCCACCGAACAGCCGACAACGCTCAACATTACCGAATCCGGCCAGGTCGGCACCTACCAGCCCCTCTCATGGAATACAGTCTCAGTCTTTGAGCACAGTATTCTGAACATCTGGGGCCGGCTCTCTTGGGGTTTTGACGCGGACGATGACAGCAAGGTGAACATGTATAGCGGTTATAGTTATGCTTTTGGCGTTAGCGGCAATAGCCGTCTCGATATCTACGGGGGCGAGGTAATCACCGGCCTGCCTTGGGGCATGGATTTCGCTACTATGGATGGTAACAGCCAGGTATACGTTCATGACGGCTCCATCAATACCCTGTCAGCCAGTGGCACCTCGCGCTTCGTTATGAACGGTGGCACCATCAGAGAGTTTGAAGGTGGGGGCGGCAGCGGTTATATACAAGCTTATGGGCAGTCGCGGATTGAAATAAACGACGGCTCAGTGGACGGTTCTATAGAAGCTGGTGGGCAGTCGCGGGTCGAAATAAGCGGCGGCTCAGTCGGCCATTTGTCTTGCGTTGACGACGCACAGGTTCAAATTTGCGGAGGCTCCGTCAGAGCGCTCGGCGCGTATAGCACAGGCACGGTTACAATAAAAGGCGGAAACGTTCAGAATCTAACTGTCGGCAGTGAATTTGACAGCGCAGCCGCCACTGTCGAAATCTACGGTTCAGCCTTCAATCTGCCCTTTGGCGAGGTAACCGCGCTTTCCGGCACAATCACCGGAACACTGGAAAACGGCGATCCGCTCGATGTCGCGTTCACAAGAGACCCCACGTCCAAGATCGTGCTGATACAATCGTCAACTGACGACATCATCATTGACAACGGCGACCCCGGCACATCGTTTACCGGCACGTGGGGCATATCGGGCGCAACTGGCGCCTACGGCACCGACAGCCTGTGGGCACGCGGTGGAGCCGCATACACTTGGCAAACCTCGCTGCCTGCCGGTAATTATGAAGTCTACATGTGGTGGACGCAATTATCCTCGCGCACCAGCGCTGCGCCCGTTGCCGTCGTTCACGCCGGCGGAACCAAAAACCTCACGGTCAACCAGCGGACCAACGGCGGTAAGTGGAACAGCCTGGGTACATACTATTTCGACGGTACCGGCTCGGTCACGATCACCGCCCTTGGCGCTTACCCGGTCAGCACCTGCGCCGACGCCGTGCGCTTCGTAAAGGTAGTCGCTCCGCCGCAGGAAATCATTATCGACAACCGCGATGCCGCCACGCAGCGCGTCGGCACCTGGTCAGTCTCCGGCGGAGCCGATCCCTATGGCGCGGACAGTGTCTACTGCCGCGATGCAAATCGTTCCTTTACGTGGCTCTTCACGCCCGCTCAAGATGGTGATTACGACGTCTCCATGTGGTGGACCGAGTTCTCTTCGCGCAGCGCCGTGACGCCCGTGGAAATTCAGCATGCGGCAGGCACGGCATCCATGACGGTCAATCAGAAGATAAACGGTGGCACGTGGAATACGCTCGGCAGATACGGTTTTGAAGCCGGCTTGACGTACAAGATAACCGTCCGAACGCTGCCCGACCGCTCCGCCGTCTGCGCAGACGCGGTAAAGTTTTCAATGGTTGTGAATTGATCACCTGACCTGCAACCTCCGTTCATATATTTATGCGAATTAGTCGAACCTGTCGGTTGAAGTGCTGTTAACAACCGAGCAAAATGCCTTGTCGCAGTTAAGCAACATACCTTCAGCATTATGCCTCATGTTAAAATGTGCTTTCAGTGAATATCAATTAAGTAACAAACGCCTTGAAGCAGATAGCTATATTTCAGATAGTAGGTGCATGTTTTTGGCGGACACGTAAATCTTACATCAACCCCCTTGCAAAGAAAGGAACCATTGCAATGCGTACCTCGTCTGGTTACACCTGCTTATTGCTGCTGCTCTTGACGAATCTTTTCGTCGGGCTCTCCCCGGGCGCCGCGGACGTGATCATCGATAACGGCCAGCCCGGGACGTCCTTTACAGGCGTCTGGTCGGTCTCGGCCGGCACGGGCGCTTACGGCACGGACAGCCTGTGGGGTCGCAACGGCGCCACCTACACGTGGCAGACCGATCAGCTCGATCCCGGCTTTTATGATGTCTTCATGTGGTGGACCCAGTACACCTCGCGCACGGATGCCGCCCCCGTGACCATCACGCATGGTTCCGGCCAGGCGTCGCTCACCGTCAATCAGCAGATCGACGGCAGCCTGTGGGTCAAGCTGGGCACGTATTATTTCAACACCTCCGGCAGTGTAACGATCACCGGCAACGGCGTCTTCCCGCAGAATACCTGCGCCGACGCCGTGCGCTTCACGACGGCGACCACGCCGCCTCCGGAACTGACTACCGTCATCGACAATACCGACACCGCCAACACCTCGCGCATCGGCACCTGGTCCGTTTCCGGCGGTGTTGGCGCTTACGGCACGAACTCGCTCTATTGCCGCAACGTCAATAGTTCGTTCAGTTGGCGATTTACGCCGACTGAAACCAGTTATTATCAGGTTTTCATGTGGTGGACCGAGTTCAGCAGCCGAAGCGCTGTAACGCCGGTCGAAGTTCAAAACGCAGACGGCACCGCATCGATGACCGTCAATCAGCAGACCAGCGGCGGCAGGTGGAACCTGCTGGGCGAATACCTCTTTAACGCCGGGACCACATACCTGGTCACCGTCCGGACCCTGGCCGACAGATCCGCGATCTGCGCTGATGCCGTCTGCTTCTTCAAAACCTCCACGACGCCGCCACCGCCGCCACCGCCCACCGGCACCATCATCGACAACACCGATACCGCTTTGACTGCGCGGGTCGGCTCCTGGCCCGTCTCGGCCGGCCTCAACCCATGGGGAACCAATTCGGTCTATAGCAGGGCTCCCAACGCTTCCTTCTCGTGGCTGTTTACCCCCGCCGAAGACGGCTACTACAATGTCTCCATGTGGTGGACCGACTCCACCTCGCGCTCTACCGCCGCGCCGGTGGAAATCCAAAATGGCGACGGCACGGCCCTGCTCACAGTCAATCAAATGACGAACGTCGGTATGTGGAACCTTCTGGGCGAATACCCGTTCTACGGCGGCACCACCTATCGCATAACCATTTACACGCTCACCGATAATTCCAGCGTTTGCGCCGATGCGGTCCTGTTTGAAAAAACCGCGACGCCTCCCCCGCCGCCGCCTCCGCCGCCTTCGGGTACGATCATCGACAACCGGGACGCCGACACCTCCAGCGTAGGCACGTGGGCCGCTTCGGCCGGAGTCAATCCCTACGGCGTTGACTCGGTCTGGTGCCGCAGCGCCAACTGCTCCTTCACATGGCTCTTCACGCCCGCCGAAACCGCCTATTACGATGTCTCGATGTGGTGGACCGATTCCACCTCGCGATGCACCGCGGCCCCCGTAGAGATCCAGAATGCCGGCGGCACAGCCCAGCTCACCGTCAATCAATTGGCCAATTCCGCCACGTGGAACGTGCTTGGCAATTACCTGTTCAACGCCGGCACAACTTACCAGGTCACCATCCGCACACTGGCGGACAACACCTCGATCTGCGCCGATGCGGTCCGCTTTGAACAGTCGGCCCCGCCGCCTCCGCCCGATGAGACCGTCATCGACAACACCGATGCCGCCACCGAGCGCGTTGGCTCCTGGGTCGCCTCCGGCGCAGCGGGCTTCTACGGCACCAACTCGCTTTATTGCAGGGCGCCCAACGCCTCCTTCACATGGCTCTTTACGCCAACCAAGACCAGTAATTACGAGGTCTCCATGTGGTGGACGGTCATCTCCTCGCGCAGCACCGCCGCTCCGATCGAGATCGAGACCGCCGATGGCGTGCAGTCTTTGACCGCCAACCAACAGCTTAACGGCGGCATGTGGAACGTCCTTGGCAAATACCTCTTTAACGAGGGGGTGACGTACCGAGTGACTGTTCGCACTATTACGGACCTGTCGAGTATCTGTGCCGACGCCGTACGGTTTGTCGAGACGACCGCTCCGCCGCCGCCTCCGCCAACTGGTTTCATTATCGACAACACCGATACCACAACGGAAATAGTCGGCAAGTGGCCCGCGTCGGCCGGTCTGAACCCTTACGGAACCAATTCCGTCTATTGCAGGGCGCCCAACGCCTCCTTCACGTGGCTATTTACCCCAGCCGAAGACGGCTATTACAATGTGTTCATGTGGTGGACCGACAGCACCTCACGCTCGACCGCCGCGCCAGTGGAGATCGAAAACGTTGACGGCACGGGGTCCCTCACGGTTAATCAGATGACCAACGTGGGGATGTGGAATCTGCTGGGCGAGTACCCGTTCTACGGCGGCACCACTTATCGCATAACCATTTACACGCTCACCGATAATTCCAGCGTGTGCGCCGATGCGGTCATGTTCGAGAAGACCTCCACGCCGCCTCCACCGCCTCCGCCGCCGCCCAGCGGCATCATCATCGACAACAATGATCCCAATACCTCGCGCGTAGGCACGTGGCCCGTCTCCGGCGGAATCAACGCATGGGGTACCGATTCGCTGTATTGCAGGACGGCCGATTGTTCCTTCACCTGGCTCTTTACGCCCGATACGACCGGCTTCTACAACGTCTCCATGTGGTGGACGGAGTTTTCGTCCCGAAGCGCAGTAACGCCCGTAGAGATTCAGCACGCCGGCGGAACAGAATCCCTGACCGTCAATCAGCAGACGGGCGGCAACGCCTGGAACTCGCTGGGAAGCTTCCTGTTCAGCGCGGGGACGACCTACAGCGTCACCATCCGAACGCTCGCCGACAGTTCCGCCGTCTGCGCCGACGCGGTACGATTTGAGCCGGTAGAAATGCCGGCGGACACGATCATCGACAACACCGACCCGCAGGTCTCATCGGTCGGCACATGGCCGGTATCCGGAGCGCCGGATTGGTATGGAACCAACTCGGTCTATTGCCGCGATGCCAACGCCTCGTTCACGTGGCAATTCACCCCGGCAAAAAGCGGGCTTTACCAGGTCTCCATGTGGTGGACCTATATTAGCTCGCGAAGCGCCGCCGCGCCCGTTGAGATCCAGAACGCCTCCGGCACGGCATCCCTCACCGTCAACCAGTTGCTCAATGCCGGGATGTGGAACGTGCTTGGCGAATACCAGTTTGAACAAGGCCAGACGTACAATGTGACGATCCGGACGCTGACCGACCGCACATCCATCTGCGCCGATGCAGTCAAGTTCACGATGATCGTGCAATAAGATCGCTTCGAGGACTGCCCGCCAAATACGCGGCTGTGGTGTCCTGAAACAGCAGGACACCATGGCCGTTTTTTGTTTAAAAATCCTCTTGAAAGAATACTAAATCGCTGCGAACAAATAACTTAGGTCGCGTAGGAAACTGTTGGTAATACCCATGTGAAGGAAGATCGGATGAAGATCGCGATTGCCTACAATAACACGGGGGCAAGAATAGCAGAAGGAATCAATGGGTTAGTCATCCAACTGGGGCACAGTTCAACCTTTTACAAGGTTGCGGATGACGAGTTTGGATGTACGGATGTGCTTTACGAAGCCGGCTTGGAGCTTTTGAGCAACAATGTCGATCGCATCATTATTATCTGCGGCAGCGGCATCAACACCTCGATGATCGCCAACAAGATCAAGGGCCTTTACGCCGCCGTTTGTTACGAAGCCTTGGAAGCTCATATCGCTCGCGAGGATTACGACACCAATGTACTTTGTCTATCCGATTCATGGCTTGACCCGCAAACGGCGCATGCCATCGTTAAGGAGTGGCTCGGGACGCAGTTCGAACACAAGAATCGCTGTGACCGGGCCCTGCGAAAGATCAAGAGCATCGAAGATAGCGGATATCCGCAAGGATAGGCATTTCACCTAAACGTTTATGGCTTATTCCCTGAAGTTTATCCTTATTCATCGCTGCATAATAAATCGGTATTATCGCAAAGAAAGAACAGATGGTTATGAAGATCGTGATCTCCTATAATCGTTCGGGACGAAAACTCGCCGAGTCGCTGATTGATTACATGGTTTTGCTTGACCATGATGTGATCGATATGGGAAGGGATTGCCAGGATTGCGATTGTGCCGACGGCGTTTATAATGCCGGCGTTGCGATGCTCAAACGCGGTTATGACCGCCTTGTTCTGGTTTACGGCGCCGGTATGGCCTCGAGCATGGCAGCCAATAAGATCAAGGGCCTTTACGCCGCCCCGTGTTATGATGTGTTCGAGGCGCGGCTGGCACGACAGCTTTACAATACCAACGTGCTCTGTCTTGCGGACCGCTGGCTGGACGCCGATACCGCGCAGAAAATCCTCAAAGAGTGGCTCGATACTGCCTTTCATCACAACGTCCGCCGAAACCGCGCATTGCGAAAGATCCGGGCCATCGAGCAAGGTCTAAATCCCGCCGCAGTGACCGAGCCTCAATCCCTCGCCCCCGCCACCTAAAAATTTTGGTTCTCCGCGGATTTTGATGATACGGGATCATAATGGAATCGGTTTTTTTGCCAACTGTCTGAGGTTTAGAAAGAGGTAACGCAGGTTCTTGCATCCGCAGGATCGGTTGATGACCATACCTATTTTTCGATTGAA